>NZ_JBSUGC010000003.1:0-396686 GCF_054065485.1 Vreelandella sp. 2A-K22 | reverse complement strand
GCACTATATCCATTACTACAATCACGAGCGGATTAAGACCAAATTAAAAGGCCTGAGTCCGGTGCAGTACCGAAATCAGGCCTTGGCTGCTTAGTTTTTCACTGTCCAAGTTTATGGGGTCAGTTCAGAAGCTGCCCTTTTGGGTTTATAACATTCACTCTCTGCGTCTACTTATTATCGGCTAAACGGCGCTCAAACAGCGCCTGTCGCTCTTCAACATCGGGTTGGTAGCGAACGCTGATAAAACTTAGCGCGCGCAGGGCATCCTCGGGATGCTGGTCATCGCGCAGCGCCATGGCAGTAAAACCACAGCGGCGCATATACTCCAACTGATCCACCAGAACATCACCCACCGCGCGCACTTCGCCGCTATAGCCGTAGCGCTCGCGCAGCAGGCGGGCGATGCTGTAGCCACGGCCATCGGTGAAGGCAGGGAAGTCAATCGCGATGGCTACGGCATTACCAAGCTGTTTGCCTAATTCGGCCGTCAGCTCGGTATCGCTGGTGAGTAGTGGTGCCAGCTCAGCGTCTTCCTGATTGGCCTGCCACAACGCCAGCGGCACAAACGCTGGGCGCTGTTCGGGCAGGGTGTCTGTATCGTAGGAAACACACCAAGCGTTTTCCGCCGCAAGCTCGCCATTGAAAATTAAGTGATCGACATGAACCGGTGTCTGTTCAACCGCTTCAGCTTGCGTCTCATCAGGTTTATTAGGCGCAGGGCTATTAGGCATAGACACGCTCCTTAAAGGGTTTTAAGCCAATACGGCGGTAAGTATCCAAGAAGCGTTCGTCCTCATGGCGCTGTGACACATAGACTTCCAATACTTTTTCAACCACATCCGGCACGTCTGAGCGGAAAAAGGATGGGCCTAAAATCTTACCAAGCGAGGCATCGTCGGTGGAGTTGCCGCCAATCGATATCTGATAGAACTCTTCGCCTTTTTTATCCACGCCCAGGATGCCGATATGACCCACATGGTGGTGGCCACAAGCATTCATGCAGCCGGAGATATTCAGATCCAGCGGGCCAAGGTCATACAAGAAGTCGAGGTCTTCAAAACGTTCCTGCAGCGCCTGGGCAATGGGAATGGAGACCGCATTAGCCAAGCTGCAGTAGTCGCCTCCAGGGCAGCAGATAATGTCGTTGAGCGTGCCCACGGTGGGGTTCGCCATACCCAACGCTTCAAGCTCTTCCCACAGCGCTTCCAGTTCATCGACCGGTACGTCAGAAAGCACCAGGTTCTGTTCGTGGGTAACACGCACTTCACCAAAGCTGTAGCGATCGGCTAAATCTGCGACGGCTTCCATTTGGTCAGCGGTGACATCCCCAGGCGCGTGCTCGCGGCGTTTCAGTGACAGCGTTACGGCCTTATAGCCGGGCACTTTGTGGTCGGTCACGTTGTTGGTGACAAAGCGTGCGAAGCTGCGGTTTTCAGCGCGCAAGCGGTCAAAATCCTCGTTAGCGCTCTCTGCAACCGGGCGACGATCAGGCTCAGGGAAGTGAACTTTGGCTGCGTCGACGGCTGCTTGGTTAAGCGTTTGCGGGCCGTCTTTCAAATGCGCCCACTCTTCTTCCACCCGGCGACGGAACTCCTCAATACCCAGGGCTTTTACCAGGATTTTAATCCGCGCCTTGAACTTGTTATCCCGGCGACCAAACTGGTTGTAAACCCGTACACAGGCTTCCAGGTAGGTGAGCAGATGCTGCCAGGGCAGATCTTCACGTACCACGTCTGCAATCATAGGAGTACGGCCAAGGCCGCCGCCGGCTAGCACTTTAACACGCAGCTCGCCGTCGTCGTTGTGCCATAGGCGCAGGCCAATATCGTGCACTTGAATCGCCGCACGGTCTTGGGCCGCACCGCTGACCGCGATTTTAAACTTACGCGGCAGATAGGCGAATTCCGGGTGCAGAGTCGACCACTGGCGGATTAATTCGCACCAGGGACGTGGATCTTCCACTTCATCGTTGGCGATGCCGGCAAACTGGTCGCTGGTGGTGTTACGAATGCAGTTACCACTGGTTTGAATCGCGTGCATTTGTACTTTGGCGAGATCTGCCAAAATATCCGGCACGTCTTCAAGGGCAGGCCAGTTGAGCTGCAAATTTTGCCGGGTGGTAAAGTGGCCGTAGCCGCGGTCATAGCGGCGGGTGATCTCAGCCAGGGCACGCAGTTGGCTACCCGCCAGCATGCCGTAAGGAATCGCAATACGCAGCATAGGCGCATGGCGCTGAATATAGAGGCCGTTCTGCAACCGTAAAGGGCGAAACTCCTCTTCTCCCAAACGCCCAGCGCGGTAGCGTTCCATTTGGTCGCGGAACTGAGCGACACGCTCGTCAACCAGGGTTTGGTCGTGAATATCATAACGGTACATGTGGCACGATCCTGCTAAAAGCGAAATGGTCACGTTGAGACGGACGTTAATGTAGCGTCACCTTAACGCGGGCGTCATATTCTTCAAAAGAATATATAATTATCTTTTTATCTCTAAAAGCTATTTAGAACACCTATTATGGGTCAGGCAGCCGGTTAGAAAGCAGGGGCCAGCCAGCGGCGTCGTTGCCATACCCATAAAAAGCCGGCTGAGTTTATCAACCGGTAGAGCAGTTGCATAAGCCAGATACCTAATAAGCCCTGGTTTAAACCAATCCCGACCCACCAGGCCAGGGGTAAAAAAAGTAGCCACTGCATCCCCAGGGTCAACATCATCACTGTGCGTTGAGCGCCCGCGCCCATTAAAGCCTGGGCGAGCACTAAAGCTGCGGCATCCAGCACAATCATCACGCCGGTTATCTGCAACGGGAGTTTACCCAGCGCCACTAGCTCGCTACTGCTGAAAAATATCCCAAGTACCTGTTCAGGTATCACTAACATCGGCAGCGCCAGCACAAGTAAAAGTAGCCATGCGACTCGCAGCGCATCCAGACCCCAGCGGTGGGCTTCGTGCTGAGCATCTCGGCCTAATGCCTCACCCACCAAGCTCATCGCCGCAACGCCAATCCCCACCCCCGGCAAAATTAGCAGCAGTGAAAGATTAATCAATACATGGCCAACCGCGACACTGGCCGTGCCTAGCTGGCTAAGTAACCAAATGAGTACCGCATAACCCGCTGCAAATAAAAACTGCTGCAAAGAGTGAGGAGCGGCAAGTAGCAAGGTCGTACGCAGGGTGGCTAAGCAAGGCATGCGTGTCAAAAAATGCTGGGTAAATGGGCTTTTTATGCTCACCCAACACCAAACAATCAAGCCAATAAACAGCGATAGTGTTGTGCCAGCACCCGCACCGCTCGCCCCCATTTTGGGTAGCCCGGCGAATCCATAGATCAACCCCGCACTGGCCGTCACATTAATCAAGTGAACCGCCACGATGATACGCAAGTAGAGATGCGTTTGCTGGCGACCGTTCCAGTAGCCACGAAAGCAGAGCGTTAGCGCAATGGCCATTAGTGACACCACCCGCCAACGAAAATAATCAACGGCGACGCTTTGCACATCATCGGCTTGGCTAATCAAACCAATCAGCAGTGGTGCTTGCCACCAAGCCCAGACGGACAACGGCAGGCCAACCACAAGCCCAATCACCAGCCCCGAGTTAAGCGGATGGGCAATATCCGCGTGGGCAGCCCCCTCGCGCTGGGCGGTTTGTGACTGCACGCTGGAGGAGAGGCCAAACACAAGAGCGCTGAGCATAAACATGGCGTAACCGCCCACGCCAACACCCGCAAGCGCTACCTCGCCTAAATGCCCCACCAGTACGGCATCGATCAAGTTAAGCATGCTCTGGGAGAGCATGCCCAACATGATCGGAAAAGCTAAGCGCATGACCTTGCCATGGCGGCCGGGAACAAACAGCATTAATTAGCTCGGGTCGTAGGAGAGTACTGGTGAGAGCCAGCGCTCCATCTCCTCAAGAGGCATCTGTTTGCGCTCGGCAATGGCCTCGACCTGATCCCGGGTAATCTTACCGGTGGAGAAGTACTTCGACTGGGGATGGGCAAAGTACCAGCCGGAAACCGCTGCCGCAGGCCACATGGCGAAGTTTTCGGTCAACGCCAAACCGGTATTTTCGGTGGCATCGAGCAGCCGGAATAACGTGGCTTTTTCGGTATGATCCGGGCAGGCAGGGTAGCCGGGGGCAGGGCGGATGCCCTGATACTTCTCAGCGATCAGGGCATCGTTGTCCAGCGTTTCTTCCGGTACATAGCCCCAAAACTCTTTACGCACCCGTTCATGCATGCGCTCGGCAAAGGCCTCCGCAAGGCGATCCGTCAAGGCCTGCACCATAATCGCATTGTAGTCATCGCCTGCCGCCTCATAAGCTTTGGAGAGCTTATCGACGCCGTGACCGGTAGTGACCGCAAAGCCACCAATCCAATCGGCTTTGCCGCTCTCTTTGGGGGCAATAAAGTCGGCCAGACTGTAGCAGATACCGTCGCGGCCTTTGGTGGTTTGCTGACGAATATGATGCAAGCGCTCGACGACTTCGCTGCGCGACTCATCCGCATAGACCTCAATAACGTCGTCATCGACGCTATTGGCGGGCCACAGGCCGATAACACCACGGGCCTGAACGCGCTTTTCATCGACCAGCTTGCGTAGCATCACTTTGGCGTCTTCAAACAGGTTGCGGGCTGCCTCGCCGACGACTTTGTCGTCGAGAATTTTGGGGTACTTGCCCGCTAGCTGCCAGCTCATAAAGAACGGCGTCCAGTCGATGCGTTCGATCAGTTCTTCCAGATCGTAATCATCGAAGGTTTTTAACCCCAACATATTGGGCTCGGCGGGAGTGTGGTTGTTCCAGTCGGTGCGGAAACGCCGCTTGCGCGCCTGGGTGTAGTCCAGATCCGCCGCTTTGGGGCGGCGCTTGGCGTTACGCTCACGAACTTTTTCGTACTCTTCACGGATTTCGGCGACGTAAGGTGTTTTTAAAGCAGGCGTCAATAATTTGCCCGCTACACCAACGGCCCGGGAGGCGTCGGTCACGTAAATCACCGGGTGCTCATACTGGGGCTCGATTTTGACGGCAGTATGCGCTTTTGACGTGGTGGCACCGCCAATTAGCAGCGGTAGATCCATATCGCGGCGCTGCATCTCTTTGGCGACGTGCACCATTTCATCCAGCGACGGGGTAATCAGGCCCGAAAGACCGATAATATCGGCGTTGTGATCTTTGGCCGCCTGTAAGATTTTGTCGGCGGCGACCATAACACCAAGGTCAATCACTTCGTAGTTATTACACTGCAAGACCACGCCGACGATATTTTTGCCGATATCGTGAACATCGCCTTTGACCGTGGCCATGACGATTTTACCTTTGGCTTTGGTCTCTTCGCTCTTCTCGGCTTCGATATACGGGATCAGGTAGGCCACGGCCTGTTTCATCACCCGCGCAGACTTAACTACCTGGGGCAGGAACATTTTGCCGTCGCCAAACAAATCGCCGACCACGTTCATACCGTCCATCAGCGGGCCTTCGATCACTTCAATAGGGCGTTCGGCCTCGGCGCGGGCCTGTTCGGTGTCCTCCTCGATATACACCGTAATCCCTTTAACCAGTGCATGCTGAATACGCTTGTTCACCGGCCAGCTACGCCACTCAAGATCCTCTTTCTTAGCCGCGCCGCTACCGTCGCCTTTATACTTATCGGCAATATCCAGCAAACGCTCGGTGCCGTCGCTACGGCGATTGAGCACCACATCCTCTACTGCGTCGCGTAGCTCGGCGGGTAGGTCGTCATAAACGGCGAGCTGGCCCGCGTTGACGATACCCATGGAAAGGCCCGCGCGGATCGCATGATAAAGGAACGCCGAGTGAATCGCTTCGCGCACCGGGTTGTTGCCACGGAACGAGAACGAGACGTTAGACACACCACCCGAGATCATTGCGTGGGGCAGGTTTTCGCGAATCCACTGAGTCGCTTCGATAAAGTCGACCGCGTAGTTATTGTGCTCCTCAATACCCGTGGCAATAGCAAAGATATTAGGGTCGAAGATGATGTCTTCGGCGGGGAAGCCGATCTCATCAACCAACAGGCGATAGGCGCGCTGACAAATTTCGGTTTTGCGGGCGAATGTGTCTGCCTGGCCTTCTTCGTCAAAGGCCATGACGACAATGGCAGCGCCAAAGCGGCGGCACTTGGTCGCCTGTTCGCGGAAGGCGGCTTCGCCCTCTTTAAGCGAGATGGAGTTCACCACCGCCTTGCCCTGGACACACTTGAGGCCCGCTTCGATGATCTCCCACTTGGAGGAGTCGATCATAATCGGCACACGGGCGATATCTGGCTCGCCGGCGATCAAGTTAAGGAAGCGCTCCATGGCTTCCTTGGACTCGAGCATGCCCTCGTCCATATTGATATCGATGACCTGGGCGCCGTTTTCGACCTGCTCCAGGGCGACTTCCAAGGCGGTGGTGAAGTCCTCTTCTACTATCAAGCGCTTAAAGCGTGCCGAGCCGGTAACGTTGGTACGTTCACCAACGTTGACGAAAAGTGAATCAGATTCAATATTGAACGGCTCAAGACCGGATAAACGGCAGGCGCGGCTGCGCTCAGGAATTACCCGAGGCGTCATATCGCGAACCGAATCAGCAATGGCGCGAATGTGCTCAGGCGTGGAGCCACAGCAGCCGCCGATAATATTCACCAACCCGCTGGCAGCAAACTCGCTGACAATCTCCGACATCTCTTCCGGCGTTTGGTCGTACTCACCAAACTCGTTGGGCAGGCCCGCATTGGGGTGGGCGGAGACAAAGGTATCGGCTTTGGTAGCGAGCTCTTCCAGATAGGGGCGCAACTCCTCGGCACCCAAGGCACAGTTCAAGCCTACCGACAGCGGCTGAGCATGACGTACCGAGTTCCAGAAGGCTTCGGTGGTTTGACCTGACAGCGTACGCCCCGAGGCATCGGTAATGGTGCCGGAGATCATTACCGGCAAGCGCTCGCCGCGGTCATCGAACAGCTCTTCCAGGGCATAGATCGCGGCCTTGGCGTTAAGCGTATCGAAGATGGTTTCGATCATGATCAGATCGGCACCGCCTGCAATCAGCGCTTCAGCGGCTTCATAGTAGTTCTCACGCAGCTCATCGAAGGTGACGTTACGCTTGGCGGGATCATTCACATCCGGCGATAGCGACGCGGTGCGCGAGGTGGGGCCTAACACACCGGCAACATAGCGGGGCACGCCGGTTTCAGCGGCCACTGCGTCGCAGACCTCACGGGCTAGGCGCGCTGATTCACGGTTGAGTTCAACCACCAGCGATTCCATGCCGTAATCAGACTGTGACAGCTGAGTGCTATTAAAGGTGTTGGTCTCAATAATGTCGGCACCGGCTTCCAGGTAGTCACGGTGAATCCGCGTGACCACTTCGGGGCAGGTTAGCGCGAGCAGATCATTATTGCCTTTGAGATCCGAGGGCCAGTCGCTAAACCGTTCGCCGCGAAAATCTTCCTCGCTCAACTGGGCATTCTGCAGCATGGTGCCCATGCCGCCATCCAGAATCAGGATACGTTGGGCAAGGCGTTGGGTGAGGGTCGCGATCAAAGCACTATCAGCCATGGCAGGGGGAGTTCTCCAGCGTCACAGTCGTCAAAGGGGATGTTGTTATCGTCGGAAAAGCAGCATCTGTCGTTATAAGGCGCATAATGATAACAAAAGGGATGGCAAAAGGCGCCCCTACGGAGGCTATACGCAAGATAAGGAAAGATAATTAATAGTCGCTCGTAAAAAGAGCCGTTTAAAATAGCCGACTAAAACAGTCGGGATTGTGTCAGCGCGCTGTTTTGCTTACCATAGACACAAATGACATGTGAAGTGGCGCCGCCACTACCACGGGAGGAAGACAGCCCTCATGACCACGACTAGCGAAAAAGAAACCAGTGTCGATACCCAAGGTATTGATATTACAAACAGTGCGCAAGAATACTTGGCAGAACTGCTGGAAAAGCAGAACGTTGAGGGTATTGCCGTACGCATTTTCATTACCCAGCCGGGCACACCCTACGCGGAAACCTGCCTGGCTTACTGTCGTCCCGGCGAAGAAGAACCCACCGACGTTCTGCTTGAGCTCGAGAAAATCAACGTCTTTCTCGATAAAAACAGCTTAGCGTTTTTGGAAGAGGCGGTAGTGGATTTCAACGCCGACCGCATGGGTGGCCAGCTAACCATCAAAGCGCCCAACGCCAAAATGCCCAAGGTAAATGCGAATAGCCCGCTGGAAGACCGTATCAATTATGTGCTTTACAGCGAGATCAATCCTGGGCTGGCGGCCCACGGCGGCGAAATCAAGCTGGTGGAACTCACCGAACAGCAGTACGCGGTGTTGGCCTTTGGCGGCGGCTGCCAGGGTTGTGCAGCGGTTGATTTAACCCTGAAAGATGGCGTTGAGAAAACCCTGATGGAGCGCATTCCAGAGCTTGCCGGTATTCGCGACGTTACCGATCACAGCGATACCACCAACGCTTACTACCGCTAAATAAGCGATAGTAAGGCTCAAAAGCCCAGCTTGAATCGCTGGGCTTTTTTACGTCTACTGGCCTGGCTCACTGCTCTGTTTTGAAAGCGCATCGGGCAGCGCCGTTAGCTGTGTTTGTAACGCTTCCATACGGCTCCAAAGCTTCTCTTGCCACGCTTGCTGTAGCGCAGCCTCGCGCTCGGCATGCTGTTGAGATTGGCTGTTTAGCGCGGCTTTGGCCTCATCTAGCTGCTGGGTCAGCGCTTTCTCTTGCTTCTCCAATGCCGTCATTTGCTGTTTCTGCTCACTTAGCTGTTGCTCGCGCTCACTGGCTTCCAGCTGTAGTTGATGCAGGGCCTGCTGCTTTGTCTTTAGCTCCTGACTCAATGTCTCAATGCGCTGCTCAGACTGCTGCAGACGTTTTTGGAAATTCTTCTCTTCCTGGGCACGCGCCTGCTGAGCACTATCCAGCATCGCCATCAGCCTTCCTTCGGCCGCCTCATGGCGCTGTTCTTCCTGTGCTAGGCGCTGCTCCCACGCTACCTGCTGCTCGCTGAGGGCATTGCTATGCGCATCGCGCTGTGCATCTGCCTGGCTCTCTAGCTGCTGCTGTACCTGCTTCAGTTGAGTTACTTCTTCTTGGGATGCTTCGGCTTGTTGATGCCAGTGATGTTCGCTGGTTTGACTGGCGGCTAATTCCCGGTTTAACGCTTCCATGCGCTGCTCCATATGACGCAAGTGCTCGGCGAGGGCGCTTTCGCGCTGTTCGGCGTTAGCGGCCTGCTGTTTAGCGTCCTCCGCGAGCTGCTGGGCCTCTGCCACTTGGCGATTGGCATCTTCGCGATAATGGAGCAGCGCTTGATTCGCTACCTCCTGGGCCTCGCGCCATAGCTTGCTGGCCATGGTCACCACGACTTCCGGCACACCCTTGGGCGGCGGCACGTCGCGATTCTGTTCCCGCTCACTGCGCCACAAGCGAAAGTGATCACTAATCGTCGTGAAGCTGCCGGTGCCCAGCACATCGCGAATACGCTGCACGCTGGGCGTGTCGCCCCGGGCCAACAGGGCATCAATGGCTTGTTGAACATCGCTGTACTGAATGCCGTTGCGGGCCATGAAATGATCCTTCCTTGAGAGCTTCTGTAACCACCATTGTCGGGACTTGTCGTATAAAAGGCAACAATTACGTATTATGTAATACGTAATTTTATTTATGATAATGTGCATAAATTCAAGATTACCCGTATTATCTTGAATTTATAGGGCTACAGGAGCACACTTAAGGCCAGATAATATAAACATCGGCTAAAAAGAAGAGAGTGGCGACGGGCATGGCGAACGAGGTTATTACACCCACTGGTCAACTACAGATATTGAAAGATTCGCCAAATGGCGGTCGTATTAGCGCCCAAAACGATGCCCAGGCAGTGACCGCATGGCTTGAAGAGTACGTGGATAGCCCACAAACCTGGAAAGCGTACCGTCGCGAAGCGGAGCGGCTGCTGCTCTGGCTCGCCAGCCAAGGGCACACGCTGGCCGATATCAACCGCGAAAACCTGCGCCGCTTTGAAGCCTTTCTCGCCGACCCACAGCCAAGCGAGCAATGGGTAGGGCCCTCCAAACCCCGCGCGCACCCGTCGTGGCGGCCATTTCGTGGCGGTTTATCACCCGCCAGCCAACGCCAAAGCCTGGTGATACTGCAAGGGATGTTTGCCTGGTTGGTGGAAGCAGGCTGGGTTCACCACAATCCGTTTCGCTTGATGCGCGATAAATCGCGGCGCCTGAATAATCAAACGCCGCGTGTTGAGCGCTATTTGGAAAGTGATTTGTGGGCGTGGCTGTGGGAGTGGCTGAATAGCCCGTTAGAGGCTGGGGAGGGCAGTCGTGCCCGTTTTGAACATTCACGACGGCGCTTTATCTTTGGCTTTGCCTATTTGCTGGCACCGCGCATCAGCGAGATGGCCGATGCACGCATGGGGGATTTCCAGCGCAGCGAAGGGCGCTGGTGGTGGCATGTGGTGGGCAAGGGAAACAAGATGGCGCGCATTCCGTTGCCTGACGATATGCTTGATTGTTTGCGCCAGTGGCGCCATACGCTGGGATTGCCTGAATACCCTGAGCAGTTTGAAGCTGAAGCACCGGTGCTTCGCGCTCTGGATGGACAGCGTGGCCTGGGCCATAACCAGCTTTATCGGCTTATTCGCGCAACGTTTCAGCAGGCGGCACAAGCACTTGAAGATATTAACGGAGCATCGGAACATGTGACCGCGCTTAACCTGGCAACGCCGCACTGGTTACGGCACACATCGATCACCCATCAGGCTCAATCGGGTATTAGCCTGCGTCATCTGGCCGAAAGCGCTCGACACGCACGCCTCGACACCACCTCACGCTATCTCCATAGCGAAGACAACGAGTGGCATCTTGAACAGCAGCGACATCGATTGACTGTTTCCGACACAACCTCCCTCAAGACACCTTCGAGCCGTTATAATGGCCACAATGAGTAACCCTATGACGCAAAATGTCAGTCGCCAATATTCAGCCAATTCCAATAGAGAAGGAAATAGCATGAGCACTTCCGGCGCCGAACAGGCCCAGCAAGAGCTAATCGAAGATTTCGAAATATTTGATAACTGGATGGATCGTTATCAGTACATTATCGATATGGGCAAGCAACTGCCTGACTTTCCCGAAGAGTGGAAACTCGAAGAGTTTAAGATACAGGGCTGCCAGTCAAACGTGTGGATGCGCCATGAGGAGGAGGGCGATAAGCTGGTGTTCAAAGCGACCTCCGATGCCGCCATCGTATCCGGCCTGATTGCCGTATTGCTGCGCATTTACAGCGAACGCACCGCCGCTGAGATTCGTGCTACCGAGCCACACTTTTTGGCGGATCTGGGATTGGATAAGCACCTTTCACCTACGCGCAGCAACGGCCTGCATGCCATGCTGGAGAGGATCTACGCGGTAGCGCAGCAGAAGTAGGAAAACAAGCTAGCGAGGGTGATGGTCACAGCAAGAGGGCGGCGATCCCTTTTCGTCATCCTCGCGGCAAAGCTGTTCGCTGCGGCCACCGGGCACCGGATCCATACCGCCAGGATTGCCCGGGTGGCACTTAACGATCCGCTTAACGGCCATCCAGCCGCCCTTGATGGGCCCATGCACCTGAATCGCTTCAATCGTGTAGGACGAACAGCTCGGCCAGAAGCGGCAGCGCGGGCCTAAAAGGGGGCTGAGCGTATATTGATAGACTCTAACGCAGCCAATCATCACCTTCATCAATACCCAACGCGGGCCTGAGCGCAGGGCTGATATTAACCGAGTCATAGCTTGCATAGGCAGAACTAGGTTTTTTTGCCGTACAGGTCGTCAGGATCAATCAGCGGATTGCTGGTAATTGAGGCCTGCTCTCCATCCACGGCAATATAGAAACAGCTGCGCCGCCCGGTGTGGCAAGCAGGCCCTGTTTGTTCAACTTGCAACAACAGCGTATCACCATCGCAATCCAACGCAGCAGAAACAAGCTGCTGCTGCTGGCCCGATGACTCACCCTTGCGCCACAGTTTTCCCCGCGAGCGCGAATAGTAGCAAACACGCTGGGTGGTTAACGTCTCTTCCAGCGCCTCACGGTTCATCCAGGCCATCATCAACACTTCGTTAGTATCGTGCTGCTGAGCAATGGCAGGGATCAAACCATCAGCATTAAAACGCACCGCGGCTAGCAAAGTGGCCACAGCGGGAAGACTATCTTCTGGGGCAGCACGCTCGAGTTGCTTAAACAGAGCATCCGGCGCGACGTGATCAAAACGGGACATAAATTACTCGCTAACTGTTCGGCAGTCCTGACAAAGCCCTTGAAGCTCAATGGTTTGGCGCTCAACGTTAAAGCCCTGGCGTTTTGCCAGCGCCGCCAGTTGATCGCTTATCTCGTCCAAGTGCAGCTCTTCGACATAGCCGCAGTGACGGCAAATCAGTAGTTGAAAACCATGCGCATGCTCTGGGCAAGCGCAGGCCACGTAGGAGTTCTGCGACTCAATGCGATGCACCAAGCCTTGATCAATCAAGAACTCAAGCGCCCGATAAACCGTCGGGGGGCGGGCAGCAGCATGCTCAGTAGAGAGCTTATCGAGCAGGTCATAGGCTTTTAGCCCGCCGCCATTTTCGGCGATCATCTCCAGCACACGTCGGCGAATAGGGGTGAAGCGGACGCCGCGGATATGGCACTGAGACTCCGCCTGCTGTAGTAGTGTACTCGCTTGGGTCATGGGCAACTCGTTGAACGTTGTTAGCCTAGGCTCTCGTTAGTAGTCTACGCGCCGGTGGAAGCGGTGTCAGAGCTTTCTACCGATTCGCTGTCTACCAGCTCACTTTGTCGCGCAAAATGGTGCTGGGCAAAAGCTACCCGTTGTTTAGCGGGCACGCCATCGGGTTGACGTTCAATCAGATCGAGGCGACGGCGCAAACCTTCACCATTGGTCATTTGAATAGCCAAGCCAGGCCTGGCGTTGAGCTCAAGCAGCATCGGCCCGTATTTACGATCCAGCACCATATCAGTACCCAGGTAACCTAGACCGGTCATTTCATAACAACCCGCCGCTAAGTTAAGCAGCGTTTCCCACTGGGGAACGACCAAACTTGCCAGATCGTGCCCCGTGTCCGGATGACTAAAGCAAGGGCGGTCAAACTGAACGGCGCGCAGGGCAGCCCCGGTAGCGATGTTCAAGCCAACGCCTACCGCCCCTTGGTGCAGGTTAGCTTTGCCGTCGGATGCTGCGGTGGAAAGGCGCATCATGGCCATCACCGGGTAACCCTTGAAGACGATAACCCGGATATCAGGAACACCTTCATAGGTGTAATCCATCAGGCTTTCATCGAAATTAATCAGTGTTTCAATCACCGCCACATCAGGCGAGCCGCCCAATGAGTAGAGCCCCGACAGAATATTCGACACATGTCGCTCAACGTCGGTAAGAGAGAGCGTGGTACCACTAGGCTTGATAAAGGCGTTATCTTCGACCTTTTCAATCACCAGGATGCCCTTACCGCCGCTTCCCTTAGCAGGCTTGATGACGAAGCCCGCGTGCCCCGTGAGCATGGCGCCAATATGCTTAACGCCAAATTGGGTTGTTACGGTGCCAATCAGCTCGGGCGTGGTAATCCCATACTGCTGAGCCAGTAGTTTGGTTTTAAGCTTGTCATCGACAAGGGGATAGAGACGGCGGCTATTATATCGGCCAATGTAGCGAATATTACGCCGATTCATGCCGATAATACCTTTATCCCGCAGGCGCGTGGGCCACGTCCAATTCTTCAGCCAACTCATGAGGGCTTCTCATCGTCAGTGATCGGCTTGAAGCGACGCAGCTCCAATAAACGGTAGCCAGTGTAATTGCCCAGCAGCAAGATCAACGCCATCAATATCAACTGAACGCCCAGGAAGTTGAAGGTGATATGACGTACCCAGGGGTTATTCATCGCCAGGTAGGCAAGGATAGCCGTGATCAAACTGCCGCCGCCTTGGATTAGCACCTGCTTAGGGCCTTCCTCTTCCCAAAGTATCGACATCCGCTCGATGGTCCAGGCCAGGATGATCATCGGGAAGAAGGTGATCGTTAAGCCAGCACTGAGCCCCATGCGGTAGGCCAATACGGTGAAGATCGAGATAATCGCAATCACCGTTATGATCACCGCCGAGACCCTGGCCACCAGTAATAAATTCAAGTAGGAGAGATAGTTACGAATAATCAGACCGACGGCAACGATAAGCAGGAAGCCAATCAACCCCGTAGGAAGGGTGGTTTGAATGAAGGCGAGGGCGATCAGCACCGGCATAAAGGTACCGGACGTTTTGATGCCCACCAGCACACGCAAAAACACCACCATTAACGCACCAATGGGAATCAGCAAGATAGTTTGGAATAGCGCTTGCTCCTCCAGTGGCAGGCTGTGAATGGAGAAATTCAGTAGCGTATCTTCAGAGTAGTGGTTGCGCACCGCCGCCGAAGCAGGCTGGTCATGGGTCATCATTGAGAAAGAAACCCGTGAGTTGGTGCCGCCCTGAACTTCTAATACCGCTCGACCACCGGTTTCCCATAGCAGCAGGTTGTCAGGCTTACCTTGCTCACCCGTCAGTGGATGGAAAATTGACCATTCTTCACCTGACTCGTTAAACACCTGAATCCAACTGCTAAGCGTTTGGCGACGACGACCATCTTCCAGAAGCAGGCCGCTCACTTCACGCGCTAATACGCCCGCCTGGTTTAGCAACCGCACCACCAAGGCCGCCGGATTCTCTTGCGTCAGCAGCAGGCGGGCATTTTCAGATTGACGCTCGCCGTTAATATCACGTATTAACTCACGGGCGAAGGTGGCGTTATTGGCACTGCGCGCCCAGGCTTGTTCGATAAGCTGATTAGCCGCAGTGTCATAGGGGCTTTCCCAAGGCGTTGTGACGGGGATTTCAGGGGGTGTCTGCACCGGCGAGCGAGCATCTTGAGATACCAGCATCTGAACCGAGTAGTATAATGTTTGGCTACCCATTGCTTCACGAATAGTCCAGCGGGCGGTGCGGCCTAAATCATCCGCCTGATAAGCAAGCCCATACCCTGATGATGCGGTGTTTTCAGTCAGTACACGGTAGCCTGCCTGATGGGAAGGCAACGCCAAGTCGACCTGGACGGGGCCGTCCTGAGCATTAAAGGTAATGCCCGCCTCAATCTCCCACACCTGGCGCTGTTCACCAGGCAACCATGGAATTTCAAACTGCACATGGCGGTGCACGCTGGTCGCTACGCCCGCGACTAGCAACAGGCCGACAATAATATAGAACATTAACCGTGACATGGAGATTCCTTTCCTCGTGAAGCGTCAGAGCGGTTACTCTTCGCTATCGTCTTCGTCAACTGCTTCATCTTCAGCAGCTTGGTCCGCTGGTTCGCCACCAGGAAATTCGGGGCGCTCATGCAAGTAAGTATCGGCTACATCAATTACCGCAATATCCATCAAAAAGCGCCGTCCTAGCAGCACTGGATAATCGAGATGAGAGCGGTCATTGAGGGTAAATTCGACATTTTCACGGATCGGCCCTAGAGTCATTAACAGAGAAATGACGGGGCGTGACTCTTCGCCAGAAGCTTGAACAATGCGCACTCGGCGCACGATAGGCGCTTCAACCCACTCATCGCGCTGCGACTCAACCGCCACGTCGTCGTCGTTCAGCGCCAACTTGAAGCGCACCCAATCTTCACCGTCACGCTCGAAGCGAGTGATCTCGGCAGCAGAAAGGGACGAGGTGTTGGCTCCTGAATCGACTCGCGCTTTGAGGTAGGTGCCAAGGCTTGGTAAGCCAACCCATTCGCTGCGGCCCAGTAACGTTTTAGTGGTCAAGCTCTCATCAATCTCACACTCTTCACGTATGATGACCGGCTCTTCACCGCGAGCTTCCAATTGCTGTACGTCTTGGCGGAGGTAACGCAATAAACTGCCCACTTCACGCATATCAGCGGTCAATGCCTGCTGGTGATCAAGCTGGCGTTGCTGCAAATTAATGCGGGTGTCACATTGTTGCGTTAGCTGGCTCTCTAACTCCAGGATACGAGAATTGAATGAGGCTTCGCTTAAAGGGGGCGGTTGATTCGTTTCCGGCTGGGTTGCTGCACAGCCTGCGATCGAAAGCGACAAGCCAGCGATAAGCCACAAAACACCTGGGCGCATAACGAGAGATATCCTTGGACAATAGGTTGGGGAATGATAAGGAGATGGGGGTCTAGTGTCCAACGCCATCATCGCTTTTGGAGCACCTATTTTATCTAATTTAACATAATATATATTAAGCGAACCAGTGATGCCGCTATGGGTAAAATTGCGCTCGTCCATTCAGATCAAAAAAGGCAGCCCGCATATTTAGCAGGCTGCCTTCTTATCTATCTCACGCTAGCACGATTTACTCTGGGGCTGCGTATGAGCCATCTTCCTGGTGAACTTCGTTGCCCGTAATCGGCGGTGTAAATACACATGCTAGGTGCATGGTTTTATGCGCACGCAGCAGATGTTCATCGTGCTGGTCGAGGATGTAGATATCACCCGGCTTGATAGGCCAAATCTTGCCATCAGCGAGTGTTTCTACCTCGCCCTCGCCTTCGATGCAGTACACAGACTCATAGTGATGTTTGTAATGAATATGAGTCTCAGTGCCTTCGAAAATTCGTGTGATATGGAAAGAAAAGTTTCCATCGTCGTTGGCCAACACCAGGCGTGTGCTGTCCCAGTTACCATTTTCGGCGGTCACTAGGCGCTCTGTTTTACGCGCTTCTTCAATATTACGAACGATCATAGGAGTACTCCTTAGCAAAGCAGCTGGTGACTACCAGCCGCTATATCCCTAACTAAAAACTGTGAGCTACTGCTTCAGCGTAACGCTTAATCCTACCGCCAGGTTATTCGCTAGCAACAGCCTTAACGCACATTTCGAGAATATCCAAACCTTTCAGCAGATCTTCATCGCTAATGGTTAGCGGGCATAGGCACTTAACCACTTCACCATCCTGACCACTGGTTTCGATTACCAGACCATGCTCAAAGGCTTTACTGGTAATTTTATCGGCAATATCACCCGACACGACGTCAATACCGCGCATCAAGCCACGACCACGTTCAGTGGCAGGCATGCCGTGCTCCGTTAACAGCGCTGCTAACTTCTGGAAGCGCTCTTCTACAATACGCCCTTTGCGCTGAACATCACGCTCAAAGGTGTCATTAGTCCAGTATTTTTTCAACGCAGCGGTGGCAGTCACCATCGCCAGGCTGAAACCACGGAAAGTGCCGTTATATTGACCCGGTTTCCATTTATCCAGCTCTGGGCGCATCAACACATGGGCAAATGGCAGGCCAAAACCGGAGAGCGATTTCGAGTTGGTAATAATGTCAGGTGTAATACCCGCGTGTTCGAAGCTAAAGAACTTACCCGTACGGCCACAGCCTGCCTGAATATCATCAATAATCAGCAGAATGTCGTGGGCACGGCAGATCCCTTCGAGACGCTTTAACCACTCCAAGCCTGCAACGTTAATACCGCCCTCACCTTGCACGGTTTCAATGATGACACCCGCTGGAATATCCAGACCACCAGATTTGTCGCTGAGCAGCTTTTCAAAATAATCCAGGGTATCGGTATGCTCACCCATGTAGCCATCGTAAGGCAGGAAGCTAGCGCCCTGGGTGGGTATGCCACCCGTGGCTTCACGGAATTTACGATTACCCGTGGTCGCCAAAGCCCCCATGGTGACGCCGTGGAAACCATTGGTGAAGGTGACAATGTTGTGACGGCCTTTAGCCACACGAGCCAAGCGGATAGCGGCCTCTACGGCATTGGTACCGGTTGGGCCAGGCAGATGCACTTTATAATCCAGCCCGCGTGGCTTGAAAATAACTTCTTCCAGCGTTTCAAGATAATCACGCTTGGCATTGGTCCACATATCCAAACCGTGAACAACACCGTCAGTCGACAGGTAATCAATCATCGCCTGTTTCATGTGCGGATTATTGTGGCCGTAGTTCAGCGTGCCCGCGCCGGCGAGGAAATCAATGTACTCACGGCCATTCTCATCGGTTAGACGCGCATTTTGCGCTTTGGTAAACACCACCGGAAACGAACGAGAATAAGTACGTACATTGGATTCCATGCGTTCAAGCGTCTGGGTCTGCATTAGCGACCTCCTTGGTTGATCATTTTAACTTTAGGCATTACTTGCCCGAAGCAACATGAGCGGGAAAAACGGTAAGTCCGATACGTGTATCTAGCAAAACGACGTATTAGATGCGATCTGTTTGGAACGGGCCGATACGAACCAGGTTTTCCGGGTCATGCTCTCCTCCGAGCTGTTCGGTAGAGAAGTATTCGCGGCTATTGAGCGGCGCATGCCAGCGTGCCGCCAAGCGACGGAATAAGCCCCAAGAGGCTAGATTGTCAGGGGTGATGGTGGTTTCAAGGTGATGCACATCATCAAGCTCAGGGCGGGACATAATAGCCTCGACCAAGCGTCGCGCTAGCCCTGTACCACGTGCTTTTTCACCGACAGCCACTTGCCATAAAAAGTAGGTGTCTGGAGCATTATCCTTAACATAGCCAGAAACAAAACCAACGATTTCGCCCTCTTCATTGGTAGCCACTGCGCAGGTATCACGAAACTGAGTCGCCAGTAGCAAGTAAGCGTAGGCTGAATTCACATCCAGCGGAGGGCAAGCTTTGACCAGCTCGTAAACTCCCCAGCCATCATCCGCATTGGGTTTGCGAATAAACAGCGGCATCTCCGCATGACCCACAACAGCATCAGCCACCGTTGGCCTAGCAAGGTCAGCAGAGGGGGTAAAAGGTTGTGTCGGCGTACTCATAGTTATGCTTCGCTGTAGCGAATTTGATGTTCATTATAACAGCTGATTATGAGCAATTCAAAAATCATATTATTCTACACCTCGCTTTCCATAATTTTTTGTTATGATCGAGTAGCATAACCACCGCTCACCGCTATCTCTTTTAGAATAGTGCAAGTAGCCTACAAAAAAAGGCGCGCCCATGGGCACGCCTTCACTTTTAATATGCTTATCTGCGTGTCAGCGTACGCAGCGTGACGAACTCCTCGGCCCCCGTTGGGTGGATGCCTACGGTGCGGTCAAAGTCCTGCTTGGTAAGGCCAGCTCTTACCGCGATAGCAATTCCCTGAATAATTTCACCCGCGTCATCTCCGACCATATGGGCCCCTACGACCACATCGGTAGCATCGTCCACGACCAGCTTCATTAAGGTGCGCTCTTGGCTACCCGATAGGGTGTGCTTCATGGCGCGAAAATCGGTGCTATACACGCGAATATGGGTGAATTTTTCCCGCGCGGCCTCCTCGGAAAGACCCACGGTACCGATGTTGGGATGGCAAAAAACGGCGGTAGGGATCGTAGTGTAGTCCAACGGCTTGGGAACCGTATCGGCAAAGTGGGCGTCGACAAGCTGCATCGCCTCAGCCAGTGCTACCGGTGTTAATTCCGGCCCAGCCGTCAGGTCGCCCAAGGCTAAAATTGAAGGCAGCGCTGTTTCAAACCGCTCGTTTACGGGGATTTTGCCCGCCTCATCCAGGCATAGGCCCAACGCTTCAAGCCCTAGCTCACGGATATTCGCCTTGCGCCCTGTGGCTGCGAGCACCACATCGACTTCAAGCACGTTGCCGTTGGTAAGGTGAACATTGTAGCCGTCTTGGCTGCGCTCAATACGCTCGATGTTAGTGTTGAAATGGAGGTTGACTCCCTTTCTTTCCATTTCCGCGCAGGTGAACTCGCGAACCTGTTGATCAAAGCCTTTTAAAAACAGCTCGCCACGGTAGATGAGGTGCGTCTCGCTGCCCAGACCATTAAAGATACTCGAAAATTCCACCGCAATATAGCCACCGCCAAGCACTAAAAAGCGCTTAGGAAAAGTATCTAGATCAAAAATCTGATTGGAATCCAGTGCGTGTTCACTGCCAGGAAAATCGGGTACCCAGGGCCATCCACCAGTAGCCAGAACGATTTTTTGTGCAGTCACCGATATATCGCCATGCTCGCCGCTTAAGGTCACCGTGTGTGCATCGGCCAAGCGTGCTCGTGCATTGAAGAGCGTTACTCCAGCGCCTTCCAGCATGCGCTGATAAATGCCATTCAGACGTTTGATTTCACTGATTTTGTTGTCGCGCAGTGTGGCCCAATCGAAGCTGGCGGGGCCAGGCAGCTGCCAGCCAAAACCTGCCGCATCATCAAAACTGTCATGGAAATGGGCAGCGTAGGAGTAAAGCTTCTTGGGCACACAGCCAACGTTGACACAGGTTCCGCCCAGGTAGCGATCTTCGGCAATGGCCACTTTGGCGCCGGTAGCCGCGGCCATACGCGCGGTGCGTACACCACCAGAGCCTGCGCCAATAACCAGAAGGTCATATTCGTATTCAGAAACGTCTGCCATGATTTGCTCCTGGGGAGTTAGAATTCGTATGAATCAATATCGGGTTGCCCATTGGTCAAGTGCAGTGGTTGACCTGACTACCCGGGAAGGTTAAAACCTTCTGCTGCTATTTTGTACTGGCCTAGGTTATACAAGGCCTAATTCCACCCTGAGTAGGGCTTTGATAACCCGCTTATCTACCAGCGACTTAACGCCCTTTAACTTTTCTGGAGACGCTATGTCTGACCCTATTGCGACGCTACTCGACAATAATCGCGCCTGGGCTGAGCGTATGTGCGAAGAAGACCCCGACTACTTTAAGCGCCTTTCGAACCAGCAGAACCCCGATTATTTATGGATTGGCTGCTCCGACAGCCGAGTACCGGCGAATCAAATTATTGCACTCCCGCCTGGGGAAGTTTTCGTACACCGCAACGTCGCCAACTTGCTACACCACACCGATATGAACGCCCTCTCCGTGGTTCAGTTCGCGGTGGATGTTCTTAAAGTCAGCCATATCATGATTGTCGGTCACTATGGCTGCGGGGGCATTAAGGCCGCCATGATGGGAGGCGAATGTGGCGTGGTGGATTACTGGCTGCACTCAGTGCGCGAACAGTACAACCATCACAGGAATTCGCTTGACCACCTCCCACTGGAAGATCAAATCGATCGCATGTGCGAGCTCAACGTGAAAGCCCAGGTAAACAGTTTGTGCCGCACCAAAATTTTGCAGCGCGCTTGGCAGCGAGGTCAGCAGATTTCGGTGCATGGCTGGGTCTACGGATTAAGCGATGGCCGCGTTAAAGATCTTAACTGCACCGTAAGTGGTTTAGAACAAGTGGAAACACTTTACCGTATTGACCGCATCCAGCAAGGCGATTAAGCACTCCCCCAATGCCTACCGCTACGCTTAGTCGTAGCGGTAGGCACGATGGCAGCTCTTACAGCTCGCGCCCACTTCTGAAAGCGCTCGGGCAGTGTTTCGAGTATCCTCTTGCTCGGCTACATCAATTAAATTAGCGATTTTATCCTCCAGATCGCTAAAACCGGCGGCGAACTCACCCCACTCTTCCCATATGGATGCCCGCGCTTCAGAACCACTGCCGTGGGTGCCCTCAATAAACGCAGGTAGCAAACGATCAGCGCTGGCACGCTCTTGCAGCTCAAGTAACCGCGGCATTGCAGCCTCAAGATCTTGATTATTGATTAGATCAAAGCGCAGCTGACGCACCAGACTTTCAATATCTTTAAGCTCTTCTCGGCGCCAAACCACGGCTTCGCGCTCACTTGCGAATGGCGTGTCGCTGACGGCTTGGGGCATGGCCAGGGCGCTCGTTTCCTCGCCTGCCCAAGCCAGCGGCGTGCAGAGCATTAATGCTAAAGCGCTGGCTGCCGTGCCGCGGGGGGAAGCCCACTTCAGGTAATGGCGTTGCTGCATAATGGCTTCCTGTCGATGATTCGGTAGTCAAAGGTTTAGTGCGCACGTTTTAACCTATCGGGCAGGTGACACCCGTACCTTTTAAGCCGCAGTAGCCATGAGGGTTTTTATCCAGGTACTGCTGATGGTAAGCCTCTGCGTAATAAAATGTTTCTAGCGGCTTAATCTCAGTAGTGATTGCCCCTCTGCCCGCTTTGTCGAGCGCCTGTTGGTACGCTGCCGCACTCTGCTCGGCTACCGTTTGCTGCGCTTGGCTGGTGGTAAAAATGGCGGAGCGATACTGCGAGCCAATATCGTTCCCCTGGCGATTGCCCTGGGTCGGGTCGTGCCCTTCCCAGAAAACCTGCAACAACGTTTCCAGCTCGACTTGCTGTGGGTCATAAACCACCCGTACCACTTCGGTGTGGCCAGTACGCCCCGTGCATGTCTCGTCGTAGGTGGGGTTAGGTGTCTCACCACCGGCATACCCCACCGCAGTGACATAGACTCCTGGCAACTGCCAAAACAGGCGTTCAACGCCCCAGAAACACCCCATGCCTAGCACGATCTCCTCGTGGCCTTCGGGAAACGGAGGATGTATCGAGTGCCCATTAATGGTATGCACCTGACTGGTTTCTATGGGCGTATCACGTCCAGGCAGTACACGGCCTGAACCTGAGCTAGCGTTTGAAAATAGTGACATATCACCCTCACTTATTGCTGCTGAATGATTTCAGGATTACCGGAACGGGTAAAGGTGTAGATTAAGTCCACCGCTTGGTTGGTACCCGAGACGGCCTGTACATAAAGGTTACGCCACAGCGTGTAGCGTAGTGTTAGTTCGGCAATTGGCGAGAAAATTCCCACACCGTAACTAATTCTAAGATCATCGGTGAGTTGGCCACTGACAGCGACTTGGCTATCATCGCCAGCCCCAGTGGTGTCCAGAGTTAAGTCATCAATGCCGAAGGCTTCACCAATGGAACCAACCGCCCCACCGGTGCGCCCTAACGACATGCCTATCAGCGCGGTAGTCAGTGCGCTATCCACACCGCCCCCAGAAGCATCAGGTGCGCGACCCCGTAACAGGTAAGAGAGCGCACGGGATTCATCCATCGCCGGTTCAGAAAAGATCAGTACGTTCGGAGATTCGGCACTACCTGTTACCCGCAAGCCCGCAATAACGTCATCTTCGGTAATGTCAGGGTTGCGAATGGCCTCGAAGTCGAGCGTAGGTAGACCGGGTGGCCCACTAAACAGCAGTTCACCGCGGCGGATAACCAGGTCTTGGCCGAAAGCCTGGAAACGACCATCGACCAAATTAACGTCGCCGAATAACTGTAACGCGCCGCTGCTTTGGCGAATTTCCAGCGCGCCTCCCAAGCCAGATTCCAAGCCGTAGGCTGAAATTTGCATATCGCTACCCAACGTTAAGGTCACCAGTACGTCAATGGCCATACCGGTGGCGGCAAGCTCGTCCGCGGCACTTGGATCATCCTCATTGGCAGCCGCTCGCTGAGCCTCAATTTCGGCCTGGCGATCGTCGCGCTCGGTAATAATCACTTCATCGCCACTTGGGGTGACTGCTGATGAGGGCATATCGCCAATTTCAAGCCGTGCCCAGGGTAAATTCACATCCCCCCTCACTTGCAGCCTTTCCGGCGTGACCCGGATACGGATATCAGGCGCTACTTCAAGACGTCCAAACTGGGGCAAAACGACCAGGATAGGCTCCTGCACAGCATTCAGATCGACGCCAATCCGCCAATCATCACTGCTTGGCCAATATGCATCACCGGTGATTTCCAAACGCCCGCGCTCAGCGGCCAAGTAGCCGTCAATATCCCCCTGTTCACCGTCGAAAGAGACCACCAGTTCGCCACCCTGAATATCGACAGGAATATCCGGGCCACTTACTCCTATACCGCGCAGTCCAAGCTGGCCTTGTAAGTCAGGCGCGGCGGTGGTGCCAGTAATTTGGACGTTGCCCGTTAATTCGCCCTCCAGTCGCTCCATTCCTACCAACATGGATCGATAGGGCTGCAGCGAAACATCTTCTGCACGCAGCTCGCCAGTTAACGCGCCGGCCCCCAAGGGATCATTAACCGCTAGGTCCAAGTTGATATCGCCCGCTTCGGCAAGCGAAAGCGACACATTGGTATTCGCCTGAGCTTGGTTGGCCTCGATCTGAGCGTCGAAACTGACTTCTGGCAGTTGCACAGGCTGGCCATAATCATTAACGGCGGTAATGGCGAGTTCGCTAAGAATTTGTAGATCTGCCTGCCACTGGGCACCCCCTTGACGCCAGTTGGCAACAAGATCCGCGGTTGTATCCCCCTCTAACTGCCACTCTTCAGGCAAAAAGGGCTCCAGCATTTCCATTGGCACTTCACGTACCGAAAGCACGGCGTTGCCCTGTTGCGCAGAGGCAGTGATCTCCTCTTCAGAACAGACTAGCCCACCTTGCTCCCGGCGCAGGCAGAACGGCGATAGGCGCGCCTGACCATTGGCTAGGTCATAGCGCAGGTCTAGAGGCGCTTCAAGACGAATATCCCCCGCCTCAGAATCAACTTCCAGTGGCGTTACGCGGGCTTGGTAAAGCTGGTCTTGCTGGTCAAAGCGGCCTTCCAGGGCAATCAGCGCACGGCTTAAAACGCTGTTGTCTGTGCCCTGGGCGGTCAGTTCAAGCTGATGCTCAGAGAGGCGCCCGGCCAAATTGGCCTCTATGTTTGCAAGGGCCTGCCCCCCAGCATTGACGTTTTGTAGTGCGAGCTGTACGTCGAGGGAAGGATCATCAATGCCCTGTACATCAGCATCTAGGACAAGCCGTTCAATACGATTCTGACCAAAACGCACGCCATCACCCTGTAAATTGGCGAGTAATTGCGGTTGATTAAAACTACCGCTGGCTTCTAGCGTACCGACGATAGTGCCCGCCAAGTCTGGCGATAGTGTTTGCAACTGGCGTAGTGCAATGTCCGCGTTTAACGACATGGCCTGTTCGCTAATTTGCCCCTCTGCTGTTAAGCGATTCTCCCCCTGGGTAAACAGCAACTCGTCAATCTCCAGCTCCAGGTTGCTGTTAGCATCAAAGGCCGCTTGCAGGGTTAGCGGGTAGTCGCGCAGTTCACCGTCAATCGCTAAGTTGGGTACGCTAACTGCCCACTGATCCTCTTGCTGCCTCAGCGTAAGCTCGATGTCGCCGTTTAAATTACCCTCAAGCTGATCCACGAAGTGGGCAGGGTTAAACTGATCCAGACGAATAGTGGTGTTGACCTGTAGCGGTGCAACCCAACTGATGTTCCCTTCGCTGCGCAGGGAGCTTTCGTCGACTGCGAGGGTGAGCGGTTGCCAGCTAAACTGCTCGAGATCGCCCTCTCCGGTAACGTTAATTTGAGTGCGCGGCAGGCTCGGGCCCTCAACCGCCAGAGCCAATTGAGCACTATAATCGCTCAGGCTGCCGGTGACCTGTAGATCCAGGTCATCGACTATATAGGCTTGGGCTGTCTCTTCTTCAGTGCTGTCATCGACGCTTTCATTGCTACTCTCATCTGCGCTGACAGGCAGCGGCCACTGAACTTGGTCACTTTGTAGCTGCAGTTGAAACGGCAGCGTCGGGGCGAGTGCATCGACTTGCCCCCTCAAGGACGCATTGACCGCGCCAGAGGCATCCAACTGCGCTTCAAGCGCATCCAGTGGACCAGACAGCGTTAAGGTTAAAGCTTCGCCACTTAGCTCAGGGTATATCTCAGGTAAAAATAGTTCGACGCCCAAGCGAGCTTCGAGTGGGTAGTTGCCGGTTAGAGTGGCGTTCGCGGTTAATTCCGCCTCAGCAGCCGGGGTAACAACGGAAAGCTCAGTTACTTCGACGTTATCACCTTCGGTTAACAGCCCAAGCCGCAGTCGCTCGACGCGGTACTCGGTAGCCCCTTCCAATCGAAAATCGTTGAGCGTGAATTCAGGTATCTGGATATCAACCGGTAGCGTGATCTCTGGTAGTTCCAGGCGTTCGCGTTTTTCAAGCTGCTGCTCTGGAGATTCCACCGACGCCACGGCTTCTTGGGGTGGTTGGTTGAGCAAGATAGCGGCATCGATGGCTTCAGCATAAAGCGGCGTTTCAATGCCCTGGGTTAGCAGAACACCTGGGGAAGGTGGCAAATAGACACGAGGCTGCTCCAAATGGGTTGGCGAGAGGCGTACTGTGTTTCCTTCAGCGGTGGCTGCCGAGCTTAACGAGCGCCACGCTACTTCGGTACCATCGGCAAGCCTGAGGTTAACATCGTCCAGCAACAAAGAACGTAGTTCGATGGGGAAAGGAAAACGAATAGTCAGCGGGCTCTCTTCCTCTTCGGGAGGTGGCGCTTGCTCACTGGATGGGCCTAGCTGGATGTCGGCGCCCACCACACGCAGTGTGTCGATGCATAGGCGCCCTGACAGAACACAGTCATCTGCCCACTGGAGTTCGAACTCATCCACGGTTATACGGGTTTCGCCTAGCTGTAGCTGGAAATCTTCGAGCTGGAAATGGTCGAGCAAGCCGCCTTCATGATGCGTGTAGGAGAAAAAATCACGCTGCTCCCCCTGCGAGAGCAGCACCCCAGTGCCCCAGGGTGATAACGCCACCCCGACAATCAGCGCCACAATACCGAACAGCCAAATAGGCAACACGATTACAAGACGCACAAGGCTCCAGAACAGTAGCCAGGCACGATACTTTGGAGACAACATACGGCGTTTATCAGACGCAGCTGGTTCAACCTGAGACAAGTCTCTCTCCTAGAATTCCGGTCCGATAGAAAAGTGCAAACGCCAATCGTCTTCGTGGTCAAAAGGGTGGGCGATGTCAAAACGAATTGGCCCCACCGGCGAGACCCAACGTACCCCGACCCCGGCGCCCGTTTTCAAATCATTAGGCCCCCAGTTATCAAACGCATCGCCGTTATCTATAAACGTGGCCCCCCACCAATCCCCCGTCACGCGACGCTGATACTCCAGGGTCGAGGTGAGCATTTGCTGCCCACCTCGCAGTCGGCCCTCGTCGTTGCGGGGAGATAAGCTCTCATAGGAGTAACCACGCACACTGCGGTCGCCACCCGCGAAAAAGCGCAGCGATGGCGGTATTTTGGCAAAATCATCGGTTTCAATGGCGCCTAAGCTAATACGTGCCAAGAAGCGGTTATCGTTGCCAATCATGCGGATCCACTCCGTATCCCCCGTGATACGAGCGAATGTCGCATCCGAACCCCAAACGGTATCCGAATACTCTAACGAGAGCTGCTGGCGATCACCCCATAACGGAAAGCGCTGAGGGCGTGTCCGCGTACGCGACCACTGAATACCTGGATAAAACAGCCATACTTGATCCGCTTCGCCGCCCTGTTCAAAGTCTTCATAAGTAGTGCGGAAATAGATCGTTTGCACCCAATCGTTATCAAACTCCCAACGCCGGGCTAGCTCGACAGTGCCTTCTAACGACTTGGTGTCGCTGTCATCGACATTACGAACCCCGTACTGAAGCCGATAGCTGTCGCGAAGCGGGTCTTCCAGTGGCACATTATATACCCCGGTAAAACGCTGCTCTGGGGCAGATAAATAGAGGTCGTGATCAAGGCTATGACCAAAGCGGTTAATCCATGGTTGATCCCAACCAAAGCGCAGCCGTGGCCCTAAATCGGTGGCGTAACCAATACCCACTTCAAACTGATGGCGATCAGCAGGTTCAACACTGACATCGATAGGCAATTGGGTATCACTGGGCTTATTAAGACTTAGCGCGCTGGTCAAAGCAGCACTGGTGACTCTCGGGCGCTCCGGCTGAGAGGCGGTGGCTTCACTCCACCAGGGGGCACCACCGCCAGGAGGAGAAATAACCAACTCTTGGGCGGTCTCAAGGCGCGGACGCACCGAGACCGAGCTAAACCAGCCGGTTTCCGCAAGCGACCGATTATAGTCTGCCAGGGTCTGCGCCAAATAGGGGTCGCCCGGCTCGAAGGGCTGCATGCGACGCAATCGATCAAGCTCAATATGGCTTCCGGTAATGGAGGATTCACCAAATTGGTAGCGTGGGCCACTGTCAAAATCCATATACAGGCGCGCACTTTGCAGATACGGACGCACTTCCATGCGTCGATCGGTAAACCCCCAGTCAAAGTAACCGCGCTCAATAGCCAGCCCCGAAAACTGGCTGCTTAATCGATCCCAGGGGGCGTGCCGCAACACATCCCCTTCTTCCAAGGGAAAGTCCTCTACGGCCTGTTGGAAAGGTGGGTCTTCACTCGCCTCGCCTTCCACATTGATTGACAGAATTTCAATTTCAACCTGAGGGCCGGGCTCGATTTCCAGCCACGCACGTTTATCAGTGGCGCGCTCAAGGGTTATCTCGGGTTCGTAATAGCCGTAAACACGCATTGCTTCCTCGGTGCGTCGGCGGATCTCACCCTCTAAACGCACCTCGGTATATTGTGCCGCATCGATATTCTGTAAGTAGGCTTGGATGTTGCCTTCGACCTCATCGGAAACACCCGTGACAGTCGCTTCTAATGCCCATGCGCTAGGTGATACGCATAACAGCGGTAGCACAACAGTAACGGTGCGCTTTGTGGCTGATGTCCATCGCCGTTGTCTTCCCATACATTTTTATCCCAACCTAAATCAGCGGCTTCATCGCCTAAGCATTTCAACGCATTAGCATGTTAAAGATTAAGCAATCACACTCATACTTCCGTCGCGCCTTATTAACGCAACATCTCTAGCTGGGCACTGAAAGCAAGCTGCGCCTGGCGTACTTGGCGCACATCGCTTTCCAGCGAATTCAGCCGTTGAGACCACTCCTGCTCCAATGCTTCCAGGGCTGCTTGATCTGCGGGTGCTTCTATCTCTGCAACGGATGTTTCCAGCTCATTAAAGCGTGCCTCGAACGCTGCTCTTTGTGCTGATAGCTGCTCTTCCCAAGCGCTACTGACACTGTTGAGCTGACTATCCAGGCCATTGATGCGCCGTTCGGTCAATTGCTCCAGATGGGAGACTTCCTCAACAAGATTTTGACGACCCGAGGAACCCGTTTGTTCCAAGGCGTCAAGAGATTCCCTCACCGCCATTAATTGACTGTCGCGCAGTTCGGCTTGCTCTCTAAGTTGAGACAACTGCTGCAACAGTGTATTGATGGAATCACTAGAGACAGTATCCTCGCTAGAAGTGAGAAAACCGTACAACTCTTCCCGAGTAGCGGCCAACGACACTGACAGCTGCTCCTGCTCTTGGAAAAGCGTCGACATCTGAGCTTGTACAAAGGTTATCGTATCTTGTACATCCGTGTCATCCGAATCCAACCGAGCGTGCACATTGGAGACTTCCCCACTTACCCGGTGCAGCTCACCCAGCAGTCGTTCACGTTCATACCAAAGTCCAGCCGCCGCCGCGCCCATAAGCGCAATGATCAGTAGCAAACATAGCCATAGTGGCCATAGCGTGGGCCCCTTTCGGTGACGCAAGTGTTGCGCAGTCAAGCTTTGATCCACATCGGGCACAATACGAGAGGATGCGGTAGCGTCTGGCATGACATTTCCTCAAAGAGTCTTCGGGTCGGCACGGCGGCCAATACCTCGGTACATTAATCCACAGCTGGCAACGAACTCAGGGTCGTAAATATTGCGTCCGTCTAGTACGAGCTTAGCGTTTAAAAGCGAGCCGAGTCGGTGCCAGTCCGGGTTCCAATACGTTTTCCATTCAGTCACCAGCATCAGTACATCGGCCCCCTCACAGGCTTGGTAAGGGTCATGCGTATAGGTGCGCAGGTCGTCACGTTCGCCCACCAAGGCATGAAGAGCTGGCACTGCTGCTGGGTCG
The DNA here is from genome assembly GCF_054065485.1 of Vreelandella sp. 2A-K22. Classification (NCBI taxonomy): domain Bacteria; kingdom Pseudomonadati; phylum Pseudomonadota; class Gammaproteobacteria; order Oceanospirillales; family Halomonadaceae; genus Vreelandella; species Vreelandella sp. 2A-K22. Next base: position 367,008 of record NZ_JBSUGC010000003.1, on the reverse strand, counting down.
TGGAGCTGAACTTTAATTCCTTGCGCCCAAAGAGCCTCAAGCAGCGTTAATACCGGGGCGTGGTCAATACGCGCTGTGCCGGGCTTAAACGCCGCACCCCATATCGCCACGGTTTTACCCGCCAGCTCACCTGCAAAGTGAGCCCACAGTTTGCGAAACAGGGTCTCTTTCTTCTGCTCGTTAATATCCATTACCTGCTCAAGCAGTGCTGAATAGCGACCACTTTGCAGTTGCACATCGGCCAAGCGCATCAAATCCCGGGAGAAATTCGGCCCGCCAAACCCACATCCGGGGTAGAGATACTCAAACCCGATCCGTGAGTCAGCGCCCATTCCCTGGCGGACATGTTCAACATCCACCCCCAGGGTATCAGCCAAGCCAGCAATTTCATTCATATAACTGATACGGGTAGCCAGCATGCCGTTAATTGCCAGCTTGGTGAGCTCTGCAGCGCGGCGCGGCATACACTGAAATACTTCGCTGCGGCGATTAAAGGCGCGTAATAGTTCCCTGGTCACCTGCTCACCAGTGGCATCATCGCAACCTAGCAGCCGCCTAGTGGGGCGGGTAAACGACTCCCACGCCCGCCCCTCTTCCAACGTATCTGGGAGTGCCACGCTGGTGTGCTGCATGCCCATCAGTGCATGCAGGCGCTCGGTCTCGCCGACCGGAAACGTTGAATTATTGATAAGCACTATGCCCTGCTGATCGACCAATAGCGGGTCTTCAACCAACGCACTGGCTGAACTACGCTGCGCAGGAGATAACGCCAGCCAGATCACTTCAGGCGTGCGCGCCTCTTTAAGCTGCTCAATGACCTCCAGTGTCCCATCCGCCAAACCCTGCTCCAGATGAGCCATCAGCTGAGGTTCGCTGCGCAGCCAGTCCACTCGGGAAAGTGCTGACCAGGGGGCGTCAGCGTGCGGCAACCACTGCACCTGATGCCCGACCCAGGCCAACGCAGCGGCGGCCGTCGCTGCGCTCAATTCGCTACCGTAAAGCAACACCCGCATGGGTTACTCTCCTTGTTGGTAACGTGATAACAGGGCTTGGAAACCCTCACCAAACTCGGGGTGACGCCGCGCGTAGGCAAGTGTGGCTTCAAGATAACCCAGCGGCTGGCCACAATCGTATGTCGTGCCCTGCATACGGTATGCCTGCACCCCCGACTGTTCGCGCAGGGTCTCCAGCGCATCAGTGAGCTGAATTTCGCCACCGGCACCGGGCTTGGTGGCTTCTAAAATGGAGAAAATATGGCCTGGCAGCGCGTAGCGACCAATCACGGCTAGGTTTGAAGGCGCTGCATCGCGCTTTGGCTTTTCCACCATTCCCACAAGATCTGCCGATTGGTTAGGTGCAGGCACATCGCCAGCGGGTGCCACGATGCCATACTTCTCAACTTGCTCCCAAGCCACCTCTTCCACCATTAGCTGCGCCGTTTGCTGTTGGTCATAAGCTGCCAACATGCCGGCCAAGTCGGTAGTTTGGTTGGCGCTGTTGTCGACCAGCACATCGGGAAGCAGCACTGCAAAAGGTTCGTCGTCGCCGATGATCGGGCGAGCGCATAGCACCGCATGGCCTAACCCCAGCGGTACACCCTGACGAATACTGATAATGCTGACATCATCAGGCACCAAATTGCGCAACATCGCCAAAAGCTCGTGTTTACCTTTCGCTTCCAGGCTGGCTTCTAGCTCGGCGTGGGTGTCAAAGTGGTTTTCAATAGCGCTTTTATTACTACTGGTGACCAGCACAATCTCACGAATACCCGCGGCAATGGCTTCTTCGACCACATATTGAATAACCGGCCTATCGACAATCGTAATCATCTCCTTGGGAATAGCCTTCGAAGCCGGTAAGCAGCGGGTGCCAAACCCAGCAACAGGAAGTACGGCCTTGCGAATCATAAAGAGGTCCTTTTCATGCGTTCCGACACAGGAGTGGTTAGAATGTCCATAATACTGAAGGCGTGGATGGATGCCACCTCGCCAATGGACGATAACCAGTGCAAATGGATAATAACCAGTAACTAAGCGTCAACTCTTCGCTTAATGCGTAACGACAATGGGAGTCACAACATGCAAGCGACACCACAGGATAGCACTGCTGGTCACTATCAAGGCAATGTCGATGCAGCAGAAGTCGCCAAATTTGAAGCGCTTGCTAGCCGCTGGTGGGATCCGCAGGGTGAATTTAAACCACTCCACGAGATTAACCCTTTGCGGCTCGATTTTATTGATGCGCGTGCGGGCTTGGCAGGAAAAAAAGTGCTGGATGTGGGCTGTGGCGGCGGCATTTTGAGCGAATCAATGGCCAACCGCGGGGCTAAAGTAACCGGTATTGATCTCGGTGAAGCACCTTTAGCGGTGGCTAGGCTGCACGCGGAAGATCGCGGTGTCGAGATCGATTATCAGCACATCAGTGTGGAAGCCATGGCGGCTCAAAAGCCCGGTTTTTACGATGCAGTGACCTGCATGGAGATGCTTGAGCACGTACCCGACCCCGCCTCCGTCATTCGTGCCTGCAGCGCCCTGGTTCGCCCTGGCGGCTATGTGTTTTTCTCTACGCTGAATCGCACCGCCAAGTCCTATGCGTTTGCCATTCTAGGCGCCGAGTACGTGCTTAGACTGCTCCCCCGGGGTACGCATAACTACGCGAAATTTATTCGCCCTTCAGAAATGGCCGCCTGGTCTCGCGACTGTGGCTTAGAAGTGCGTGAGCAGACGGGGCTTACCTACAATCCGCTAACCCGGCACTATCGTTTGGTAAGCCATGATGTTTCGGTCAACTACATGATGTACTGCCGTAAGGTGAGCGATTAAATGCCGATGCAAGCGCCCCAAGCGATTCTCTTCGATCTAGACGGCACCCTGGTCGATACCGCTCCAGATTTAGCCCACGCAACCAATGCGCTACGTATTCACCACGACTTAGAGCCACTTCCCTTTGAAGTGATCCGCCGCCAGGTCTCTAACGGCGGTAGTGCGCTGGTGACGCTGGCGCTAGGGTTAGAAGCGACAGCGGATGGACATACTCAAGCACGCCAGTTCTTGCTGGATGCCTACGAGCAGGCGGTCGCGGTGCACAGCCAGGTCTTCTCGCCGCTCGATGTATGGCTGAAAGAGTGGCATGGCAACCAACGACCCTGGGGGATTGTGACCAATAAACCGCGTCGCTATACGCTACCGTTATTGGACGCATTGGCGCTTCAGCCGGGCGCCCTACTATGTGCAGATGACCTGAGTGTAAAAAAGCCAGCCCCTGAGCCGCTCTGGGAAGCTGCCCGGCGGCTAGGCGTTGAGCCGGGTCAGTGCTGGTACATCGGCGACCATGCACGGGATATCGAGGCCGCCGTCGCTGCGGGGATGACGGCCGTGGCCGTTGGCTACGGCTATATCAGCGCAGAGGATGACTATCAACAGTGGCCTGCTGACTTATGGTTTGGAGAGTGTCACGCGCTGGTCGATGCCCTTAACGGTTTCAGACGCTAGCGACAATTTCAAGCGTAAGTACCGGCGGGCATCGACGTGCTGATAAGGGGTTTAAAAGTAAGCGCTATACCCGTGGCGGCTGGGCATCAAGCTTTTGACCGTTGGTGCCTGCACTGTCTGGCCCCATAAGCCATAAGTAGGTAGGCATGATGTCTTCCGGGGTGCGTAGTGTGAAGGGATCCTCACCGGGGAACGCGGTACGCCGCATTTGAGTCCGTGTGGCACCCGGATTGAGTGAATTAACGCGTACCGTGGACTGGTTATCCAATTCGTCGGCCAACACCTCGACAAACCCTTCGGTGGCAAACTTAGAGACCGAGTACGCTCCCCAATAGGCGCGGCCTTTACGGCCAACGCTGGAGGAGGTGAATATCACCGATGCATCGTCAGACGCCTGCAGTAGCGGCAATAGTGCCTGGGTCATCCAGATGGGCCCATTGATATTCACCTGCATCACCTGCTGCCAGAGCTCAGGGTTATACTGCTCGAAAGGCGTGATGCGACCCAACAACCCAGCGTTATGCAACACCCCGTCCAAACGGCCAAACTCTTTATCCAGCGTTTCCGCCATATCATGAAAATCTTTTAGCGTAGCGCCTTCAAAGTTGAGCGGAAAAATCGCTGGCTGGGGGCCACCGGCCGCTTCGATTTCATCGTAAACGCGCTCTAACTTGGCAATAGTGCGCCCCAATAGAATCACGGTGGCTCCGTGTTGGGCATAGCTCAAAGCTGCCGCACGGCCAATCCCGTCCCCTGCGCCGGTTACCAACACGATGCGATTTTCCAATAGGTTGGGCGCTGGTTGATAGTCGATCTTGCAGCTCATGCTGATTCCTTGAAGCAAAAGATATTAACTTGCTGATTGGCGTAAAAAGTCATTGGCAAGGCCCGCGGCACTGCTTTGCGGGTAGTCATCGCGCACTTGCTCGAGTAGCTCACGGCTGCGCTCTGCTTCGCCTTTACGTGCTTTCACTAAGCCTAGCTTATAGATCGCATCCGGCACTTTACTGCTGCCGCTGTACTCCTCGATCACACGGCTAAATGCCTGGTCGGCGGCATCCAGCTCGCCTTCTGCAGCATATAGCTCGCCCAGCCAGTAGTGACCATTAGCCGTTAGACTAGTATCAGGATGGTCGCTAACAAAAGCCTCAAAGGCCGCAATCGCCTCATCAAAACGGCGCGCTTGAACATGCGCAAAAGCCGCTTGGTAATCGGCCTGGGCGTCCTCACTGACATTGCGGCTCGAAGGCGCGTTGACAACTTCTTCAGCGGCCTCAGGCTCGACTGCTGGTGTTGACTGCTCAATCTGAGTTGGGCCGCTGCTCATCAGGCGGTCTTCAATATCGAGATACTGCTGCTGGGATTGACGACGCAGCTGTTCCAACTGGTGGCGTAACTCTTCAATTTGACCACGCAGCTGCTGGATCTCCTGCTGGTGCTCCTGCACCTGGTTAAACAATACCAGGTTACCGCTGGACGCTTCCTGGCGCTGCGTTTGCTGGTAAAAGCTGCTGTTGGAAGAGTTGGAAAGATCTTGAACGAGCGGCTGTTGAGCGGTGGCCGTTAGGGGCAATACGGACAGCGGGAGCACTATGGCTCCCGCACCGCACAGCCTCTCAACGTAACGCTTGAGACTGTGATTCATGATGACTCCGTAGACGTAAACGGCGTGCGATAAGCCGCACGCCGAATTCATCAGTGGTTAAGCATTCAATCGTTAAATGCTCAGTAGTTAAATACAACACGGCGGTTCTGAGCGTAAGCACTCTCGTCTTGGCCATTGACAGCCGGACGCTCTTCACCATAGCTAACCACGCTCATTTGTGAAGGAGAGACGCCCTGAATATTCAAGAAGCGTTCTACCGCATTCGCACGACGCTCCCCTAGCGCCATGTTGTATTCACGGGTACCGCGTTCATCAGTATGCCCGTGGAGTACCACTTGAGCGTTCGGGTTAGCACGCAGATAGCGCGCATGAGCCATTACCACGGATTCGTACTCGCTCTTAATTGTATCGCGGTCGTAATCGAAATAGATGGTGCGTACTTCTGGGATGCGCGAATCAGCCTGCTGACCAGCGCCTGAACCAGAGGTGGAACCATACTGACTACCCGTGCCTGTACCCGAGGTGCTAGACCCAGTCGTGCTGCCATCCTGGCTACCGTACGAGTCACCGTCTTGGGTTCCGCCGGTGCTGGAACAGCCAGCGATTACCACGATAGATAGCGCTGCTGCTAATGAGCGAGCCAACGGTTTAAGTTGCATAATCAGACTCCTTGCCTGAAAACTGAAATTTTGATGTTAATCAATTTAAGAAGGGTGACCAAGCTGGATCACGAACATCGCCTTGTGCTGACGGCAGCCTGAATGAAGAGCGACCATCGGCAGAAACAGCACTTAGTACCCCACTGTTACCCTGCTGGGTAGCGAAGATTACCATGGTCCCGTTCGGCGCAACACTAGGAGATTCATCTCTTGTTGATTCACTCAATACCACTAAGCGGTCACCGCTTAGGTCTTGCCTTGCTACTTGATAACCACGGCTAGAGCGATGGATCAAGAATATTTGCTCGCCATCCGGCGAGAAGCGGCCACGCGCATTATAATTACCGGTAAATGTCAGGCGCTGGGCCTCTCCGCCACCCAGTGTATATTGATAGAGCTGGGGGCCACCGCTACGATCAGAGGTAAACAACAGGCTGCGTCCATCCGGCGCCCAAGCGGGCTCCGTATCAATACTGTTGTTATTGGTAATGCGTTCTACTGAACGGTTGGCAACATCCATAATGTAAATTTCAGGCTGGCCATCTTTAGACAGTGACATGGCGATACGCCGCCCATCCGGTGACCATGCTGGCGCGCCGTTAATGCCATCGAAGGAGGTCGCCTGCACGCGCTGGCCCGTCGCCACATCCTGGATATAGATCGCCGGACGCTCAGTCTCAAAGGAGACATAGGCGAGCTTGGTGCCGTCGGGCGACCACGCCGGTGACATGATCGGTTCATCAGAGGTCAATACCTGCTCACTACGGCGGCCATCGGCGTCTGCAACGTACAGACCAAACTGCATATCGTCACCGATACCTTGGGCCGTGACATAAGCAATTTTGGTGGAGAACGCGCCGCGGATATCAGTAATCTCTTCAAAAATTTGATCGCTGATATAGTGTGCTGCACCGCGCAGGTCATTACCCCTCACTGTCACGGTTTCACCGATCATTCGACGCTGACCACTGATATCCATCAGTTCAAACTGTAGTTCAAAGCCACCGTCAGTTTGTTCTGCCTGGCCGACGACCAGATAGCGCACGTCCAGCGAACGCCAGGTACCGAACTGCACATCGTCAGATTGGCTAGGCTGCTCAAACATAGCGCTGCGCGCCAAGGGGGCAAAATAGCCACTGCGTTCAAGGTCATCTTGAACAATCTGTGCTACATCTTCGGGCAGGCCGTCTGAACCGGCAAACGGCACGACACCAATCGGCAGCGCTTGATCGCTGCCCCGCGTGATCTCAATGGTTAAGTTAGCACTTGCCACACTGCTAAAAGTGAACAGCAAGCACAATAACCAAAATTTCTTTAACACTTGAGTTTGCATCAACGGACTCCCCCTGGGGAAAAGTTCAAAGTGATATTGCGTCGGATTTCACGCTGTTGATCTTCTGATAATTGTAGTAGCTCAGAAAACGGTGCCGCTTGCTCAACCGCCTGAATAATGGATTGATCAAAGGCACTATCGCCACTCGATGATGTTACGTTTACTAATAATACCTCCCCCGAAGGCCCCAGACGCACATTGACAGAAGCCCGCATACTATCACTTGATCCACCAGGAATTATCCAGGCTTGTTCAATAGCTCGTTTCATTATGTTGCTGAAATTATTTGCAGCCTGCTCAGCCTGCTGGGCATTGGCAGCTGCTTCGGCCTCACCGTCCAGTTGGCGCTGCATAGCCGCCTCGGCAGCTTCTGCGGCTTGGCGTTGGCGCTCAGCTTCTGCTTCACGACGCTGCTGCTCTTCAGCTTCACGCTGACGCTGTGCTTCGGCCTCTCGCTCTCGCTGAGCCTCCTCTTGCTCACGCAATCGCTGTTCTTCAGCTTCGCGTTGGCGTTCAGCCTCCTCCGCTTCACGGCGCTGCTGCTCTTCAGCTTCGCGCTGACGCTCGGCTTCTTCCGCTTCACGGCGCTGCTGTTCTTCGGCTTCGCGCTGGCGTTCTGCTTCTGCCTCTTCGCGTTGCTGCTGCTCGGCGGCTTCCTGCTGGCGTTGTGCCTCTTCCACTTCACGCTGGCGCTTTGCGGCAGCTTCCGCTTCGGCTTCACGTTCAGCCGCTTCAGCAGCCTGCTGTTCGGCCTGCTCAGCCGCTTCTTCAGCTCTGCGCTGAGCCTCAGCTTCAGCGGCCGCACGCGCCTCTTCTAACGCTTGTGCTTCCGCTTCCGCCGCCTGCTGGGCGGCCTCTTCGGCGGCTTGCTGCTCGGCTGCGGCCTGCTCTTCACTGGCTGAAGGCTCCTCACTAACTGAAGGCTCTTCCGGTGCATCAGGCTCGGTGGGGGCTTCAGCAGGCGCATTCATCGCCGCCTGCTCTTCCGTTGCTTGCTGCGCCTGGTCGGTAAAGGTTTCGGTGCTTACCAGCGTTGCCTGTACGATCGAGGAGCTGTCAGGTTCTGCGTCTCGATTAGGCAGGCTGATCAAGCTAAACGCTACAATTGCTACGTGCACACCTATCGCCAGAACAGTCGGCCACTTATAGCCGACGTCTTGAGGATCGCGCGGGGATTTCAGTGCCATGTGCTGCGCCTTGCCCTTACCCATCTTTTGACGGCTCAGATAGCAGCCCCACATTAGCCACGCCCGCGCCTTGCAGAGTGCTCATCAAGACGACAATCTGACCGTAGGCCACATTACGGTCGCCGCGTACCATTACCGGTGTGCCTGGGCGACGCTCTATAATCGTTGTCACTCGTGAGGACATCTCATCCAGCGACACCGACGTGGAGTCTTCCCCAAGCGTGATGAAGTACCCACCGTCGCTATCAACCGAGATAATGATCGGATCATTATCCTCCTGGATATCAATGGGCTGAGAGGTGACTTGCGGCAACTCAACTTGTACGCCCTGGGTCAACATGGGCGCGGTGATCATAAAGACCACCAGCAGTACCAGCATGATGTCAATGAAAGGGACGACGTTAATCTCCGCCATTGGCTTGCTTTTGCCGCTACGATTGAATGGTCCTTGCATGGCTCTCTCCCTTAGCTGGCGCTCGGTTTGCCGTCACGACCTTGCAAATTGCGGTGCAGGATAGCGTGAAACTCTTCGGCAAAGTCTTCATATTTGCCCAGCAGGCGAGAAGACGAGTTGGATAGGCGGTTATAGAAAATCACCGCTGGAATCGCCGCAAATAGACCCATGGCTGTGGCAATGAGCGCTTCAGCAATCCAGGGAGCCACTGTAGCAAGGGTCGCTTGCTGAGTCAGTGATAGTGCCTGAAACGACCCCATGATGCCCCATACAGTGCCGAACAAGCCGATATAGGGGCTAGCTGAGGCTACCGTGGCAAGAAACACTAAATGCTGGGTTAAGCGATCCTCTTCCCGAGACCACGCTACGCGCATGCTACGCTGAACGCCTTCCAGCACGGTATCCGGGTCACGGGTTTTAGGCATCAAACGGTTAAATTCACGAAAACCAGCTTGAAAAATATGCTCGGCGCCGTGGCGCGGGTCATCGGCGGGAATCTCACGATAGAGTTCGTTTAAGTCGACACCTGACCAAAAAGACTCCTCAAATTGGTTGTACTCTTTCTTGGCGCGGCCCAGCGCAATACTGCGCTGAAAAATCACTACCCAAGAGAGGATCGACCCCACCAGTAGCAGCAGCATTACCAGTTGCACTACAGTACTGGCATTCATTATCAAATGGGGAATGGACATGGTGTTATCGTTCACAGGTGCCCTCATCAATCTATTAGGGTCGGGATTGCCGACGCAGTGAGTGACCTCTTGGTTAAGAGGCCTGGGTCAAAACTTTAAGCGATGCTGGCCATGCTTTTGGCCGTAAACGTTCGGTGCTCAAGCAGGCTATCTCGACTGTGGCAGAGCATAGGAGTTCCTCATTACGCCAAACCTGCTGTTCAAATGTCATCCGACAGCGCCCAACGTTGGTAACGTGAGCACTAATTTCCAACGCGTCATCCAAGTAAGCCGGTTTCGCGTAGTGACAGGCCAAGCGGTATACCACTAGCTGTGTACCTTCGTCTAGCAGCGTTTGCTGATTCAGGCCCAACTGGCGGAGCCATTCACTACGCGTACGCTCCATAAACTTCAAGTAGTTAACGTAGTAGACAATGCCGCCTGCGTCAGTATCTTCCATATAAACGCGCAGCGGCAGTCGATAACCTTCTCTTGTGCAGCTACTCACGGACGGCGCTCTCCTTCCATATCGGTTGCCTGTTCGTGGGGCACGCGCTCAAAGTGCAGCCACGCCTGGCGGGTGGCCACCCGGCCGCGGGGAGTGCGCATCATCAAGCCCTGCTGAATAAGATAGGGCTCAATAACGTCTTCGATCGTGTCACGTTCTTCACTGATCGCCGCGGCGAGTGAGTCAATACCCACCGGCCCACCGTCAAATTTATCGATCATGGCCAGCAGTAGCCGCCGATCCATATGATCCAAGCCGTGGTGATCCACATTAAGCATATTGAGAGCCGCATCAGCCATGGCGACATCGACGACGCCGTTACCTTTCATTTCGGCGTAATCCCGCACCCGGCGTAGCAGTCGGTTGGCAATTCGCGGCGTGCCCCTTGAACGCCTGGCCACTTCAATGGCGCCATCATGGCTGGTTTCAACGCCTAACAAGCGCGCTGAACGCGAGACAATTTCTGTTAGCTCTTCCAGGTTATAAAATTCAAGCCGCTGCACGATACCAAATCGGTCACGCAGCGGGGAGGTCAATAATCCTGCCCGGGTCGTGGCGCCCACCAGGGTGAAGCGGGGAAGATCCAGTTTAATCGAACGTGCCGCAGGCCCTTCGCCAATCATAATATCGAGCTGAAAATCTTCCATGGCCGGGTAGAGCACTTCTTCGACCACCGGTGACAGGCGATGAATTTCATCGATAAAAAGTACATCGCCAGGCTCTAAATTAGTCAGCATGGCGGCTAGATCGCCTGCCCGCTCGAGTACCGGCCCGGAAGTCGACTTTATACCGACGCCCATCTCGGTGGCAATAATATGCGCAAGGGTCGTTTTACCTAACCCTGGGGGGCCAAATACCAGAGTGTGATCCAGGCTCTCTTCACGCAGCCGCGCGGCGCCGATAAAGATTTCCAGTTGTTCACGCACACGCGGCTGGCCAATATAGTCATCCAGCCGCTTGGGGCGAATCGCGTAATCAATGCGCCCCTCCCCCTGTTCAGGCTCAGCGGCGATCAGCCGATCGTGTTCTAACATAGGTGCTCTTCTTTATGGCGATTCAAAAGGTCTATTCACAAAGGTCTATCCACTACCCACAATTTCGTACTCACACCGCTGCCTGCTTAGCCACCCATGCGCTGGGTGAGCGCGGCTTTAATCAGCGCTTCGGTAGACTGATTGGGGTCGATATCGGCGAGCATTTTCGACGCCTCAGTCAGTTTATACCCCAAGCTAACTAACGCGGCTTCCGCATCGGCAAGACTATCGCGGGTAGAAGCACGGCCATTGGTGGCTTCAAGGGGCAGTAGCGCGTCGCTGCCATCTTCCCACTCGGGAAAACGGTCGCGCATTTCAATAATCAGCCGCTCTGCGGTTTTCTTACCCACTCCTGGCAGGGTTGTCAGCGCTTTGCTGTCGTCATCACGGACGCAGCGCATAAAGGCGTCTTCGTCCATACCCGACAGGATGGCGAGTGCAAGCTTGGGCCCTACGCCATTGACCTTGATCAAGGCGCGGAACAGAGCACGTTCATGCTCACGGCCGAAGCCATAGAGTAAGTGGGCATCATCACGAATGGTTAAATGGGTGAATAATGAGACGCTCTCGTTAATCGCAGGAAGTGCGACCAGCGTATTCATTGAGGTTTCCAGTTCGTAACCTACGCCATGAACGTCGATCACAATCCAGGGAGGTTGCTTTGCCACTAGCTGACCACTCAGACGTCCAATCATAAATACGCTCGCACCGGAATGAAAAAAATAGAGTGAAAAACAGGTGATTACTATAAAGCGACTCTGTACAGGTGACCAGTAGTTCAGCCAGCGGTACAGCGGGAATTAAAGCCGCCAGCGTCCAGTTGAGCGACGGCGGCCCCGAGATGGCGCAGCGGGCAAGCCATGGCTGCTAAACACAGAGCCGTTATAAGCATGGGTTAACGCAATGGCTAACGCGTCGGCGGCATCGGCCTGGGGAGTAGCGGAGAGCTGCAGAATGGCGGTCACCATATGCTGCACCTGCTCTTTGTCCGCGCCGCCCTGGCCGGTCACCGCCTGCTTGATCTGCCGCGCGGCGTACTCGGCAAGGCTCAAGCCATGATTGGCCATACACACCATTGCCGCCCCCCGAGCCTGGCCAAGCTTCAGCGCTGAATCGGGATTTTTGGCCATAAATACCCGCTCAATGGCCACCTGGGAGGGTCGATGCAGGCCGACGACTTCGCTAAGACCGGCGTAAATTTGCGCCAAGCGCTGCTCCAAGGCCCCTTCTGCCGTGCGGATACAGCCACTCGCTACGTAGCAGGGTTTAACGCCAATAATGTCGATCACCCCGTAACCGGTTACCCGGGAGCCAGGGTCTATGCCCAAAATGCGAATGGGTACGACGGGCTTTTGCTCTTCCATGGCGTCGATACTCGTGTGACTAGAACATACAAAAACACCGACGCCGTGGCGTCGGTGTTGAGCAGCCATCCAAACCGATTTATTCGGCGGCGGGTTCCGCTTTGACTTTCTGACGTAGGCGGATGTTCAAATCTTTCAGCTGCTCGGGGCTGACTTCGCCCGGTGCATTGGTCATCAAACAGGCAGCGCTTTGGGTTTTCGGGAAGGCGATGACTTCACGAATAGTTTTGGCACCGACCATCAGCATGACCAAGCGATCCAAGCCAAAGGCTAAGCCACCATGAGGCGGTGCACCATACTGAAGTGCATCCAGCAGGAAGCCAAATTTCTCTTGGGCTTCTTCTTCACCGATGCCTAGAATCTCAAACACCGTGCTCTGCATGGTCTGATCGTGGATACGAATAGAGCCGCCGCCCAATTCGGTACCGTTGAGCACCATATCGTAAGCGCGTGAAAGCGCATTGGCGGGGTCTGCCTTGAGCTCTTCCGGTGTGCAGGAAGGCGCGGTAAAGGGGTGGTGCAGCGGGCTCAGGCGACCACTGTCGTCGGCTTCAAACATTGGGAAGTCGACTACCCACAGTGGCGCCCACTCTTGAGTATAGAGTTCCAGATCAGCACCGAGCTTGACGCGCAGCGCGCCAATGGCTTCGTTAACGATACGGGCTTTATCGGCACCGAAGAAGATGATGTCACCATCTTCTGCGCCCACGCGGTCGAGCAGCTCTTCAACGATGTTTTCCATAAACTTGACGATCGGAGACTGCAGACCTTCAAGCCCTTTGGCGCGCTCGTTGACCTTGATCCACGCCAAGCCTTTGGCGCCGTAGATGCCGACAAACTTGGTATATTCGTCGATCTCTTTGCGCGATAGCTTGGCGCCGCCGGGTACTTTCAGCGCCGCTACGCGGCCATCATCCGCGCTGGCGGGGCCAGAGAAGACTTTGAAATCGACTTGCTGCATCAGGTCGTCGACATCGGTCAGTTCCAGCGGGATACGCAGATCCGGCTTATCGGAACCGAAGCGGTCCATCGCTTCCTGCCAGGTCATGCGCGGGAACTCAGGGAGTTCGGCTTTTAGCACGTCCTGGAAAAGCTGACGAATCATGGCTTCGGTAATGCCCATGATGTCGTTCTCTTCCACAAACGACGCCTCGATATCAATCTGAGTGAACTCAGGCTGACGGTCGGCGCGCAGGTCTTCATCGCGGAAGCACTTGGCAATTTGGTAGTAGCGGTCAAAACCCGCCACCATCAACAGCTGCTTAAACAGTTGCGGCGACTGAGGCAGTGCAAAGAAACTACCCGCGTGGGTACGGCTAGGCACCAGGTAATCACGAGCACCCTCTGGCGTAGCGCGGGTGAGTACCGGCGTTTCGATATCCAGGAAGCCTTGGTTTTCGAGGTACGCGCGCACGTTATGAGAAATACGCGAGCGCAGACGCAGCTTCTCGATCATATCCGGGCGACGCAGATCGATATAGCGATGCTTTAAGCGCACTTCTTCGCCGACCTTGCCATGCTCATCCAGCTGGAATGGCGGGGTAACGGCGGTATTGAGCACTTCAACGTCTTTTGCCAACACTTCAATCATACCCGTCGGCATGTTGGCGTTTTGGGTGCCTTCTGGGCGCAGCCGAACGCGACCAGTGATACGCAGGACAAATTCACTGCGGGCACGGTCGGCATTAGCGAATGCCTCGGCGGTATCAGGGTCGACCACGAACTGTGCGATGCCGTCGCGATCGCGCATATCGAGGAAAATTACCCCACCGTGGTCACGGCGGCGATGAACCCATCCGCATACCGTAACCGTTTGATCCACCAAAGTTTCGTTTAGCTGGCCGCAATAATGGCTGCGCATGTCAAATCCTGTTCTGTTACGTGGCAATGAGTGTGTCGCGGGCGTCCCGACCCTGACTGCCGCGGCTATGCCGCGGCGCCCTTGTCTTTGGGAGTAACGCTCTTAGCGGTAGCGCTGGAATCGCTTGATTTACCGGCATCTGCAGAGGCAGTTTTGCCATCAGCGGCCAGGTTCTTTTTGCTACCCGTTTTGAAATCAGTTTCGTACCAACCGCCGCCGGCCAAACGGAATCCCGCTGCCGAGACAAGCCGTTCCAAGCCATCACTTTGGCATGCAGGGCAATCCTTGAGAGGATCGGCGCTAATTTTCTGCAATTTTTCCATGCGATGGCCGCAGGCCTTGCACTCATATTCATAGATGGGCATCTTAATGACTCCTAATAAGCTCAACCCTGACAAGCTTAGTTCTGACAGAACTGATTCTAACGACTCAGCTCTAAGGAAACAGCTCTGACAAATCCAGTTCTATCTAAAAGACTCGTTCTGAAAAGAAAGAACAATGGCGAACACAAACGCTGCCAGGCTGCAATATGTGGCCAGTCGGGGTAAATTCCAAGGCTGCGGTTGATAAAGCGCCGCCATTATACCCTTTTGTGCCCCCTGACGAGCAAGGTTATACAGCCCCCTGCGGTTAATGGAGAGAAGAAAATGCCCCATGCGGTGATACTGGATGCGCAAAGTCTCGGCCCCGAGATCAATTTGGCCGCCATTAAAGAGACGGTTTCAAACCTTGAGGTGTTTGAGCAGAGTACCACGCAACAAGCGCGGGAACGCCTTGCTAACGCCGATGTAGCGATCGTGAACAAGGTAGTGCTGGACGCCGAAACGCTGCAGCAACTGCCAAAACTGCGGCTAATATGCGTATTGGCGACAGGTCTCAATAATATCGATCTTGAAAGCGCAAAAGAACACAACATTGAAGTTAAAAACGTCGCGGCTTACGGCACTGCCAGCGTTTCCCAACACACTTTGATGCTCATGCTCGCGTTAGCCAATCGTCTTCCCCAATATCAGCGCGATGTCGCCGCAGGCGAGTGGCAGCGTAGCGCCTTCTTCTGTTTGCAGGATTACCCAACGCTCCAACTGGCAGGTAAACAGCTAGTGATGGTCGGACAAGGCGAGTTAGGTACCGAAGTAGCACGCTTGGCGGAAGCCTTTGGCATGCAAGTCACCTTCGCCGCCCGCCCCGGCAACGAAGCTAATGATAAGCGCCCTGCCCTGGACGACCTGCTTCCCGATGCCGATGTTATCAGCCTGCACTGCCCGTTGAGCGAGGCCACCAAGCACTTGATCAATCGGGAGCGCTTAACGCGCGCCAAGAACTCACTGCTACTGGTCAACTGCGCCCGCGGCGGGGTTATCGATGAAGTGGCAGCGTTAGAGGCGCTGCGTAGCGGCAAGCTGGGTGGATTAGGCGTTGATGTACTGCCCGCTGAACCACCCAGAGATGGGCACCCACTGCTGGATGCACTCAGCGAGCCGCTAAACTTAATTGTCACGCCTCACAACGCCTGGATTACACCAGAAGCGCGCCAGAATATTGTTAGCCTGACAGCTAACAATATCCTTGAATGGAAAGGTGCCCAATAGAGACCTGCCTCTCATTAGAGGCTCCCAATAGGCTTTACTGGGTGGCAAAGTGGCTCGGGGCGCGGCAGTTATCCAGCACCTCGAGCTCTACATGGGTAACTTGTGCACCTTCTGAGCCCTGCCATAGCCATTCGCTTAGCAGCTTGACTGCGTCGGAGTGACCACACATCAACACTTCAACCCGGCCATCGGGCAAGTTTTTGGCATAGCCGGTGATACTGTGCTGAAGAGCTTTCTCTTGGGTGGCACGGCGATACCAGACACCCTGCACCTTACCGGTCACAAGGGCACGTACACAGCAATCACTCATACTTATCTCCTTACCTTGGCGCTTCTTAACGGAGTGTTAAACAAACTCGCGTTTGACAATCACTGCGCTGTTGCGCGGAATCAGCGGGCGGCCACGGCGTAACAGCAGTGAGCGGGTGAACGCCGCCCCAAACAGCAATATTAGTGAACTGTAGTAGACCCAGAGCAAAATCATGACCACCGACCCGGCGGCACCATAGGTAGATGCTGTAGCCGTATACGCCAGGTAAATCGCGATTACACTGCGCCCAATAGTAAACAGTACGGCAGTGACGACAGCACCAATCAACACATCTTGCCAGCGCAACACAACGTCGGGAAGTACTTTAAAAATGGTGGCAAATAGTAAGGTAACAACAGCCAGCGAGACCAGCGACTCAACTGACGTTGTCAGCAAGCTGGCATAAGGCACCAAATTATCGGCGGCCTGGAGCATACCGCGCAAAACGACACCTAATACCAGCGATACCATCAGTATGAATCCGATGGAGAGCACCACTGTTAACGATAGCAATCGACTTTTAAGAAAGCGTAAAGCGCTATTAGAAGTGGGCTTTGCCGTTACGCCCCAAATGGTATTGAGCGAAAATTGCATCTGGGCGAAAACGGTTGTTGCACCAATCACCAGGGCTCCTACGCCCAATAGCGTTGGCAGGATACCCGACTCCTCAATCCTGGATTGAGCGACGGCGTCTTGAATAGCGACAGCTGCGTCAACCCCTAAGGTACCTTGCAGTTGCGCTACAATTTGTCCCTGAGCCGCCTCTTCTCCCATCACGACACCGATAACTGTGACAGCGATAATAATGGTAGGCGCCAATGAGAAAAGTGTATAGAACGCTAGCGAACCTGCGTAGCTAAAGGCATTACGCTCCAACCATAGTGACGTGGCGTCTTGGACTACTTTCCACCAAAAGATAGCGGCGCGTTTAATCATATTCACTCCCTGTGCTCTGGGTAACGGGGCTTTTTATAAGCGTTATCAACATCCTATTTTTCTAGCATACCTAACCACAGCGTTTAGCGCAGTTTTCTGGTAGGTTGCATCTCTGAGTTCACCAAACGAAAAAGGAAGCTTGGATGGCCACTGATACTTCGCGCTCTGCGACTGCCTGCGATTTCGACTGTTTGGTGTTTATTGGCCGTTTTCAGCCGCCACATCTGGGGCATCTCGCGGTCATTCGTGAAGCGCTCAAACGCGCACGGCAGGTCATTGTGTTGGTAGGCTCTTCTTGGCAGGCTCGCTCACTGCGTAACCCCTGGCGATTCGACGAACGACAAGCCATGCTTCGCGCGGGATTTGACGACGCCGATAATCAACGCTTGGAGATCACCCCGCTACTCGACGCCCTCTATAACGACGATGTTTGGGTGCGCGATGTGCAGCGCAAAGTGCGCGATTTAGCTGCACCTGCCAATGCTCGCCTACCACGTATTGGCTTGATCGGAGCCAGCCGCGGCCAGTCAAGCTACTACCTTTCACTGTTTCCTCAGTGGGAGTCTGTCAGCGTGCCGTCGGTGGAGGGGATTTCAGCCAGCCAAATACGTGAGCGACTGTTTCGCTCGCCGAGCTCAACGAATGACTACCTGAGTACCGGCGCTTACCACGATTTACCGCCAGGGGTGGTGGAGAGCGTCAAACACTTTTGCAATGAGGGCGCCTATCAGCGCCTGATCGAAGAGCAGCAGTTGTTGGATCAGTACCGTCAGGCCTGGGCTCACGCGCCCTACCCGCCTATTTTTGTCACGGTCAACGCAGTGGTCGTGCAGTCAGGCCATGTGCTGCTGGTACGACGCACGGCGGCACCGGGCAAAGGCCTTTATGCCCTGCCGGGAGGGTTTATTAACCCCCATGAACGGCTGCTGGATGCTTGCTTGCGTGAACTTCGCGAACGCATTCGCTTAAAGGTTCCTGAGCCTGTACTCAAAGGCTCGCTGCGTGGGCAACGCCTGTTTGATGAACCCCACCGCAGCTGGCGCGGGCGCACCTTGGCGGAAGCTTTCTATTTTGCGCTACGCCCCGATCAGCAGCTGCCACGCCTAAAGCCCGTTAAAGGCGGTGATCATGCGCGCTGGGTAGCACTTGCAGATCTCGAGCCCGACAGCCTGTTTGAAGATCACTTCTTCATCATTCAGAACTTTTTAGGGCTACCCGCAGATTTTGGCAGTAGCTAAACGTCAACAGGCCCTAGGCTTGTAGGAAATCCCGCGGCAGCTTCATCATCTGCCGCCATAAACGCTCTACGCCGGGCTTATGCACCATCGAGCAGCGATATAAGCGGATTTCCAGGGGGATATCCCAGCTAGGGTCGCCTGCCCTCACCAAACGGCCACTTTTCAGCTCTTCACGAATACAAAAGTCGGGGATCCATGCGACGCCAACGCCTTGTAATACCATTCCCTTCAGGCCTTCAGCCATGGCCGTTTCATATACCGTACGCAGCTTCATACGCAGCGGGTCATTTTTCAGCAGCATGCGCACACTGCGCCCTAAAAAGGCCCCCTGGGTGTACGAAAGATAGGGAATGGAGGTGTCGTGCTGGAGTGAAAACTTTGCTTTCCCATGCTCGTCGGGTAACGAAACGGGCAGCATATTGACCTTACCAATTGAGAAAGAGGGGAATACTTCAGCGTCCAGTTGCATCGTCGCAAAAGGGTCATAGTAGGCGAGCATCAGATCACAGTTGCCCTCTCGCAGCACATGTATTGCCTCGCCCACATTCATGGCCACCAAGCGGGTCGGCAACTCGCCCAAACCCTGCTGCAGGCGAGAGATCCAAGGCGGATAAAAACTCAACGCCAGGGAGTGCGCCGCGACAATATCCAGCGCCTCATTGGCGATAGAGAGACCGCGCAAATGGCTAAGCGATTCGTTTAACTGTTCGACCAGATTGCGCGCAGTAACCAAAAACAGCTGCCCTTCGGGCGTTAACCCGACGGGGGTAGTTGAACGATCTACCAAGGTGACATCAACGGCCTGCTCCAACGCGCGAATACGGCGACTAAAGGCCGGCTGGGTCACGTGTCGCTGGCGTGCTGACGCAGAGAAGCTGCGCGTATTGGCTAGCGCTACAAAATCTTCCAGCCATTTTGTTTCAAGATTCACCCCATGACTCCTTGTCTCACCCTGCGTTTGAGCATCTCGATTTTCCTTTTAGGCTGACGTATCTATTGAACCGGGGCCATTAAATAGGCCGCCCGCGAAACGACTTTCATCCATACCGGGCGCTGGTTAATTTCATCGATGGTGACACGCCGACAGTGAGCAAAGTCTTTTTCCAGCATCGCCTCGACGCAGGTAGCAAAATCACGACTTGGAATAAACGCGGTAATCTCAAAATTTAACCTAAACGAGCGATTATCCAAATTGACTGTCCCTACCGTGGCTGCTTCGTTGTCTACCAGCATGACTTTTTGATGTAAAAAACCAGGGAGATAACGGTATATTTTAACACCTGCCCTTAACATATCGGGTAGAAATGAGAATGCAGAGAGAAAAACCAGCAAGTGATCGGGGCGCTCTGGAATCATTACCCGAACGTCGACGCCGCGCATCGCTGCAAGCCGGAGCGCATCCTGAACTCCCTGGTCAGGGACGAAATAGGGGCTGGTCACCCACAGGCGCTGCTTGGCACTATGAATGACCTGCTGGACGAGCAGGCTGGCGGTGTCCTGACGGTCGGCGGGCCCAGAAGGCACGATCACCACATGATGGTCGGTGGCAGAGGATGACGTGTCGGCCATCCAGTTCAGGCTAATCACTTCATCCGTCGCCCAGTGCCAATCCTCCCAAAATGCCTCCTGCAAGCCCAGTACGCTGGGTCCTGCAAGCTTGAGATGGGTATCACGCCAAGGCCCGTGCCGTGGGTTCTCGCCGAGATATTCGACCCCAATATTAAAGCCCCCTATCCAGCCCTCCTTGCCGTCTATTACCGTTATTTTGCGATGGTTGCGAAAGTTAAGCTGAAAACGGTGCTTAAAGCCTCGCGATGAGCGAAAGGCACTCACGGCCACCCCATCGCTGATTAAATCATTGAGGTAGCTATCGGCTAACTTGCGGCTACCCACTTCATCATAAAGAAAATAGACCCGCACGCCGCGCCGGGCAGCACACTGTAAATGGTGCTTCAAACGTTGCCCGAGAGCGTCGTCGCGAACAATGAAGAACTGCACCAAAACATATTTTTCCGCCCGGTCAATACCATCGAACAGGCTTTCAAACGTTGCTGGCCCGTCAATGAGCAGTGTCGCTTGATTGCCATGGGTTAACGGCATCATGGCAAGCTGCTCGACCGCCTGAATATCGGCGTTGGTAGAGGGCGCAACGTAGGGTTGAACGTTAGCCCGGTAGTGCACTAGAACCCGGCGTAGCACGGTGTCCCGCTGGCCGCGGGCAGACACATAGCCATAAAACCTTGGACGCCCGAAAAACCAGTACGCTGGAAGCGCGACATAAGGGAACGTCAGCAGCGAGATGATCCATGCCACGGCCCCCTGAGAGGTGCGACTAGACATCAGCGCCATAATGGCTGAAACGATGCCAAGCAGGTGTATCAGTAAGATGCTGGTCCCTAGCAACCAGGAGGTCATAGTCACGTCCTTATAAAGCCCTCACATAGAACAAGGCCTCGCCGTCAGCGAGGCCCTTATGCGTCTAAAGCCTAATCAACCTTACCACTCCATTACGCCGATTGGGCAATAATCTCTTTCCACTTCGCAGGCCCGGTTTGATGTACCGATGTGCCCAGGCTATCAACGGCGACGGTCACCGGCATATCTTCAACCTCAAACTCATAGATTGCTTCCATACCTAAGTCTTCGAAGCCCACTACCCGCGATTTTTTAATCGCTTGAGCGACCAGATAAGCCGACCCACCGACCGCCATTAAGTACACCGCTTCATTGTCACGGATAGCATCAATAGCGGCTTGGCCACGCTCTGCTTTGCCGACCATGCCTAACAGGCCAGTCTCTTCCAGCATAGTGCGGGTAAATTTATCCATCCGCGTGGCGGTAGTTGGGCCAGCGGGGCCAACGACTTCGTCACCAATGGGATCAACCGGGCCCACGTAGTAGATAAAGCGACCTTTCATATCCACGGGCAGCGGCTCGCCTTTGGCCAGCATATCGACCATGCGCTTATGAGCAGCATCGCGCCCCGTGAGCAGCTTACCGTTCAACAGCAGCGTATCACCAGGCTGCCAGGTTTTAACCTCCTCAGGCGTCACCGTATCAAGATTGACACGTTTGACGTTTTCACCCGCCTCGCGAGTGATTTCCGGCCAATCCTCAAGCTTCGGCGGCTCAAGTACCGCGGGGCCAGAGCCGTCAAGCGTGAAATGGGCATGACGGGTCGCCGCGCAGTTGGGAATAATCGCGACGGGCTTGTTGGCCGCATGGGTTGGATAGTCTTTGACTTTAATATCCAGCACGGTGGTTAAGCCGCCTAACCCCTGGGCACCGATACCGCTCTTGTTGACCTTGTCAAACAGTTCTAAACGCAGCTCTTCGGCACGGTTGCTGGGGCCACGGGCCTGTAGATCCTGAATATTGATAGGATCGAGTAGCGCTTCTTTGGCAATCAGCATGGCCTTTTCGGCGGTGCCGCCGATGCCAATCCCCAGCATCCCGGGTGGACACCAGCCAGCGCCCATCTTCGGAAGCTGCTCCATCACCCAATCAACCACACTGTCGGAGGGATTCAGCATGGCGAACTTGGATTTTGCTTCGCTACCACCGCCCTTCGCCGCTACGTGAATATCGACCGTATCGCCGGGCACAATCGAGTGGTGAATAAT
This sequence comes from Vreelandella sp. 2A-K22, assembly GCF_054065485.1. Taxonomy (NCBI): domain Bacteria; kingdom Pseudomonadati; phylum Pseudomonadota; class Gammaproteobacteria; order Oceanospirillales; family Halomonadaceae; genus Vreelandella; species Vreelandella sp. 2A-K22. Next base: position 345,144 of record NZ_JBSUGC010000003.1, on the reverse strand, counting down.
CGCCGGGGTGTTGTCTTTGGTATTGGCACGCTTGCCGTCGGGATCCGCCAGCACCGAGGCGCGCAGGATATTATCGGGGAGCAAATAAGCGCGACGAACACCTTCGTTAATCATGTCGTCCAGGCTCATGTCCGCTTCCCAGGTAACGTTCATGCCCACGTGAACGAATACGGTGACGATGCCAGTGTCCTGACAGATTGGACGGTGCCCGGTGGCGCACATGCGTGAGTTAATCAAAATCTGTGCGATGGCGTCTTTGGCGGCAGGGTTCTCTTCGCGCTCATAGGCGGCGGCCATGGCGTCGATGAAATCTTTAGGATGGTAGTAAGAGATGTACTGCAGAGCATCGGCAACGCTTTGAATAACGTCGTCCTGGCGAATCACGGTCATAGACTAATAGCTCCTAGGTTATCGTCTAGTCAGCGGCTTCCCCTCCGCGCCCGCGGAGGTGCCGTCTTAGCGTGCTACCAGTATACCGTATTGGCACTTACGCAGCAGCAATCCCTGGCACCTATATGACTACTATGGTTAGGGCTTTAGTCGATGGTATCTCTTAAGCAAGATAACGGTATAACCCTACTCACGCCGACTGACAATATGGGCATAAATAAAGCCTGCGCGCCCCGACCCTTTTGCGCTCGATCACCGTTCCACAGCGGGGGCACTCTAGCCCTGCTCGCTCGAAAACCGCAAAACGCCACTGCCTGCGCGGCTCACCCGCTGCTTTAGCCTGAGCAATCCAGGCCTCACGATTAGTAACACCTGCGGCTTGGTAGGCTTGCCGGGTAACATCAATGATGCAGTCAGCCAGAGTTTGCTGCTGTTCTGGGGTTAAATCCACCGGTCGAGCGCTTGGCGGAAGCTGGGAGAAAAAAAGGATTTCAGAGCGCAAATAGTTGCCCAGCCCGGCGACCAACCCCTGATCGAGCAGCAGTGCCCCCAGGCTGCGTTTATGAAACTGCTTTAAATTCAGCCGCTGCTGCACATCGGAGGGAGCCACGTCTTGACTCAGTAGATCAGGGCCCAAGCGGGCTAAGAAAGGGTGTTCGGTGAGATGTTCTGCGTGCCAGAGGGAAATATCGGAGGCGCTATAGAGGCTGGCGCAGTGCCCTTCTGCGCTCAATCGAACCCGCAGCGCTCGCTTGGTATTAGGCGGCTTATCCTCGCTATGCAGCTTCCAAACACCATAAAGTTGGTTGTGGGAATAAAGCACGCGCTGATCGGCAAACCGGACCAGCATTGCTTTACCCCAGGTATCTACTCGGGCAACCCGAACACCAATAAATGAGGCTGCCTGCTCGGCAAGTTCTGGAAAGGCGAACCAGGCATCGTCGATCACCCGTCCACCTATCTGCTGCTCAATACGATCCGCCGCGCGGCGAATTTCTGGGCCTTCTGGCATACCGCTAGCCCAGCGCCAGCTGTTTGTCTTTCATTTGATGGAGCTGGTCGCGAAGCCGAGCCGCCTCTTCGAACTCCAGATTTTGTGCTGCCTCAAACATGGCGTCTTCGAGCTTGCTGATGGCGCCCAACAGATCATGCTTGCTCATCGTGGTGACATCATACTCGGCGGCGCTTTCCGCCACCTTGCGCTCATTACCACGCCGACGGCTGTTCTTCTTGCCCGGCGCCTGGGCGGCTTCAAGGATATCGGCCACTGAGCGGGTAACCGTTGTTGGCGTAATACCGTGTTCTAGGTTGTGTTCGGTCTGCTTGGCGCGACGACGCTCGGTTTCATCAATCGCCTTGCGCATCGAGTCAGTAATCCGATCACCGTAAAGAATCGCCTTGCCGTGGGCGTTACGGGCAGCGCGGCCAATGGTCTGTATCAGCGAGCGTTCGGCACGCAGAAAGCCCTCTTTATCGGCGTCGAGAATCGCCACCAGCGACACTTCGGGAATATCCAGGCCTTCGCGCAGCAGGTTGATACCCACCAACACATCAAATTTGCCCAGGCGTAAATCGCGAATAATCTCAACCCGCTCGACGGTGTCGATATCCGAATGTAAGTAGCGCACCCGAATGCCGTGCTCATCAAAATACTCGGTCAGGTCTTCCGCCATACGCTTGGTTAGCGTGGTCACCAGTACTCGCTCGCCTACCGCAGTGCGCAAGCCGATTTCCGAAAGCAGATCGTCGACCTGGGTACTGGCCGGACGCACTTCGATTTCGGGATCCAGCAGCCCGGTGGGACGCACCACCTGCTCAACGGTCTGGCTTGCGTGCTCCCCCTCATAGCGGCCTGGGGTTGCGGAAACAAAGATGGTTTGTGGTGAAATGGCCTCCCACTCTTCAAACTTCATGGGCCGGTTATCCAACGCCGAAGGCAACCGGAAACCATACTCGACTAGGGTCTCTTTACGCGAACGGTCGCCTTTGTACATACCACCTACCTGGGGCACGCTGACGTGGGACTCGTCGATAAATAGCAGTGCGTCATCGGGCAGGTAATCAAAGAAAGTAGGCGGTGGCTCGCCGGGGGCACGCCCAGAGAGGTAGCGGGAGTAGTTTTCGATACCGTTGCAGTAACCCAGCTCCAGCATCATCTCAATATCGTAAAGTGTGCGCTGCTCAAGACGCTGTGCTTCTACCAGCCGTTCATGCTTACGCATCCACTCCAGTCGCTCTTTGAGCTCCTCTTTAATGGCATCAATGGCGCCCAGAATCGTTTCCCGGGGGGTGACGTAGTGCGATTTTGGATAGATAGTCATCCTTGGCACCTCCCCGCGGACAGCGCCGGTGAGCGGATCAAACAGTCGGATAGTGTCGATTTCGCTGTCAAACAGCTCTACCCGCACCGCCTCCTCGTCAGAGTCGGCAGGAAAGATATCGATCACATCGCCGCGCACCCGGTAAGTACCGCGGCGGAAATCCATATCATTACGAGTGTACTGAAGCTCGGCCAAGCGCCGCAGGAAAGCGCGCTGGTCAATCAACTCGCCGCGAGTGAAGTGCAGACGCATCTTTAAGTATTGGTCGGGGTCACCCAAGCCGTAAATCGCTGACACTGATACCACAATCAGCGCATCGCGCCTTTCTAGCAGTGCCTTGGTGGCCGAAAGCCGCATCTGCTCGATATGGTCGTTTATCGAGGCATCTTTCTCGATAAAGGTATCCGAGGAAGGCACATAGGCTTCCGGCTGGTAGTAGTCGTAGTAGGAGACGAAATACTCTACGGCGTTATCCGGGAAAAACGCCTTGAATTCGCCATACAACTGGGCAGCCAGGGTCTTATTCGGCGCCATCACGATGGTCGGGCGCTGCTGTTGTTCCACAACATTGGCCATGGTGAAGGTTTTGCCCGACCCGGTCACGCCAAGCAGCGTTTGGTGAGCAAGCCCAGATTCCAGGCCACTAATCAGCCCTTTAATAGCAGCAGGCTGGTCGCCAGCGGGCTGAAATTTTGACTGCAATCGAAAGGCTTTGCTCATCGGTGCTCCTATAAAAGATATAATTTAAACTAACCGGGTGGCGATCTCGACCGTAGACTGGGTCATCAGGCGTTGAATCGGGCAGCGGTGGCTAATATCTTCCAGCCGGGCGCGCTGTTCGGGGTCTTCAATACCGTGCAGTGTTAATGCCACGTCTAGCTTGTAGATGCCCTTTTTTTCCTGACTATCGTCCCGCTGCACGGTGACGGTAATGCCCTCAAGCGGCCACTCTTTACGCTTGGCGTACATCTGCACGGTAACCGCCTTGCAGGTACCCAGAGCAATATCGAAATAGTCGTGGGGATCAGGGGCACTGCCCTCGCCACCTACTATCGGTGGCACATCGGCATATAGATCTTCCAAACCATTGACTTCAACTCGCTGCCTAAAGACATGGTTGCGTTCACTGGTCACGGTAATGGGAGGGTGCATTAGGATACCTTTACGCCTAGCTTGAGTTTTTCAATGGCATTAATCAGCGTCTCGCGTTTTGCCCGGCCGTCCACATCGGCACCATGGCGCCCCACTTCGGCACTATCAACGCCATCAAGCATCATGAGTGCAGTGGTGATTTTGTTCACCTGATCGACCGATTTAACACCCTGGAATGTCAACGACTGCTGTGCCATAGCGTTTCCCTACCTGTTGCCCTGTGCAAAACTGATACAAGAGAAAGAGTCTAGCACGCTAATGGTGCCTTGCAATCAGTGACGACTGCCCACACCTAATAGCATTCAAGGCACTTTTACTTTTACGTACTGAATGCATCACTATCGAACGCTTTCCCACTTTTGCAGGAGTTTTTATGGCGACCGTTACCGCTAGCACCCCCGCCCTTGGCAGCGTCCGCCTTAACCACTTAGCCGCGCTGGATGTGAAGGGGGCGGATGCAGAAAAGTTCCTACAGGGCCAGACCAGCGCCCAAGTCAGCTTGGCCGACGGGCACTTTGCGCCGCTCACCTGTTTCTGCACGCCTAAGGGCCGCATGCTGGCCAACGCCCAGCTAATGCGCTTGGGCGAAGAGCATTATCGGCTACTGCTCAGTAATACCCTATTGGATAGCCTAGAGAGTCATCTTAAAAAATTCGCCGCTTTTTACCGTGCTGAACTAACCAGCCAACGCGACCTAGTATTCATTGGTGCCAGCGATGAGGCCCAATCGCTTGCGAATCAGCTGGGCCTGACGCTAGCTGATCAAGTAGGCACCCATACTAGCAACGATCAGGCCTGCGCAATCCGCTACCCTGGTGAGACACCGCGCTGGCTATTGTGTTTCGCAAACGACAGCAAGGTCGATTTAGCGTCGGCTCAGGATGACCAAGCGGGCCGTAACGCTTGGCAGCTTGAGGATATTCGTAGCGGTTTGGCGTGGCTAACCGATACCCAACAGGATCACTTCCTGCCCCAAATGCTGAACTGGGAAGCGCTGGGCGGCATTAGCTTTAAAAAAGGCTGTTACACCGGCCAGGAAGTCGTCGCCCGAGCACACTTCCGGGGTCAGGTGAAAAAGCGCTTGATGCGTATTAGCTTAGAAGCCGACTCACTGCCCGCAGCAGGTGCTAGCGTGGTTAATAGTGACGATAAAGCGGTAGGTGAAGTGGTGGTCAGTGCGTTTAATCATCAAGGCGGCGTCGAATTACTGGCAGTCATGAGCACCAAAGTCGCCGAAGAAACTATGCAACTTTATTTAGATGGGGTGCCAGCGACACTTCTCACGTTACCCTATACGATTGAACGCGTTGACCCTGAACAGCTGGCAGTTAGCCTTAACGGCTAGGCTTACTCTAGGTTGAAGGCAAGCCAAACAGCGTCGCGGCGGTATTACTGCTCTGAGCTGCGACCTGCTCCTCTGTTTGCCCGCGCAGTGCGGCAACAACGCTGCATACCTCAGCCACTCGACATGGCTCATTACGCATGCCCTGGTAGCCGCTAAGCGGCATATCGGGGCTGTCGGTTTCCAGCACAAAGGCATCGTCAGGCAGTCCCTCAACGGTTCGCCGTAACCGCCTGGCGCGTTCATAGGTGACTGCGCCGCCCAACCCCAGCTTGAAGCCCAGATCGAGAAACTTGGTTGCTTGCTCAATGGAGCCTGAGAAGGCGTGAATCAGCCCTGCCTCTGGAAGCGCAAGCTGGCGTAGGCGCTTGGCGACCTTATCGTTGGCGTGGACACAGTGCACCACTACCGGCAGAGAATGCTGTTTCGCTAGCTTCAGCTGGACATCAAAGTAGTGCCACTGCGCTTCAAGCGTGTCGGTAAAGCGACCATCAATACCGCACTCGCCCACTGCTACTATCTCAGGGTGCTCAGCGAGCAAATGATCAAGCGCGTTGATATCCGACGCTTGATGCTCATCGACAAAGTAAGGGTGCAAGCCCAAGCATACCGACGTATCCGGCCGCTCGCCGAGCGCCAGCACCTGCTGCCAGCGCGAACGGGTCGTCCCCGGTACCACAAAGTGCACGACACCCACTGCCTTAGCGGACTCGAACACCTCAGCCCGATCATCATCGAACTGGGTAAAATCGAGATGGCAATGAGCATCTATCAGCATGGGAACGCCTGACATATAGGGATTAGTGCTCGCGGGTAGGCTGGAAGCGAATATCCGGCCAACGCTCCTGAGTCATCTGCAGGTTCACCCGGGTAGGCGCAATGTAGGTGAGATAACCACCGCCATCGATCGCCAGGTTGGCGCTGGCCTTGCGCTTGAACTCTTCCAGCTTTTTGGCATCTTCACAGTAGACCCAGCGAGCTGTCTGGACATTGACACCTTCATAGAGGCAGTCGACCTTGTACTCCTCCTTGAGACGGTGGGCGACCACATCGAACTGCAGGGTACCTACGGCGCCGAGAATCAGATCGTTGTTGTCCATCGGCATAAAGACCTGGGTAGCCCCCTCTTCGGAAAGCTGCTGCAAGCCTTTTTGTAGCGCCTTCATCTTAAGTGGATCTTTAAGCCGTACGCGCTTAAATAGCTCGGGGGCAAAGTGGGGTATGCCGGTAAAGCGCATATCTTCGCCCACGGTAAAGGTATCGCCGATCTGAATCGTGCCGTGATTATGCAGGCCAATAATATCGCCGGGCCAAGCCTCTTCTACCTGGGAGCGGTCGGAGGCCATAAAGGTCAAGGCGTCGGCAATTTTAACGTCCTTGCCGATACGCACATGGCGCATCTTCATGTTCTTTTCGTACTTACCCGAGCAGACGCGCAAAAAAGCGATGCGGTCGCGGTGATTGGGATCCATATTGGCCTGGATTTTAAACACGAAGCCGGTGAAACGCTCATCATCAGATGTAACTACCCGAGTATCGGTTTCGTGGGCCTTGGGCGGCGGTGCGTACTCGACAAAGCCATCCATCATCTCGCGCACCCCAAAGTTACCCATGGCGGTACCGAAATAGACCGGCGAAAGCTCACCCCGGCGATAAGCCTCCAGATCAAATTCATGGGAGGCGCCACGCACAAGTTCTACTTCCATACGCAGCTCTTCGGCCTGATCTTCCCCAAGCACAGCATCCACTTCGGGATTATCCAAACCCTCAATGCGCTTATCCTCGGGAATGCGGCTACCCTGCCCCTGGGTATAAAGATGAATCACGTCGTTATAAAGGTGATAAACGCCCTTAAAGTGGCGACCCATGCCAATCGGCCAGGTCATCGGCGCACACTGGATATTGAGTACCGTTTCAACTTCATCCATCACCTCAATGGGATCACGGATATCGCGATCCATTTTGTTGATGAAAGTGAGAATCGGCGTGGTGCGCAGACGACACACTTCCATCAATTTAATGGTGCGATCCTCAACACCTTTGGCGCCGTCGATCACCATCAAGGCAGAATCAACCGCCGTGAGCGTACGGTAGGTATCTTCAGAGAAGTCTTCGTGACCCGGTGTATCCAGCAGATTGACGATGCGGCCGCCGTAGGGGAACTGCATCACCGAGGTCGTTACCGAGATCCCCCGCTCCTGCTCCATCTTCATCCAGTCTGACGTTGCATGGCGATCGTTACGCTTGCTCTTCACCGAGCCGGCTAACTGGATGGCATTCCCAAATAGCAGCATTTTTTCGGTAATGGTGGTTTTACCGGCGTCGGGGTGCGAAATAATAGCGAATGTCCTGCGAAGCTCGGCTTCACGGGCTAATTGAGTCTCTTTCATTGTGCCTCTTCAAATATAGGGTCTCATTCGCAGCACTCACTCAGCAGCTTTCGCTAACTGGCCACCGCGCGTTGAGCCATGTCCATTGCGACAATTGTAACGCTTGGAGGCGGCTGTTGTCGCGGGTGGCGTCAAATGTGACGCTCTTGAAAAAGGCCAAAAAAAACGCTGAACAAGTCAGCGTTTTAATCTTACAAAGTGGCACAAGGCCGATGTTAACCACCACCAAAGCCGGGGGCTAGGCGAAGGTATTTACCTGCGTACCTAGGGTGCCCTCTTTAGCTAGATCTGGCTGCGCGCCAGTATCGGCAGAGGCCATTATTTCAGTTACTTGATCAGCTTGCGTATCCAAAGCTTCTTTGAAAACCTGCATTTGAGCCTGTTCGGCGGTTTGCGCCTGATTCATATACAGCGATGCACTGACTGAACTGCTGATGCCTACATCCATATATCCACCTCATGGTGTGCAAATGTACTTATAAACTAGCAAAGCATTAGATCACGCGCAAAGATACCGTCTCTATTACTGGTGCTAGCGTCTATTACTATCGGCCTAACTCGCCTGATCATTAATAAATAAAGCGCTAGTTAGAACCTATCAGCACGAAATGGTGCCATATCGATGGCCGTGGGCTGCCCCTCCATCATATCCGCCATTAGATGACCGGTGGCGGGCCCCAGAGTGAACCCCTGATGGCCATGGCCAAAGGCAAGCCACAACCCTGGATGCCTTGGCGCAGGCCCAATCACTGGCTTCATATCGGGCAAACAGGGGCGCGCGCCTTTCCAAGGGGCGTCATCGCGTCGCTCGCCCAAGGGGAACACGCTGCGTGCCACTTTCTCGGCGGCGCCCAGTTGATTGACATCAGCAGGCGCATCCAAGCGATCCAGCTCAGCGCCGGTAGTCAAGCGAACCCCTGCGTTCATCGGCGCCAGCAGGTAGCCCACCTCGGCATCCATAACCCAGAAATTTAGCTTGGCTGGCGCTTGAGGCGCGTAGTGCATGTGGTAGCCACGTTTTACAAAGGTAGGAAAGTGGTAGCCCAATTCTTTTAGCCAGCTTCCCGCCCAGGGCCCTAGCGCCACGACGACGTCATCTACTTCTAACGCTTCAGCAGCGGTATTGACCTGCCAGCGATCACCCATTTGCTGAACCGACTTGATATCCGACTGCAAAATACGCCCGCCATCATTACTAAACGCTTGGGCGTAAGCCGCGACCAACCCACCTGGATCAGCAACCGTCCAGGGATCAAGCCAGTGAATTGCGCCGATAATGGTGTCACTCAAAGAGGGCTCTTTCTGCGCAAGAGCCGCCTTATCCAGTTGCTCAAACTGCACGCCATAAAGGCGCCGTGCTTCTTCGGCCTCGGTTATCCGCGCAGCAAGTTTTTCAGGCGTGCGATATAGCTCAAGCCATCCCTGCCTGCGCACCAAGTGCTCAGCGCCTGCGGCTTCAATCATCGGGCCGTGGGTTTTTAGCGAAAGCTGAATCAGTGAGGCGTATTCCGGCACGATTTTCTGGTAAGTCTTCGGCGCTGAGTTCATCCAGTAGCGCAATAGCGGGGAGGCGGCGTTGACCATACCCGCGGGGCGGTAACGAATATCTACCCGACGGTTAGGTAAAACGCTGAGGAGCGTTTTAACGTCGCGGGGAAAAGGGTAAGGCCTTACCGCTTCCCGCTGAATGATACCCGCATTGCCAAACGAGGTTTCGCGGCCAGGCTGAAGGCGATCTACTAGGGTCACCTCATGCCCACGCTGGCGCAGATGCCAGGCAATGCTGACACCGACCATGCCTGCTCCCAAAACTACCGTTTGACGCGCCATCTTGGTGCACTCCCTTTTCAGCGTTTATGAACCACAATTGAAGACCTATAACTAATTGAAAAATATCACCAATCAATGCGCATTAACACAGTAGAAAACGCTATTTTATTTCTAAAAATCAGTAATTAATGCTGCCATTAGCGTTAAAAAGGATGACTTCACTATTAGCGGCATAACAATTGCTTAGTTTCTATTAGGAAACCTGAATAGCAGTCAGTTAGCACCGGTGCAACGGTTCCCCCTCCTTCCGCTTAAAACAAACAAAGCACCAAAAAGAAGCGCACTTGCACCAAAAGATACTAAGGAAAACACCATGCCTGCCACGCTAAATTTGGACAGCTCGTTGCTCGATATGCTCTGGGTGCTCTGGGCCGCTGCTCTGGTATTTGTGATGCAAGCTGGCTTTCTCTGCCTGGAAGCGGGCACTACGCGCACCAAGAATGCTATCAACGTCGCTATGAAAAACGTAGCGGACTTTGCCATTGCCGTCAGTATTTTTTGGTTAGTCGGTTTTGGTCTCATGTTTGGCGACTCTCACCACGGCTTAATCGGCACAACGCTGTTTGGTTGGCAATTAGAAGCCTCCAGCCACTGGGTGATTACCGTTTTTATTTTCCAAGCAATGTTCTGCGCCACCGCCGCTACCATTGTGTCGGGCGCAGTGGCAGAACGTATGCCCTTTTTAGCCTATACCTGGACGGCCCTCTGGATAGCCTTGGTTATCTATCCGGTTTTTGGGCATTGGGCATGGAGCGGGCTTTTGGATGGCGCGGAAGGCTGGTTAGGGGCGCTAGGGTTTGTCGACTTTGCGGGCTCCACGGTCGTACATAGCGTAGGCGGTTGGGTCGCCCTGGCAGCGGTACTGTGTATTGGGCCACGCAGCGGACGCTTCAGCCACGGTAAACCACCTACTGCCTTCCCTTCAGGCAACTTACCCCTCGCCATGTTAGGCGCACTGTTTATGATCTTAGGCTGGTTTGGCTTTAACGGCGGTAGCACCCTGGCCGTTACCGAGCAAATACCCAGCATAATAGCCAATACTGTTTTGGGCGCCGTCGGCGGCATCCTTTCGGGCATGCTGATGGGGCTACGCACTCGGCGCTACGCCGACGTTATGTATGCGATTAATGGCGCCATTGCGGGCTTGGTCGCCGTCACCGCCAGCGCTCATGTGATCTCCTTATCGGCGGCATTTGGGCTGGGTGCGGTTAGTGGCGTACTGATGGTACTGACCAGCGAATGGCTGATAAGCAAACATATTGATGATGCAGTCAGCGCCATACCCTCGCACCTCGTCGCGGGCGTATGGGGTACGCTAGCACTGCCTTGGGTCGCTGACTTAACACTGATGGATAGTGGCTTGTCGCGATCCGCTCAGTTTGGCGTTCAGTTGATCGGTGTTGTGGTGTGCGGCGTTTGGAGCTTTGGCAGCGCCTGGCTACTGTTCCGCATTACCCGGCGCTTCCTGCCCATACGCGTCTCACCTGAAGCAGAAAAGATGGGCCTCAATCTCGCCGAGCATGGCGCCAAAAATGAGTTGAACCAACTGCTTGAGCATATGCGCCAGCATGAACAGCAGGGTGATATGCGCCAGCGAATTGACGCCAACCCGTTTACCGAAGTGGGCGAAATAGCGGCGAGCTATAATCGCGTAACCGCTGCCCTTGAAAGCGCCGTTGGACATACCCGCGTGATGCTTCGCAATCTCCGCGATGGCGTGATTACCTGGCAGGCAGACGGCACCCTGACCAGCCTTAACCCTGGAGCGGAGCAACTCTTCGAGGTCGACGCCAAACAGATTATTGGCCAACCTGTCTCGCAGCTATTGCCAACCCGCTCCCTCAGCCCCGGAGCACGCCATGAAATTAAACGCCGCTGCGCAGATATGCAGGTGCGCCACCTGGAAATACAAGTCAGCGAAGGAGCCAGCGGTTCCGCGTCAGAGCGCTCAGGGATGGTGCGCGATATTACCGAGCGCAAACAGCTGCAGGAGCAGTTAAACCGCGAACGCGACCTTGCCCGTACTACCCTGGCATCGATCGGTGATGGCGTTATTACCTGCGACGCTAGTGGCAACGTAACGTTTATCAATGCGGAAGCTAAGCGCTTGACCGGATGGACACTCGAAGAGGCCATGGATAAACCCATTTACGTGGTGTATCAACTACTCGATGAAGCCAGTGGCCAACCGCTAAACAACCCGGCCCGGCAAGTGCTCACTCAACTAACTCCGGTGCACTCCACCGAGCACTGCCTACTGGTCAGTCGTGATCACTCGCATACCCCCATCCAACACAGCGCTTCACCAATACGTTCGCGCAGCGGCATTACCTTAGGTGCAGTGGTCGTTTTTCAGGATGTTAGCCTCACTCGCCAGTTGACCGAACAGCTGAGCTATCAGGTCAGCCATGACAACCTGACCGACCTGCTCAACCGCCGCGCCTTCGAATCAGCACTGACTGCGCTACTTAATCGCGACGATGGCCACCATGTGCTGTGTTACCTGGATCTCGATCAGTTCAAAATCGTCAATGACACCTGCGGCCATCTCGCTGGAGATGAGCTGCTGCGCCAATTGGCGTTAAAATTTAAAGACCATGTGCGCAGCAGCGATATCGCCGCCCGCCTGGGTGGCGATGAATTCGCTTTGTTGCTACCCGATTGCGGTATAGAGCGAGCATTGACGATTGCGGAAGCGTTACGCTGCGATATTGAGCAGTATCGTTTTTCTTGGCAGGGCCATACCTTTGGTATCGGCGTAAGCATTGGTTTGGTTGAACTCAACGCCGCTCAGCCCATGCAGTTGAGCCAGGCTCTCCACGCCTCTGACGCTGCGTGCTACGCCGCGAAAGAGGCAGGCCGCAATCGCATCCACTGCTATCAGCCTGACGATCATGCATTACTGGAGAAACACGGCGAACTGCAGTGGGTACAACGCTTGCAAAATGGCTTGGATAACGACACCTTCCGTCTTTTCGCCCAACCCATTGCAGCCATTTGCGCCACTGGCCCTGGCTACCGGGAAATTCTGCTGCGACTTGAAGAGCATGGAGAGATCATCGCGCCAGGTAGCTTTCTACCCGCTGCCGAGCGTTATCACTTTATGGAGCGCATTGACCGCTGGGTGATTCGTAACACCCTAGCTTGGCTAGGGGATCAAAACCGCCATGCGACGCTGCCACCTCACAGCTTATGGGGGATCAATCTTTCAGGTGCGTCGCTTTCCGATGCGGATTTTTGTCACGACCTTATTACTCAGGTCGCCATGGCAGGCCTGCCCCACGGCACGCTCTGCTTTGAAATTACCGAAAGCACCGCCATTGCCCAACTCTCAAGCGTGAGTGAAATAATTGTCACCCTTAAAGAGTACGGCTGTCGCTTTGCACTGGATGACTTTGGTACCGGCCTCTCCTCTTTTAGTTATTTGAAGCAGTTGCCCGTCGATTATTTGAAAATTGACGGTAATTTTATCCGCAATGTGCATCAGGATCCGATTGATCGGGCGATGGTTGAGGCGATTCATGCCGTCGGCAAGGCGTTAGGAATTGAAACCATTGCTGAATTTGTGGAAACCCAGGCAACGCTGGATATTTTGCACCACATGGGAATCAACTACGCGCAGGGGTATTTGCTGGGCAGGCCTGAGCCGCTCACCCATATGGCGGGTAACCGCATTAAGGTGATGCCGCGCTAGCTACAATAAAGGGGGAGTCTAAAAGCCAGAAACACAAAAACCCCAGTTAAGGGCATACTCTCTAAAAGAAGGGGTAAACTAAAAGGAAATTAAAAATAGCAGAAGCGATATATGCTGGGGTAATGGGGTGGATGATGGGACTTGAACCCACGACCACCGGAGTCACAATCCGGGGCTCTACCACTGAGCTACACCCACCACAACCTAAAACTGGAAACGCAAATATTGTCACTGGGGTGGATGATGGGATTTGAACCCACGACCACCGGAGTCACAATCCGGGGCTCTACCCCTGAGCTACACCCACCAAAGACAATCTTACGTAGAACAAATAGCATGCGCTTGAAGATATGATTCTGACAGGTTGTTACCACTGAATTAGGTGGCACGCCCAGCAGGAATCGAACCCGCAACCTACGGCTTAGAAGGCCGTTGCTCTATCCGGTTGAGCTATGGGCGCACATATAGTATTCATATAATACGAATACCGATGAGCACTAGACCACAACTGCAGCTTGGAAAAGCAAACTACTACCTTTCATGCTAAGTGATTGGTCGGGATGGAGGGATTCGAACCCCCGACATCCTGCTCCCAAAGCAGGCGCGCTACCAGACTGCGCTACATCCCGATTTTTATCACCTTAGACGCTACCGTGCTGCCCGTCTCAAGCGAGGCATATATTACTATTTTTAATTTTAAAGTCAACCATTAAAGTGATTGTTCGTGAAGGCGCTTTGCCTGGATGCTCCAGCGTGCGAAAATTACCGCCTTTAAAGCGCTGTGGCTTGAGCGCTTTAATGCCTAGGCTATTTTTAACATTCACAGGGACTCCATTACATGACCGCCCAACTAATCGATGGCAAAGCCATCGCTGCTACTGTCCGCCAACAGGTTGCCGAAAAGATCGCTGCACGCCGTCAAACCGGCGGACGGGCACCGGGACTAGCCGTGGTTGTGGTCGGGGACGATCCCGCCTCTCATGTGTATGTCAGCAATAAGCACCGCGCCTGCGAACAAGCTGGCATTCTCTCCTTTCAGCATGCCCTACCCGCTACAACCTCACAGCATGAACTGGAAGCCCTGGTTGATCAGCTCAACAGCGACCCGACCGTTGATGGCATCTTGGTTCAACTGCCACTGCCCAAGCATCTCGATGCCGAGCCCATTTTAGAGCGTATTCTGCCTGGCAAAGACGTCGATGGGTTTCACCCCTACAACATTGGCCGCTTAGCGCAGCGTATGCCCGCCCTACGCCCCTGCACGCCGAAAGGAATCATGACCCTACTGGCACAGAGCGATATTGCGCTACGCGGCTTAGATGCCACCGTTGTGGGCGCCTCTAACATTGTAGGCCGCCCTATGGCGCTGGAGCTGATGCTGGCAGGCTGTACCACCACCGTATGTCACCGTTTTACCCGCAACCTTGAAGATCACGTAAGCCGCGCCGACATCCTGGTCGTGGCCGTCGGCAAGCCGGGTATCGTGAAAGGCGAATGGATTAAGCCGGGCGCTATCGTGATCGACGTAGGCATCAATCGTCAGGAGGATGGCACGTTAAAAGGCGATCTTGATTTTGCCACCGCCGCCGAACGCGCCAGCTTTATCACCCCCGTACCTGGCGGCGTGGGGCCGATGACCGTAGCTACTCTGCTGGAAAATACCCTTGAAGCCGCCGAGAAGCACGATTTAGCTCCCCTAGAGCACGCCTGAGTTAAACAACACCACTTTTAATGTAGGAGCATGGCGCAGTGAAGCGTATTGGTATTATTGGCGCAATGGCGCAGGAAGTGAGCACCTTGGTGAGTCAGTTGGACAATCCCCAACGCTACGAGCACGCGGGTTTTGTCTTCCATACCGGCACGCGTTACGGCCTTGAGGTCATTGTGCTGCAGTCAGGGATTGGTAAGGTCAATGCCGCAGTAGGCACGGCTATTTTATTAGAGCGCCATCAGCCCGATGCCATTATCAATACCGGTTCCGCCGGTGGCTTTGCCGCCGATTTAGCCATTGGCGATGTAATCATTTCAGACGAAGTACGCCATCACGACGTCGACGCCGTGGTATTTGGCTACGAGATAGGCCAAGTGCCAGGGATGCCCGCCGCCTACTTGGCCGACAAATCGCTGCGAGAGGTGGCGCGTAATGCCATCGCCTCGTTAGGTGAAGTCCAGGTACGCGAAGGCTTGATCGCCACCGGTGACGCCTTTATGGCTGACCCTGCAAGGGTAGACGCTACCCGTGCCCAGTTCCCTAGCATGCTTGCGGTAGAGATGGAGGGCGCAGCCATTGCTCAAACGTGCCACCTCTACCAGTGCCCCTTCGTGGTGATCCGCGCGCTCTCTGACATTCCTGGCAGTGGCGACAACCACCTCTCCTTCGATGAATTTCTGGAAGTGGCCGCCGACCACTCATCGCGCATGGTTGACCAAATGCTTAAGCAACTTGGCAACGTCTAACAGGGCTTACTAAGCGCTTGGAGCCGTCGACCGTTAAAGCGTCGACGGTTCTTGTTAAGACCTGGCTTGTTAAGACCTAACCGCCCAGTTAAGCGTCTCCCCCGCCAGCAATGGAATAATGTTCTCTCCCTGAGCGTAAGGATAACTCTCCGGCAGTGTCCAACCCCGTCGCTCTAGCGTAATGGTGTCTGCGTTAGCCGATAACCCATAAAAACGCGGCCCATTCAGGCTGGCGAAGGCTTCCAACTTATCCAGGGCACCCATTTCATCGAAGGCGGTGGCGTAAAGCTCAATGGCCGCGGGGGCAGTATAGGCACCGGCACAGCCGCAGCTTGACTCTTTAGCCCCCTGGGAGTGGGGCGCGCTATCGGTGCCCAAAAAGAACTTATGGCTACCGCTGGTGGCTGCTTTAAGCAGCGCCTGGCGATGCTGCTCACGCTTTAGAATGGGCAGGCAGTAGTAGTGAGGACGAATCCCACCCACCAGCATCTTATTGCGGTTAAACAGCAGGTGATGCGCAGTAATGGTGGCGGCCACATTATCCGGTGCCTGGGCAACAAACTCTGCGGCTTGCTGGGTGGTGATATGCTCACACACTACTCTCAGCGCCGGATGGCGTTCCAGCAGCGGTTTTAGCACTGTTTCAATAAACACCGCTTCGCGATCAAAAATATCGATCTCAGCATGGGTGACTTCACCGTGCACCAAAAGTGGCATGCCAACCTTAGCCATCATTTCGATAGTAGCGTCACAGTGGGCCAAATCGGTCACCCCTGAATCGGAGTTAGTCGTGGCACCCGCCGGGTAAAGCTTCACCGCTTTGACAATGCCACTTTGTGCCGCGCGCTCGATCTCTTCCGGTGGAGTTGTATCGGTGAGATAGAGCACCATTAAGGGCTCGAAGGTACTGCCCGCTGGCAAGGCAGCAAGAATACGCTGACGATACTCAAGCGCCTGAGCCGCAGTGGTAACCGGCGGGGTGAGATTGGGCATAATGATCGCCCGCCCCATCTGCGCTGCGGTATGGCCTACCACCGCGTTGAGCGCCTCATCGTCGCGCAAGTGAAGGTGCCAGTCATCGGGGCGGGTCAGTGTTACAGTGTCCACGGCATGTCCTGTAGTGGTGTTAAGTCGGGTAAAATACGCCATGTACAGTATACGCAATTGCGCGATGGGATAAATCTGCTCCTCAAGCGCCCACACCCCAGCCCAAGTATCGTATTATGGCGGCGCTGTTTTAGAGACACAGCTCTTTCAAGATCCAGATCTAACGGTTAGTTTTTGCAGTCGTTTATAAAAGTTAGTTTTTGACGCTAAGGATTCGGTTGTTTATGCAGAACGTGCGCCGCTATGCGGATATTATTGCCAGCCTGGAAGGATTGATGTGGCTAAGCCTCGCTTGGTCGATTTCGCTCTCCGTTCATATCGGCAGCACAGAACCCACTCTTGCTAGCTTATTGGTGATTGGTGCTCTAGTGGTTTTCTGCTGGGCTCATCGGCCACTGCGTTACCTGTTGCGCCGCTACCATATTCGCAAGCGACGCACCGACATGTGGATCCATACCCTGGCTCTGCCGTTGCTGCTGGCGATGTTCCTCCACATCATGCTTGAAGCGTTATTGGGTAGCGCCTGGTTGCCGCCTAAAATGCTGCTGTTCAATATATTGGCGTCGGCTGGCTGGACAACCTACGTGATGACCCTGTTGATTAAATCTGTCATTCATGGCTTTAAAGCCAAAACCAAGTAAGCCCATCATGCCGACTGCCCTACCCCTCCCGCTTTCTACACCCAACCGTAACTTGGTGCGACTGACTATTGTGCGCGGCATCACCTGGACGGGTTTTTTACTGGCGATTGTGGTGGGCGTTGAACTGCTCGCCTTCGATTTACCGGTGACCGCCGTGGTGAGCGTGGTCATTTCAATGGGCGTACTCAATATTGCCACCTGGTGGCGCCTGGGCCGTCCCCGTGCGGTGACGCACCTTGAGTATTTGCTGCATTTACTTGCCGATATCACCGGCTTAACACTACTGTTCTATTTCTCGGGCGGTTCCACCAACCCTTTTATTACCTACTACCTGGTGCCGGTTACCATCGCCGCCGCCACACTGCCCTGGCGCCATGCCTGGATCATCGCCGCTTGCTCCATGGCGGGCTATACCTTTTTAATGTTCTCCTACCACCCCATCCCGCAACTGGGCCATATCAACAGTGATAGCCCCTTGAGCCTGCATATACTAGGCATGTGGCTTAACTTTGGCCTCTCTGCGGGGCTGGTAACCTTTTTTATCTACAAAATGGCTCACGCGCTGCGTAGCCGTGATCAGGCGCTCTCCCGCACTCGGGAAGCGGCCCTGCGCAATGAGCAGGTGTTGGCGGTCGCAACCCAGGCCGCGGGCACTGCCCACGAACTGGGCACACCACTCTCTACCATGGCAGTCCTCCTCAAAGAGATGCAGGCCGATGCCCCCGCCGATTCGACGCTTGATCAGGACATTAACTTATTGCGCCAGCAGGTCGACGTATGCAAATCACGTCTACAAAATTTGGTCTCCAACGCTGACCGGCGGCGTATGGCAGAACCCGAAGTGCTCGATGCAGAAGTGTGGTTAGCGGGGGTTGTTCAGCGCTGGTTGGTGCTCCGTCCTGATGTGAGCCATCAGTTCGATGTGGCAGAGAAACGCGGAAGACCTTGGCTGGCCGTCGATGCCACGCTCGACCAAGCATTGACCAATTTGCTCAATAACGCCGCTGACGCCAATCCTGAGCACATTGCCATACGCTTAGACTGGCAGAGTGAGAGCGTGGTGATCGATATTCGTGACCATGGCCCAGGTGTCGCCATGTCGATCGCCGACCAGTTGGGTGAGACGTTTATTTCGACTAAAAGCAAAGGCATGGGCATCGGCTTGTTTTTAACCCATGCCACCATCAATCGCTTTGGTGGTGGTGTAAGCCTGTATAATCACCCGGAAGGGGGTACGCTAACGGAAGTCACGCTGCCCCGCTGCGCAGCGCCAACTTAATCGCGCCCGCCCCAAGCACCGCCAGTTATGGATTGAGGACAACATGCAAACGCGAGAGCAACGCCTGCTAATCATAGATGACGATGAAATGTTTTGTCATGTGCTGAACCGTGCCCTTACGCGCCGCGGTTACGACGTTATAGTTGCCCACGATGCCGAGCAGGCCCTGACCATGGCCGCGCAGCATTCACCCACCATGGCGACCCTTGATTTAAAACTGGAAAACAGCTCAGGTTTAAAACTGCTTCCGGAGCTGCTTGCCACCGTGCCCCAGTGTCGCATTGTGGTGCTGACCGGCTACTCCAGCATTGCCACCGCAGTGGAGGCGATTAAGCTCGGCGCGGTTAACTACCTGTGTAAGCCGGTGGATGCCGACGATGTATTAACCGCATTCGAGCGCCAAAGCGGTGACCCGGATATTGAGCTTGCAGACAATCCGCCATCGATTAACCGCATCACCTGGGAGCATATTCAGAAAGTGCTGCAGGAGCACGACGGCAATATATCCGCCACCGCACGAGCGCTGGGCATGCACCGCCGCACCCTGCAGCGCAAACTACAAAAACGCCCCGTACGTCGTTAAAGCCTGCAACAAAGCACCCCGCCAACCACATCAAGGTCACTGGCGGGGCCAAACTGATTAATTAATGCGCCGTCCAGCCTAAATCGATATTAAAGCTTGAGCCAGTCACAGCACCGGCTGCGTCGGATGCCAGATAAGCGACTAATTGCGCCACCTCTTCAGGTTCGATCAAGCGCTTGATGGCCGCCTGTTTGAGCATGACTTTCTCGATGACCTCCTGCTCATCCATACCGTGCAATTTAGCCTGGTCGGCGATTTGGTTGTCCACTAACGGGGTTTTCACATAGGCAGGACATACCGCATTCGCGGTGATGCCTTGTTCACCGCCCTCTAGCGCCGCCGTTTTGGTCAAACCAATCATGCCGTGTTTGGCACTGATGTACGCCGCCTTCCCTGGTGAAGCCACCTGAGCGTGTATCGAGGCCACGTTAACGATGCGTCCCCAACCCTTTTCACGCATATGCGGCCAAGCCGCCTGTGTTAGTAAGAAAGGCGCCGTTAGCATCAAGTCCATAATCTGACGCCACTTTTCCTCGGGGAAGGTCTCAATCGGGGCAACGTGCTGAATCCCAGCGTTATTGACCAATATATCAACACCGCCAAAGCGCTTGACCGCATCCGCCACCGCCGCACGGCAGGCGTCGGGATCGGTTAGATCCGCCTCAAAGAACGCCGCGCCGGATTTTTCAGCGACCGCCTTACCCGCCGGATTAAAATCGACGGCAAGCACTTGATGACCTAATTCGCAAAAGTGCTTAACCACAGCGGCACCGATCCCGCTGCTAGTACCGGTTACCAGCGCAACTCGCGGTGTTGTAACGGCTTGGGGAGTCATGGGTAATTTCCTTTTTCACTGCGTGGATGGAAGATACTGTTTGTAGAAATCCTGACAGTATAGCTGGCTGCACTTAGGCGTTGAGCTCTTCATCGGGTTGCATTAAACGCGCCATCATTTGCTGCGCCAGCCTCGCGGCCTCCTGCATGCTCTCCAGCTCGCTTAAATCTCGCAAAATGGCGCGCTTATAGAGTCCGTAGCCGCCTGGCAAGCGCTCAAGAGATAGTGGGTATGTGCCTGAAGGCAGAGAAAGCGTAAGCGTATCCGCCAGAGTCTCGGTCAGCAGGGAGTGGTCAGGCACTGCAACCAGCCACAGCTCGCAGGGCGTAATCAACGCCCCCACCATGTGCTTAGCGCCATGATGCTGGAAGCATAGCGCATCAACCCCTAAACGCGGGTTCCAGTCACTTTTTCGTTTAATGGATGGCAAGTGCCTATCTCGGTACGCTTTCGACAGATCAGTAAGAAAGGTGTATTCGTCAGCGGTGAGCGTTTGCATAGGCTTGTTGGTTTTCCCAGGTGATAACGGACATTAATGGTTCGTGTAGCGAGCTACTATTGGCGAAACGAGCTCTGCTCAGCCACAATGGGCGCGAATTTATCGCTTAGCCAAACGGCTATTTACCCTTCAGTTACTGTCTACCTGATAACTTACTCAGTTTATCGTAAAGGAGCACCACCTATGTTCGTGGTTATTTTTGGTCGGATGTCATGTCCTTTCTGCGTACGCGCAAAACAGCTGGCCGAGCATTTGGAAAAAGTCGGAAAAATTGAAGGCTATCGCTATGTGGATATGCCCTCTGAAGGCGTCACTAAAGAAGATATCGCCAAAACAGCGGGTAAACCCATTCACACTGTCCCGCAGGTATTTGTCGATCAAACCCATGTAGGCGGCTTTACTGAATTTGATCGGTTTGTCCGCGATCAACAGCTACTTGCCGTTTAACCGCTCGTTAATAGCCGTTGAACCCTTGCTTACCCTGCTTGCCTATACTGAGCAGTTATTTAATGGCTCACGCTAGGTGTGCCACTTTAGGCAAGGAGTTCACCATGCAGCGTCAGGAGTTCGTTCAGCAGCTGTGGCTTGACTATGTACATACCCATCCCGACATCGGCGCCCTTAGACTTTGGCCACTATCAACGGCGGCTGAATATTTAACGCTGGTAACGCTCAATTACGGGCCCTTTGCCGCTGCCGCGCTTACCGGCAATTTAGCTCATATGGGCTATCGCGTCATGGGCCATTACGCCATGGCCGATAAAGGCCTATTGGTGCAACTACTCGCGCCAAGCGACGGCAGTAGTTGGCTGGTGCTGGCAGAACTGCAAATAGGCACATTGTCCAAGGCGCCCCGGGAAGCCATTGAAGGGCTGGTGCAACAATCTCACCCTCAGGATTGCAAGGGGCATAATTTGCTCTGCCGCGGTCGCCCCTGGCCGATGCCTAACTGGGCGCTTTATCAACAGCTACAGCAAGCTCACCCCTTGGCTGCCTGGATAGCGGTGATGGGCCCTCGATTGCATCACGCTGGCTTTGATTGTGGGCAGTTGGGGGAACCCTTGAAAACGCTGGATCAACGCCTAAGTGAAGTGGGCATGCCAAGCCTTGAGGGCCAGCAAAACGGTGTCTTCACGGTATCATCACTGCTTGATCACCGCTTCTACCCCACCACACCACAGAAAACAGTCTTCGCCAATGGCGATGAACATCGCCTCTGCCTAGGCGGCCTGGCGTTAGCCCAAAAGCACGTTGAAGATAATCACGAGCGTATTGCCGATTTACTGCTACCCCACCATACGCGCTGTGAAATGGCCTGAGACGCTAGCAGTAATGGCGCTAGCGTCTCACTGTGCAGTTTATTTAACCCTCTAACCTTCGGCTGTTTATCATTCGGGCTAATGGGAGCGTACTTACTCGGCATCAAACGTCATTTCGGGAACATGGTCAGGCACAATCAGCTTGCCCGCCGTCTTCTCGACGATTTCCTCAACGCTTACGCCCGGAGCGCGCTCCTTGAGAATAAAGGCACCGTCTTTGATTTCAAGATAAGCTAAATCTGTCAACACGCGGTTAATGCAGCCTGCGCCGGTCAGCGGTAGTTCGCATTTTTCCAATAGCTTGGATTCGCCGTGCTTAGAGGCATGGGTCATAGTGCAAATGATATTGTCGGCACCGGCAACGAGATCCATGGCACCGCCCATGCCTTTGATCAACTTCCCTGGAATCATCCAGGACGCGATATTGCCCTGCTGATCCACCTCGAAAGCCCCCAACACGGTGAGATCCACGTGGCCACCACGAATCATCGCAAATGATTCTGCGGAAGAAAAAATCGCTGCGCCTGGGCGCGCCGTCACCGTCTCTTTACCCGCATTAATCATATCTGGATCAAGTTCGTCTTCGGTGGGGTAGCGGCCCATCCCCAGCAGACCGTTCTCGGATTGCAGCATGACATCGATGCCATCCGGAATATAGTTGGCAACCAGGGTGGGAATACCAATGCCCAGGTTGACGTAAAAACCATCTTGAAGTTCGCGGGCGACACGCTGAGCCATCTGTTCTCGTGTTAAAGCCATGGTGACTTCCTCTTGTTGAATCGTTAAATGAGAAGCTAGTGTTGCGTTTGAAGGCGCGGCGTATTAGCTGCGCACCGTGCGTTTCTCTATCCGCTTTTCAAACGTGCCTTGAATAATCCGATCCACATAAATTCCTGGGGTATGGATCTGGCTAGGCTCAAGCTCACCCGGTTCAACGATCTCTTCAACTTCCACCACGGTAATTTTCCCCGCCGTGGCGGCCATGGGGTTAAAATTCTGCGCCGTATGGCGATACATTACATTGCCATAGCGATCCGCCTTCCAGCCTTTCACTATGGCAAAATCACCTACAATGGCTTCTTCTAAAATACAGTGTCGGCCATTAAACTCGCGAACCTCTTTCCCCTCACCAATCGGCGTTCCGTAACCGGTAGCGGTGTAAAAGGCGGGAATACCAGCGCCGCCTGCGCGCATTTTTTCCGCCAATGTGCCTTGAGGCGTTAACACCACTTCAATCTCATCGTTGAGCATTTGCTTCTCAAACAGGGCATTCTCACCTACGTAAGAGGCCAGAATCTTACTGATTTGGCGGTCTTCAAGCAGTATTCCCAAGCCAAAACCATCGACACCGCAATTATTGGATACCACGGTAAGGTCAGTGACGCCGCGTCGCTTGATCTCGGCAATCAGGTTTTCGGGAATACCGCAGAGCCCGAAGCCACCAGCGATGACGGTCATACCGCTTTCGATGCCTTCCATAGCCTCTTCGTAGGAAGCTACACGCTTATCGAATCCTGCCATTGTTGTGCCTCACATTGTTGTTGATGATCAGTATTATCGTAGATGAGTGCTGTCAAAAATTCGCGAACTGAAGCTTACGATAGTGCCAGTGTTGTGCGAGATGATATATTTGTTAAGTTTGTTTTTCTTATCAATTTATTTTTTAAACTTATAAAAGGTACTTTATGACCGTCAAACAGCTGCGCGCCTTTCTGGCGGTCGCCCAAACCCTCAGCTTTACTCAAGCCTGCGAGCGCCTGCATTTATCCCAACCAGCGCTAAGCCTGGCGATTAAAGACCTGGAAGAGTCCCTGGGTGGCAAACTGCTGATTCGTAGCACCCGCAGCGTCAGATTAACCCCAGAAGGCGAGTCGCTACTACCGCTAGCCAAACATCTGCTGGCCCAGTGGGACAATACCGAGGAGCGTTTGCGCCAGCGCTTCACCCTCCAGCTGGGGCGCCTTAGCGTGGCGGCGATGCCCGCCTTTGCCGGTAACTTACTCCCTGCGGCGCTGGTTAAATTTCGCCAACAGTACCCCAAAATCAACATAACCGTGCACGATGTCATCAACGAGGAGGTTACCGCCATGGTGCGCTCCCGACAGGTAGAGATGGGGATCGCTTTTTCTCCGGAGGGTACCGGCAGCCTGCTCTTTACGCCGCTGTTTGAAGACCATTTTGTGGCGGTCGTGCCGACTGGCTCTCCGTTAACCCAGAGCACCCAGCTCGCCTGGTCGACGCTGCTAAGCCACGATTTCATTACTCTTCAGCGCCCCTCCATGGTACGTCGTTTATTGGAACAGGAGCTGAGCAAACAGGATATGGAGCTCACTGTGGCCTTTGAAAGCCACCAGCTCTCCACCGTGGGGCGGATGGTTGCCGACGGCCTGGGCGTCAGCGCTGTGCCTTCCATGTGCATTCGTCAAATGCATGAACTGGGCGCTCGCTGCATACCGCTGACAGCGCCCGCTATCTCCTGCCGGGTCGGCATTTTGACTCACCAAGAGCTCTCCGTAGCCGCCCATGCACTGCGCACCGTTCTCTTGAACACCGTCCAAGCCCCTTCACTGCCGCTCGTCTAAAACATCATCAAGCTAATGAATTGCTGTAGGTTTCTGCTGGGCAGCGTGGCTAGGATCATTTAGCATTCAGTATTACGTTATTGGTCTGACGGTAAGGAAACGTGGTATGCCTATTTTAAAGGGGCTGATTAGCGCTCTGCTGCTAACGCTCAACACGCTGTTCTGGGGCGTACCTCTCATTCTGCTGACGCTACTTAAAGTCATTGCCCCAGGGCAGCGGCTTAAACAGTTAGTGTTGCAGGGGCTGAATGGCGTTGCGCTTAACTGGATAGGCGTTAATCTTTGGTGGATGCGGCACTGGCTCAAACCCGTGCTACACGCCAGCGTACCTGATAATTTGAGTCCACAGCAGTGGTGGTTGGTGATATCCAACCACCGCAGTTGGACGGATATCTTTATGCTGTTGATGGCGTTGCATCGGCGTATCCCCATGCCACGTTTTTTCTTAAAACGTCAATTGATCTGGATCCCCATCGTAGGGTTGGCTTTTTGGGCGCTAGAATTTCCTTTTATGCGCCGCTTTAGCCGCGAACAAGTCGCTAAAAATCCTAAGCTGGCCACCATTGATCGAGCAGCTACCGAACGGATGTGCCAGCAGGCAAGGCTCTCGCCCATTGCGATTTTTAATTTTGTCGAGGGCACCCGCTTTTCGGTTGCCAAACGCGATGCCCAGCAGAGCCCCTACCGCCACTTATTACGCCCTAAAGCGGGCGGCATTGCCCAAGTACTTAGTCTGCTAGGCAACCAATTGGATGGTATCCTGGATGTGACGATCAGCTACGCTAACCCCTCGCCGACGTTTTGGGGCTTTTTATGCGGCAGGGAAGCGCCCATAACATTACAGGCACGGCAACTCAGCATTCCTGAGTGGATGTACGCATCAGAAAACCACGAAGAAAAGCAGCATAAGGAACGCTTCCACACATGGATCAATGCACTCTGGTTGGAAAAAGATGGCATGCTGGACAGCCGAACCGATCACGCCTAGCCGGCTGGCTCACTGTTTGGCTGTTAGCGGGACTACTGACCGGCTGTTCCAGCGCTCCTCCATCGTCATCCCAGCGAGCAGCCGCTCCTAGCGACAGCCAGATCAGTGGCAACTGGGTGCAAGTACAGCGTGGCGACACGCTGGGTAAGCTGGCGGCCCGGGCTAACGTGCCACTGGAACGCTTGGAGCGCTTTAACCCAGGTGCCGATACGCGGCGCCTGGAAATTGGGCAACGTCTATTAATTCCTACCCAGCAGGAGCGGGCACCTTCAGGTGGCCCCTACCGCTATCAAATCCGTCCTGGTGATACGTTCTCGAGCATCGCCCGACATTTTGGCACTACCAGTGGCCGCATTCAGAGTGCCAACCCTAGTGCCTCTCCCACTAATTTGAGAATTGGCCAAATAGTCAGCCTCCCCCTTAGCGGTTCAGCGGCGCGAAGTTCATCTAGAAGCTCAGCAAACAGTAGCAGCTCTTCAAGCGCTAACAAGCCTGCCGCTGCACCTACCAGCAGCGCTCCCAGTCAGGCGCTACCCTCATCAGCCAGGCGCTGGCCCTGGCCGCTGGAGGATTATCGAGTGGTTCGCCGCTTCGGGCCAGACAGCCGAGGCACCCTGCAGCCCATGCTGCTGGCTACTCAAGCTGGCGCTCAGGCTAAAGCCGTCGCCCCTGGCGAAGTACGCTTTGCCGACGGTATGCGTCAGTTGGGTGAAGTGGTGATTGTGCACCATGCCAATAACCTCCAAACCGTATACGCCCTTTGCGAGCGCATTTTGGTCGAGGTAGGCAAACAGGTTAGCGCGGGAGACCCACTTTGTGAGGTAGGTCAAAGCAGTGCCACCCAACGCTATGATCTACTCTTTGATCTGCGCCAAGGCGGCAAACCCATCGATCCCAAGCAGGTTCTGCGCTAAAACACTCGCTTGAAACCGTCCCTCATAATAAAGCAACGGCCCCTAGCTTAAGCAGGGGCCGCGGGTAGATGGACACGCTTCTAGCCGCGATAGTAGCCCGGCTTTACAAACGGCGTGGGAGTTACCACCATAGGTAACTGTTTACCGCGTACCACCGCGAATACAGTGCTTTGCGGTGCTTCCTGCTCGCGAGTGACATAACCCATCGCCACAGGCTTACCGACGCTGGGACCAAAGCTGCCGGAGGTAACGATTCCAATCTCATTGCCTGCCTCATCCACAAGCGGCGCACCCTCACGCACCGGCGCGCGACCTTCAGCTAACAGCCCAACACGCTTGCGGGTGTGATCTTTGGCATCGACCTGATGAAGAATCACATCGGCGCCTGGAAAACCTCCCGGCCGATCACCGCCACGACGACGGGGCTTGCCAATCGCCCAAATTAGACCTGCTTCTATCGGGGTGGTTTGCTCATCCATATCGTGGCCATACAGGCATAAACCCGCTTCCAAACGCAGCGAGTCCCGCGCTCCCAGGCCAATCGCTTCGACTTCAGGCTCAGCTAGCAGTTGCTCAGCGAAGGCTTCGCAAGCATCGGCGGCGACGGAAATTTCAAAACCATCTTCACCGGTATAGCCGCTGCGGCTCACCCAAACCTCCTGCCCAGCAATGGTGAAGCGGCCATGCTGCATAAACACAAGCTCACAGGCTTCAGGGCAAAGCCGCTGCATGACATCCCGCGCCTGAGGCCCTTGGAGCGCCAGTAAGCCACGATCCAAAGGTTCAATTGTATGGGTTGACGCCAAATTGAGGCGCAGGTGAGTCAAGTCCTGATCTTTACAGGCGGCATTCACTACCAGATAGAAGTGATCACCCGCATTGACCACCATCAGGTCGTCAATAATGCCGCCTTCTGTGTTGGTGAACAGCCCGTAACGTTGGGCACCTTTCTCAAGGCTCATCAAATCGGCAGGAATCAAGGTTTCCAGGGCTTCGGCCACGCCGTCACCGGAAACGCTGATTTGCCCCATATGGGAGACATCGAACAGCCCGCACTTTTGACGGGTGTGTTCATGTTCTTTTTTGACCCCCAGCGGATACTGCACCGGCATATCGTAGCCAGCAAAAGGTACCATCTTGGCGCCTAGCTTGAGGTGCAGCGCATGCAGTGGCGTTTGCTTTAATTCAGACATAGGGGCTTTCCTCACTTAAAAGTGCTCGCTCAAAAAAGAGAACGGGAAGCCACTGATTAAGTGCCTTCCCGACTCTCCTGTTATTCACGTTCACCTACAGCGCCGATGAACGCGCTGCGGGTATTACTGGTCGTGATCCAGTGCTTCACCCGGCAATACGTCTTTGCCGTCGAAATAGTCCTTGGTTAGCTTAAAGACTACCGGCGAAAGCAGTGCCAAGGCAATCAGGTTCGGGATCGCCATCATGGCGTTGAAGGTATCCGCCATGAGCCAGATAAAGCCCAGTTGAGCGATGGCGCCCAGCGGGATGGCCAGTACGAACAGCACCCGATAGATCATAATGGAGCGAGTGCCAAACAGGAACTGGCAGCACTTCTCACCGTAAAATGACCAGCCTAGGATGGTGGTAAAGGCAAAAATCGCCAGCGCAATGGCGACAATCTGATTCCCAAAGCCAGGCAGTGCAGCGTCAAACGAAAGCGCGGTCAGCGACGCCCCCGCTTCACCCTCTTGCCAAACCGTTGAGGTCAAAATCACCAACGCGGTAATCGTGCACACAAGAATGGTATCGATAAAAGTGCCCAACATCGCGATTAAGCCTTGGCGCACTGGATTTTTGGTTTTGGCCGCCGCGTGCGCGATCGGCGCACTACCCAAACCCGCTTCGTTGGAGAAGATCCCGCGTGCCACACCAAAACGAATCGCCGCCATGACGGCGGCGCCCGCGAAACCACCTGCGGCCGCCATGGGGTTGAAGGCATAGTAGAAGATCAAACCAAAAGCTTCACCGATCTGCCCGGCATTGACGATCAATACCAACAAGCCAGCCACTACGTAGGCAATGCCCATAATCGGCACCAACTTGCCCGCCACTTTAGCAATACGCTTGATACCGCCCAGAATCACCGCGCCAGCCAGCACCATAATGACCACCCCCGTGAGCCAGTGCGGCACGCCGAAGGTGGCGTCCATGGCGTCAGCAACGGAGTTGGACTGAACGGTATTGCCGATCCCGAAGGCTGCGACAGCGCCAAAAAATGAGAACAGGCCGCCCAACCATAGCCACTTTTTACCCAGGCCATTCTTGATGTAAAACATCGGCCCGCCCACGTGGTAGCCAGTGCTATCGGTTTCACGATAGCGCACGGCCAGCACCGCTTCAGCAAATTTAGTGGCCATACCCACCAGTGCGGTAATCCACATCCAAAACACAGCGCCAGGGCCACCTAACGCAATGGCTGTGGCGACACCGGCAATATTACCGGTACCGATGGTCGCAGAGAGTGCGGTCATCAAGGCATTAAAAGGAGATATTTCCCCTTCGTCTCCCTCTTTGGCAACTGCCGCTTTACCCACCCCAGGTTTCGCATCACGCCCCGCCCACATTAGCTTGAAGCCCATGCCGAGCTTTCTAATCGGCATCAGTTTCAAGCCAAGCTGCAGGTAGATCCCCACACCGAGTAGCAGAATCAACATGACGGGCCCCCAGACCACGCCGTTGATCGCCCCTAAGAGGCTAGTTAATGCTTCCATGTTCATCTCCTCGCTTTGTTGGTATGCAATATTGGTGTGTATTATTGGCTTGTTGCGATTACGGGCTAGTCCTAACGACGCTATTGTTGGTTAGCGCACGATTTGAATGTTTTACACCATAAACTTAGCTAGCATCTAGGGTGATGTCGCTTGTGCATAGAGGATACCGCTTTTTTCATAACCCGATCTTCTGCACAAACCCGGCGAAAAGTAGCTGAACCGATAACGCTACCAAGCAAGCTTTGAAGCAACGAAGAAATTTGTTTCCGATTGGAAACACGTTAACATGCTTGCTTATTCGCTCGATCTACCCCAGTCACTAGTCGCCAAGGCGAACGACAACCGCTAGTATGCTCGGGCCCAGAAAACTGTTTCATATAGGAAAACACCATGAGCAATCTTCCTACCAATCTTCGTTACGCAGAAAGCCACGAGTGGGTGCTGGATAATAAGGACGGCACCGTGACCGTGGGTATAACTGATCACGCCCAGCAGGCGCTCGGCGATGTCGTGTTTGTTGAACTGCCTGAAGTGGGAACAGCGCTGAACAAAGGGCAAGAGTTTGGCGTTATCGAATCGGTAAAAGCTGCTTCTGATCTCTACTCACCGGTTGTTGGCGAAGTCATTGAGGTCAATGACGCTCTTGAAGACGCCCCTGAAACAGTCAATGAAGCGCCTTACGAAGGCGGCTGGATTATGAAAGTGCGTTTAGACAGCGACTCACTTGATGGCCTGCTCGACGCAGATGCCTATCAAGCAACGCTAAGCGCCGACGACTAAAGGCGGTAGCTGAATCATATATTAGGGCCTGCCTTTATCCTTTATGGCAGGCTCTTCGCTTAACGCCCTGCACGGTTCTCTCTTAACGTCCGGAATCTTCTTCATGTCTCTTGAAACACGCCGTCTGGCCGAGCTGGCCGATCACGATGCTTTTATCAAACGTCATAATGGTCCAAGTCAAGATGACGTGGCCACCATGTTAAAAGCGCTCAACATGCAGCACATGGAAGATCTGATTGAACAGACCGTGCCGAGCGATATCCGTCTTGGCCGTGAGCTAGCGCTTGATGAACCGCGTAGCGAATCAGAGGCGCTAGAGTACCTAGCGCAGCTCGCGCGCCAGAACCGCGTGGCTAAGAGCTATATTGGCCAGGGCTATTACGGCACCCATATGCCCGCGGTGATTCAGCGCAACGTATTGGAAAACCCAGGCTGGTACACGGCCTACACCCCCTACCAGCCGGAGATTTCTCAAGGACGCCTGGAAGGCTTGCTTAACTTCCAGCAGGTGGTCATGGATTTAACCGGCATGGAGCTGGCTAATGCGTCGCTGCTCGACGAAGCCACCGCTGCCGCCGAAGCCATGGCGCTGTGTAAGCGTGGTAATAAGAAAAGCAAATCCAACGCTTTTTTCGTCGCCGACGATGTTTTCCCGCAAACGCTGGATGTCGTTAAAACCCGTGCCGAGTTCTTTGGCTTTGAGCTGATCACAGGCCCTGCAGAAGAGTTGGCCAGCCACGATGTGTTTGGAGCCCTGGTTCAGTACCCCTCTGCCAGTGGTGAAGTGCGCGATCTGGCACCGCTATTAAGCGCCGCGGCTGAGCGCAATATAATGACCTGCGTGGCCAGCGATCTTTTGAGTCTGGTGCTGCTTAAAGAACCCGGCCAGCTCGGCGCGGATATTGTGGTGGGCAACTCCCAACGCTTTGGCGTACCCATGGGCTTTGGTGGCCCTCACGCGGCGTTCTTTGCTACATCCGACAAGCTCAAGCGCTCGATTCCTGGGCGTATCATCGGCGTATCAAAAGATAGCCGTGGTAACACCGCCCTACGCATGGCAATGCAGACCCGCGAGCAGCATATCCGCCGCGAGAAAGCGACGTCCAATATCTGTACCGCCCAGGCGCTTCTGGCCAACATCGCAGGCTTTTATGCCACCTATCACGGTGCAGAAGGGTTGCGCAAAATTGCCGGCCGCGTTCATCGCCTAGCCACCCTGCTTGCCGAAGGCCTTAAGCAGGCAGGCGTATCGCTCGCTCATGACAGCTGGTTTGATACGCTACGTCTGACAGGTGTTGATGCAGGTAAGATCCATGGCCGAGCCATGACCCATGATATTAATCTGCACTACTTCGGCAATGGCGATGTCGGTATTAGCCTGGATGAAACCACCACCGCCCACGATGTAGCCACATTGTTTGATGTGCTGCTGGGCGATGAGCACGGCCTTGCCGTTGCAGTATTGGACGAGCAAGTGGTAGCTAGCGGCGCTTCCGGCATTCCCACGGCATGCCAGCGCGAAAGCGACTTCTTGAGCCATCCCACCTTTAACCGCTACCGCAGCGAAACCGAAATGCTGCGCTACTTAAAGCGTCTGGAGAATAAGGATCTGTCGCTTGCCCATGCAATGATCCCGCTCGGCTCCTGCACCATGAAGCTCAACGCCACCAGCGAAATGATCCCCGTCTCCTGGCCCTCGTTTGCGCACCTTCACCCCTTTGCACCTCGCGACCAGGTGGCTGGCTATCATCAAATGATCGACGAGCTCTCGGCCTTCCTGGTCGAAGTCACCGGTTACGATCACCTCTCGATGCAGCCTAACTCCGGCGCTCAGGGTGAATATGCTGGCCTTGTGGCAATTCGTCGTTACCAAGCGGCCCAAGGCGAAGGTCATCGCGATGTCTGCTTGATTCCAAGCTCTGCCCACGGTACCAACCCTGCCTCGGCAGCCATGGTGCAAATGAAGGTGGTGGTGGTCGAGTGCGATCAAAACGGCAATATCGACATAGCGGATTTACGCGCTAAAGCTGAACAGCATAGCGATAAGCTCTCCGCCATTATGCTGACCTACCCATCCACACACGGGGTGTTTGAAACCAGCGTACGCGAAGCGTGCAAGATCGTTCACGACAACGGCGGTCAGGTGTATATTGATGGCGCCAATATGAACGCCCAGGTAGGGCTAACCCGTCCTGGCGATTTTGGCGGCGATGTGTCTCACCTTAACCTGCACAAAACGTTCTGTATTCCCCACGGTGGCGGCGGCCCGGGCATGGGCCCTATCGGCGTGAAAGCCCACCTGGTGCCCTACGTTTCAAACCACGTGGTAACGCCCATCAACGGCGTCAACACTGATAGCGGTGCAGTCTCCGCGGCCGCCTTCGGCAGTGCTTCCATTCTGCCCATTTCCTGGGCCTACATTAAGATGATGGGTGCCCGCGGGCTGCGGGAAGCTACCGAGCTTGCCATCCTAAACGCCAATTACATTGCCAAACGATTGGAAGCGGCATTCCCGATTCTATACCGCGGTCAGAATGGTACCGTTGCCCACGAATGCATAATCGATATTCGTCCGCTCAAAGCGGCCTCTGGGATTAGCGAGGAGGATATCGCCAAGCGTTTGATGGATTACGGTTTTCACGCACCAACCATGTCGTTCCCAGTGCCGGGCACGCTGATGATCGAGCCGACTGAGTCTGAGTCGCTGTATGAAATCGACCGTTTCTGCGATGCGATGGTTGCCATTCGTGACGAGATCGCCCGAGTGGAGAGCGGCGAATGGCCGTTGGATAATAATCCGCTGGTCAATGCGCCACATACCCAGGCGGATCTAATGGATAGCGACTGGCAGCGGCCTTATGACCGCCAGTTGGCCGCCTTCCCGACCGCGGCTGTTCAAGCCGCTAAATACTGGCCCGCCGTTAACCGCGTCGATAACGTTTTCGGTGACCGTCAGTTAATCTGCTCCTGCCCTAGCATCGACGAATATCGCAACTAGCGGCAAAGCTGGCAAGATGTGAAGCGATAGCGCTCTAAGTAACGAAAACGCCCTTGGTGCCTAATCAATTAGACGGCATCAAGGGCGTTTTTTCTTGCAGACGCTGAGCGTGAAAACCGTCTAACAGCTTCGCGTAGCGCTTAGGCAGCACCGAGTCGCGGCGGCGCAGCAAATAGAGCACTTCATTGACCGCATTGGGCAGGTTCAACGCTTTTACCTGGCGCTGCCAAGGCGAAGTTTCCAATACCAATCGCGATACCACGCTAAAGCCCAACCCCCTGGCCACTGCATCCAGCACCATGCTGACTTCATTGGTAAAGCCTTGATGGCGGAAATGGGTCATTGAGCGAAACTCGTCGGGGTAGTTGGCTCGCAGCAGTGCATTGGCATGGTTAATGCCGTCGTAATAATTGAGAAAGCCGATGCCCATTAAATCTGATAACGTGCTGCCCGCAAAATCTGCAGGCACCACCAAGCAGAGCGGTTCTTCATGCCAAATGCTGCAGCTAAGCTCAGGGTGCCGCATTGCCTCGGTGACTATCCCGATGTCATAACGCCCTTCAAGCAGGTCATTGACGATTTCGTGGTTGAACGCAAAGCTATAGTTGACCGTTAAATTGGGGTGCATTTGCTGCTGCCCCAATATATACGGATAGAACATCAGGCCAACGCTACCCGGCGAGGCAATGCGGCAGTCACCGCTATCCAAAGAGTCATCGTCTAGCCCGTGACGGAACTGTTCATGCTCAGCAAATAACTTTAAAGCGTAATCGTAAGCACGCCGCCCCGATTCGGTTAATGTAAAGCTACGCCCCTTGCGCTCTAGCAGCTCTTTATTTAAATAGTCTTCTAACTTGCGTACATGCTGGCTTACGCCCGGCTGGGTCATTTCTAAACGTTGCGCCGTACGGGTAAAACTGCCTGTTTCAACAAGCGTAATAAAGGTACGAAAATAGTGGGCATTGAACATAGTGAAGCGCCATGGTCTTTGATAACGGTCTTTAGCAGCTCTCTTTGAGAACCCGCTTTAGGCAACAGTTTAGTAACTAACAAAAAACGCTATTGCCGCCGCCCTATAAAATAGACCTCATAATAGCACACCCCGGCGAGCCAGCCGCTGCGCTGTACCCACCGCTTGGGCGTGGTAATATGCCAAGAGACATCAAACGATTAGGGACAGCCCCGCTAATGACCGAAAACGTTCAACCTCGCGCCACTCTTTCCAGCATCATTTCCCCCGAGGGGAGCCTCGAAGTACTCTCTCAGCATGAAGTTAATCGACTGCATAAAACTTCTCAAAGCGGTCTGCACGACCTTCTTCGGCGCTGTGCGTTGGCAGTACTCAATTGCGGTAATCCCAGCGACGATAGCCTGGCGATTTTAGAAGCCTATAAAGATTTCGATATTGAAGTGCTGCAGCAAGACCGCGGCATTCGCTTAAAGCTCACTAACGCCCCCGCCGAAGCCTTTGTAGATGGCCGCATGATTCGCGGTATCCGCGAGCATCTATCCTCGATCATTCGCGACATCGTTTACGTCTACAATGAGATTCAGCACCACAATCGTTTTGACCTGAGTACGGGAGAAGGCACCACCAATGCGGTCTTCCATATTCTGCGCAAAGCGGGCACGCTCAAACCCGGCCGCGACCCTAGCCTGGTGGTGTGCTGGGGCGGTCACTCTATCTCCCGGGAAGAGTACGAATATACCAAAGATGTGGGCTATCACTTGGGTCTGCGCGATTTAGATATTTGTACCGGCTGTGGCCCTGGCGCAATGAAAGGCCCCATGAAAGGCGCGAACGTTGCCCATGCCAAGCAGCGGCGTAAAGAAGGCCGCTATTTGGGTGTTTCAGAGCCCGGCATTATCGCTGCCGAAGCGCCTAACCCCATCGTCAATGAACTGGTTGTCATGCCAGACATTGAAAAACGCTTGGAAGCCTTTGTGCGCCTGGGCCATGGCATTATTGTGTTTCCTGGCGGGGTGGGCACCGCAGAAGAGATTCTCTATCTGCTGGGCATTCTGCTGCACCCCAGCAACCAGGATATTCCTTTTCCGTTAATTTTCACTGGCCCTGCTGATTCTGCGGCCTACTTTCAGAAAATTGATGAATTTCTGGTCTATACCCTCGGTGAGGATATCCGCCGTTACTACACCATCATTACCGGCGATCCGGTCTCGGTTGCACGCACCATGCGCCACGGCATCGATGAGATCGCTGAATTCCGGCGCACCCATCAGGATGCTTTCTACTACAACTGGCGATTGACCATTGCGCGCGACTTCCAGGCAACCTTTGAACCGACACACGACGCCATGCGTGGCTTAGCGCTCCACCGCCAGCAGCCTACCCATGAGCTCGCTGCTAATCTGCGCCGCGCTTTCTCGGGGATCGTCGCAGGCAACGTCAAAGAGGCTGGCATTCGAGCCATTGAAGCTCATGGCCCCTTTGTACTGACCGCAGAGCCCGAACTAATGCAACGCCTTGACGAGCTACTCACCTCTTTTGTAGCCCAAGGGCGCATGAAACTCGACGGCCAGCACTATGTGCCCTGCTATGTGCTGAAATAACAGCGTTTAGGCTCTGCCTGAAAACTGGCTGCGCTCGACCATACGGCGTTAAAAATCGGCTCAAAGTACTCATTTACAAAACGTAAACTCCGTCTTTTCGCCGATTTTTGCCTTGTCTGGCCTTCGCTCGCCGACTTTTCAGACAAAACCTAATCCTGAAGAAAATCAATACGCACAGCTGCCGGTTGCGTGGCGGCTGTGCGCTA
This sequence comes from Vreelandella sp. 2A-K22, assembly GCF_054065485.1. NCBI lineage: Bacteria > Pseudomonadati > Pseudomonadota > Gammaproteobacteria > Oceanospirillales > Halomonadaceae > Vreelandella > Vreelandella sp. 2A-K22. The sequence goes on along the minus strand of NZ_JBSUGC010000003.1, from coordinate 309,540 downwards.
AAAAGGGCCGGTAACCTTATGCTGTTAATTGCGTTTATAGCGCTACTCGTTGCAGGTATCGTCAAAGGCGCCATCGGTTCAGGTGTCCCGGTTATTGTCGTACCCATTCTCACCATGCTGTACGACGTTCAACTCGCTATCGCTCTATTAGTCGCGCCTAACCTATTTAGTAATGCTTTACAGGTATGGCAATATCGACGCCACCTACTACCCTTGCGCTTCTTGGCAGCTTTCTCCATTGCTGGCGGGCTAGGCATCGTTCTGGGCACTTGGGGATTAGTCGTTTTATCTCCCGAAATACTGTCACTGGGTGTCGCGGGTGTGATCGTGCTTTACCTGATCATCAAAGTGATGAAACGTCGTATCGCCCTGCCTTTTAATATCGCTGCGCGACTAGTGATCCCTATTGGCCTACTCGCTGGCGTGCTTCAAGGCGCTGCAGGCATGTCGGCGCCAGCCTCGGTTACGTTTCTCAATGCGATGCAGTTGAAACGAAGCGTATTTATTGGCTCCATCTCGGTCTTCTTCGTCGCTATTACCAGTGTTCAAATACCGGCGCTTTTAAACGCGGGCATTTTAACTCTGGAACGCTTTTTGTTTAGTATTCTTGCCCTTGTGGTGATACTCGCCGCCATGCCCCTAGGCGCCCGCCTGGGCAATCGGCTGCCCCACCGCTGGTTTGATAATTTGGTTATGCTGTTGCTGGCAAGTATCGCCGGTAAAATTTTTATCGATACGCTGATGGCTGGCTAGCCCACGGAAAACCTTTTCTACGCTTTTTTTCTCACTTCAGCTAAGCAGTGTTGAGAACCAAGTCAGGTAAAAGCGGCCAGAATAGCTACACTGAGTGAGCATTACCTCACTATTGACCTTGAAAGGAACTCAACATGTCGATGATTAATCAGCTAAAAGATGTCAAAACCAAAGATTTCGCCAAGCACTGCTATGAAAGCAGCAGCGTCGATAAACTACGAGAGGCGTCAGCAGGCAGCGCCGATCAGTCAGAAATGGAGCATTGGGGGTTAACCGAAGGGCAGTGGGAAGAGGCAATTGTTGCCGCCCTCGCCGACCATGAAGCCAAAGAGTAAGTAACCCCGTTTGGCGAAAAGATAATTGGTAGAAATGTTTGCGCCCTATCGGATAACCGCTAGGGCGCTGTGGTTTTTGCACCGTTTACCCCACAAAGAGCTTAGTCCACACGAGACTCACTCCAAACGGGAGAAAGCAATGCCACCATACTCCTTCTGCAGTTGCTCAAGCCTGGCCAGTTCGTGTTCCGTTAGCTCAGGGGAGTCCCATAATGGCTGCTCATCAAGCCCTTTCAACCCTTGCAAGGTGACCGTCAGCTCTGCATCGCTGGGTATTTGAGCATTCCCCCATGGGCCAAAGCGGTTAGGCGCAAGGCTCCACTCCAGTGTTTCACCAGGCTCAATGCCACCAGGAACAACGTAGTAAAACGTTTCGTCTACCCAAGCTGCTGAGTGATCAGGGCTCGTCACCACGCCCCTCAACAGAAGCTCAGAAATGGCCTGATCCGTGTCATTGGTCACTGTAAGATCAATCACAGGTTCCGGAGCGCCATAAGGGCTTGAGCCAATGTAATAGCGAGCACTGTCAATGGTAAACCGCGCTAACTGCTGCTGATCACTGGTGGCTTTTGCACGCTTCTCTTCCAGCCGCTTTAAGGTGCGAATAGCCTGTTCGCGTTCGCGTGCCCGACGCTCGCGCAGAATTTGATCGGCACGCTGAATCACCTGATCCCCCGTTAACCCATGCATTTGCACATTGGCAGTTTCGGCAATCTCAGCGGCATTCATGCGGTGGGGGTTGAGAATATCGATACCACTAAACGACGTCGACGTGGCGATAATGATCAAGCCTTGATCAAACTCATCGCGCTTGTAGGTGGGCAAGGAGTTACGCACTTTCTCAACCGAGACAACCGACGCAGGCATGGAGCTAGTATCAATTTTGGGATCTGAGCAACCAGCTATCATGAGTACTGATAGTGATATTGCAGACAGCCTTAGCAGGCTCCACATACAATCACCTCAACGCAACCAAAAATAAAAAATTGTCGAGGAGCTTAACGGAAAGCGCTATTCACCACTAGCCCCTGCTAGCTTTGAACGCTGACCGAATCGTATTACCCGCCTGTTGCATTCATAAACCTCACTATTTGAACTTCACCATCCGTCGTGAAGTGATGGCGCTCAGGTTTTTTCTTCATGGCCGCCACAATGCTCGATTTAAGCCGCTGGGTATCACCCGGATAACGTCGCATTACGGCGCGTAAATCTACCGAGTGCTCATTGCCCAAGCAAAGGAGTAGTCGCCCTTCAGCCGTCACCCGAACACGATTACAGGCAGAGCAGAAATTGTGGCTATGGGGAGAAATAAAGCCAATCCTCGACTGGCTGTCTACCATGCGGTAATAACGGGATGGCCCTAGGGTGGTCTCGGTGGTGGGTAAGAGTTGATAGTGGTTTTCTATGGTCTCGCGTACCGCATCGGTGGAAAGAAAGGTTTCACCACGGTTATGCTCGCTGATAGCGCCCAGCGGCATCTCCTCAATAAAGCTTATATCGACTTGTTCATCCCGGGCAAAGTTTACCAAGTCGATAATTTCGTCGTCATTGCGCCCCTTGAGCAATACGGCGTTGAGCTTAATCGACTGAAAGCCAGCGCGGCGCGCTGCACGGATACCCGCGATCACCTGATCAAGATCCCCCGTCCGGGTTAATGCTTTAAAGCGTTCGGGCTTGAGCGAGTCGAGGCTAATATTGAGCCGATGTAGCCCGCCTTGCCGCAAAGCATTGGCATGCTTGACCAACCCTGAGCCGTTGGTGGTCATCGCCAGCTCGCGCAGACCTTCCAATGCACCGAGTTTTTGCACTAGCGTGAGTACGCCCTGGCGTACCAGCGGCTCACCGCCAGTTAGACGGATTTTCTCCACACCCAGCTCGACAAATGCCTGTGAAAGCGCGGCTATCTCCTCAAGGGTAAGCAGTTGGGCGCGTGGCAGAAAGGTCATTTCCTCAGCCATGCAGTACACACAGCGAAAATCACAACGATCAGTTACCGATATACGCAGGTAACGCACCGTACGGCCATACCCATCGACTAGCGCACTCATTCCATGGGTTCCTCTTGGGTATTGGCATTAACGGGCAGCCGTGCAATGAGTTCTTTTACTTCTGCGGTGACGTCGATGATTGTTTGCTCATCATAAAACTGGCCCCGCCGCTTGCGCAGGCCGTTTTCATATAGCTTTACGTGCTCTGTGGGTATCACATCCGCTTTGGCGAGACAGTGGCTGGCGCAGTGCATCTGGCACCCGTCAATGGCTACAATAGGGCGCCCTGAGCGGGCAATGCGCACCAGACCGGGCACACCACCGCCCACACCAGCAATGCAGGACATTTCTGCCTCTCCTGCATGGTCAAGACGCAGGGCAACGCTATTGGCAAGTTGCGCCACATCAGAGCAGCCGGAGCAGGCATAAATCAGTGTGCGGGGTTTGTGTTGTGAAGACATACCCTCTCCTATGAAAAAAAACGAGGTCAGTGGCCACGATAGGAAAAGCTGTTCAAGCGGCGAACTGATTGATGGGGTAATAGTGATAGGTGGCCCCTTCAGTTACCTCCGTGGCGGGGTTAATCATTAAATAACCATGGGCCTGGCTAGCCGCGCTGAGCATATGTGAGCCCTGCCCGCCCGCTAGCTGCGCCACGGGAGCCCCCTGTGACCAATCCATCACCACCCGTAGTAGCTCGCAGCGCCCCTGGGGGCCACGCTGAGAAAAGCCCGCTTTTACCGGATAACGCTGTAGAGCCGCTACGGCTCTACCTTGCATGGCATGGATAAACGGCAGCGCCAGCAGCTGCCAGCCCACCAGGGAGGCCACAGGATTACCCGGCAGCGCCATTAACGGTGTGGAAGAGGCAGGCTCCGCGCCCAGATAACCGAACGCAAAGGGCTTCCCTGGCTTCATGGCGACACCATGAAAATGTAAGCCACCGCGCTGCTCAATCACTGGGCGTACATGATCCTCCTCGCCTACCGAAACGCCTCCGGTGCACATCACCACATCCGCAACGGTTTGTGCGTGCTCAAAGGCCTGATGCAATGACTGCGGTGAATCAGCGATGATGCCCAAATCCAGCACGTCGCACTGAGCTTGCGCTAGCAGTACGTTAAGCATGGCGCGGTTGCTGTCGTATACCTGTCCCGGTGATCGCACTGTACCTGGGGCAATCAGCTCATCGCCGGTGGAAAGCAGCGCCACCCTCAGACGCCGTTTGACAGTCACGGCATTGATTCCATGGCTTGCCAGCAGCGCAATCGACGCGGCATCAAGAAGCTTACCCGCAGCGAGCAGCGGGGTGCCTATGCGAGTCTCCTCGCCTTGGCGACGAATGTTAGCGCCTAGCACCAAGCTACCCTCGAGGTGTATATGCCCGCGCGGATCAAGAGTCACCCGCTCTTGAGGCACCACAATATCTGCCCCCATGGGCACCGGCGCGCCGGTAAAAATACGCGCGCAGCCTCCTTCCGGTAGCAGCATGACGCCTGCGCCAGCTGGTACGCGTTGGAGAATGGGTAAGCCTGCGCCGCGAGGTGCCGCTTGGTAATCAGCCAGACACAGCGCGTAACCATCCATAGCGCTATTGTCCACGCCCGGCATATCGAGAGGAGCGACCAGCGTTTCTGCCAGCACTCGCCCTGTCGATTGTTCTAGGGTGATGGTTTCTACTGCATTAATGGGCGTGGCTGCGTCGATAAGCCGTTGGCGCGCATCAAACAGATCTAACAAGCCGGGCGTGACTATTTCTGCGCAGTGACAGTTCATAAGCGCTCCACCTCATTGGAAGAAGTCGCTGTGTGACGTCCACTGCACGGGGTCGCTGAAGGCAGCACCATGGCGGCGAAGTTGCAGGGCCGAGTGCGGGAGTCCAGCTGCAAAGCAATAATCCTGTCCCACGCCAAGGCACACGCTTTGGGCGAACCGGGCATCGCAAATATCATCGTTCGGTTGGCCACCCCCGCTACGGCGCGAGACTGGATCGTCGCTGTGCCGATTGTTTTCAGGGAGTAGTGGCGGAACAGCTCGCCATACCCCTCAATCGCTTTGTCGAACAGCGGTATCAACGCCTCGGGAGTGGTATCCCGGGAGGTAAAGCCAGTGCCGCCATTAACCAGAATCGCGTGGACATCCGTTCGAGCAATCCACTCCGAGACCACGGCACGAACCTGGTAGATATCATCAGAAACGATGCGCCTCTCGACCAGGATATGGCCGCTTTCGCTCAGATGTTCAACCAGCAGGTCACCGCTACCATCCTCGTCGAAACCACGGGTATCGGAAACCGTTAGCACCGCGATGCCGAGCGGAGTGAAAAGAGCATCTACAGGAACATGGGACATCAAGCCTCTCCTATTAGCTTTGCTATTGCTTCAAGCTATTGCATCAAGCTGCCGCCAGCATCGTCATCCAGAACAATCCCTTCGACGCCTATTTCGCTCTCTAACGCCAGCAAATAGTGACGCAGCGCACGTCGAGTTGCCTGTTCCCGTAGGCTATGGCGCACCCGGTCAATCACTTGATCGAAAGGTAACGCCCTACCGTCTCGCCGCTCGTCAATACTCACCACATGCCAGCCATAGCGAGACGCCAAGGGGCGCTCGTGTAGACCTTCGGGTAAGTGCTGCAAAGCGCGATCCAACTCCGGAACAGTCTGCCCTGACACCAGCCAGCCCAAATCACCATCCAGCTCTTTTGAAGGGCACGCGGAGTGGTGTTGAGCAAATTCGGCAAACCGTTCGGGTATCTGCTTAAGCTGTTCGAGTAGCTTTTCACCAAGCTGGTAAGCGTCGTCGCGACCCTGGGAGTCATCGGGTGCGGCCGCGAGCAGGATATGCCGAACGCGTAACTGCACTGGTTCGCTGAAGCGCTCGCGGTGGGTGTCAAAAAAGCGCTGGCAATCTGTTTCCCCCGGTTCCGGCACCTCAAGCTCCTGTTCGAGCAAGGCAGCAATCGCCGCATCTTCCTGTGCTTCGTTAGTTTCCTGCCTCGACAGTAGGCCCAGGACGTTGGCTCGCTGGCGCAGCAGTTCCCTGACCACCAGGGCGCGGGCCGCCTGAAGCTGGGCCTCCCCCGACGTTTCGGCGGGGTGGTACTGCATCTCCAACGCAATCGTTGCTTCATCGATAGGGGTGTCACCGACACGTACCGGAGGCGCAGCGACGCCCCCAGGTAGCTGTTCGATATCAATCATCTGCATGTTATTTCTCCTCTAGGCCTGGCCGAGCACAAGCCAGTTTTTAGCCACGACGGCGGACAAGCTGATAGCGCCGGGTTACATAGCCGAACGGCGCGCTCCACACATGCACCAGCCGCGAAAACGGGAACAGCAGGATGATGGTTAAGCCGATAAAGATATGCAGTTTGTAGATCCATGACACTTCCTGCATGTAGTCCGCCGCACCGCCGCTGAAGAAGACAATCGACTGCGCCCAGCTGGAGAGTGTCAGCATCATCTCGCCGTCCATATGGCCCAACGAGAAGATGATGGTCACCATACCCAGGCACGCCTGTAAGACGATCAAGCCCAGGATCAAGGTATCCATCATGCTCGACGACGCCTTTACGCGTGGGTTGGCCAAGCGGCGATAGAGCAACATGGCGCCGCCCACCACGCACATGGCACCGGCAATACCGCCCACCACGATAGCCACTAGCTGTTTAGTACCGGCGTGCAGGAACGGTTCATAGACCCAGTGCGGTGTGAGCATGCCCACCAGATGGCCGAAGAAAATCACGATAATACCGATATGAAACAGGTTGCTGCCCAGGCGCATATTCTTTGAAGAGAGCATCTGGCTAGAACCGGTCTTCCAGGTGTACTGACCATGATCAAAACGGAGCAGGCTGCCAAGCAGAAACACCGTGCCCGCGAGATAGGGGTAGTAACCGTAGATCAGATGGGTTAAGTAATGCGCAATCGCGTCATACATGGTGATTCTCCTATTAACGATCGGCGGAAGGAGCGGAAGAGGCATTTAAAGACGGAGCAGGCATAATGCGTACCGGCTGGCTCTGAACGGTGTGTTTGCGCTCGGCCAAGCGGCGGCCTTCGGCAGACTGCAGCGCGCAGTCTTCGTCAGAGGTTGCCGAGAAACGCACCGCTTCTTCTTCCCATACGGCGTCCAAGGCTTCGGGGGTGTTATCAGGCGCTTCTTTTTTGACCTGGGGCCGATGCTCTTCGACATCGCCCTCGGCCCCAATTAACGCCAAGAGTGATAGCGGCACCAGGGCGTGATCCGCTCCGCGCTCCTCCAGCCGCGCGGTGAGCAGCGCCAGGATATGACGTATTTCGCCCAACCAACGGCCGATCTCGGCGTCGTCGCACATCGAAAGGTATTCAAGAAATACCGGTATATGGTCCGGCAGCTCCCGGGCATCCAGTTCGAAACCGGCCGCGCTATATTCGGCCATAAGATCGACCATGGCCTGACCACGATCGCGGGATTCACCGTGAACGTGCTCGAATAGCAGCAGCGACGTAGCCCGCCCCTTATCGAACATGGCGACGTACTCGGCCTGCAGCTCAAGCAGGTCGCCCTCTTGGAGACGCTGACACCACTCCATTAGCGACGATTTGAGAGCCGCCCCCAGGCGGCGTTCGGCATTGAGAATTTCGATGAGCTCGCCGCTGGCATCCTGCAGTTCCTGGGTCGGGTAATCGAGCAGGCGGGCCAGTACGCGTAGGCTACGCATACCCTGTAGCGGTTCGAACGACGGCTCTACCGGGGTCGGCGATTGGGTAGCGGCTTCAGTCATGACGAGACTCCTCAAGTTGTGGCTGTGGGTCGAAGACCTCTACCGGTTTTACCAAAACGCTGGTCTGCTTACGGCCGTTAAATAGGTTGGGCTGGCTCTCACCGTGGCAACCATCACCAAAGGTAAAGCCACATCCACCCCGCTCGGGGAAGGCTTCGGTTGCCATCTCACGATGGCTGGTGGGGATCACGAAACGATCCTCGTAGTTGGCAATGGCCAGGTAGCGGTACATTTCTTCCACCTGGGCTACGCTCAGACCTACGGCGTCGAGCACCTCGGCATTAGGGGCGCCATCCACGTGCTTGCCGCGCATGTAGACACGCATCGCCATCAAGCGCTTGAGTGCCAATACCACGGGCTCCTCTTCACCGGCTGTCAACAGGTTAGCCAGGTACTTCACCGGGATACGCAGTGATTCGATCTTGGGCAGGATGCCATCGAACTCTACATGCCCCGCCTCAGCGGCGGACTGAATCGGCGACAGCGGCGGCACGTACCACACCATCGGCAGCGTGCGGTATTCCGGGTGCAGCGGCAGCGCCAATCCCCAGTCGATAGCCATCTTGTAAACCGGTGAGGCCTGGGCGGCTTTAATGACGTTATCCTGGATGCCATCCCGCTTGGCCTGGGCAATCACTTCCGGATCGTTGGGATCTAGGAAAATCTCGCACTGGCGGTGGTAGAGATCACGCTCGTCAGGGGAGCTTGCCACTTCCTCGATCCGATCAGCGTCATACAGCAGCACGCCGAGATAGCGAATGCGGCCCACACAGGTCTCGGAGCAGATGGTCGGCTGACCGGCCTCGATACGCGGGTAGCAGAAAATACACTTCTCGGACTTACCGCTTTTCCAGTTGTAGTAGATCTTCTTGTAGGGGCAGCCGGAGATACACATACGCCAGCCACGGCACTTGTCCTGGTCGATTAGAACGATGCCGTCCTCTTCCCGCTTGTAGATCGCACCACTTGGGCAAGCCGCTACACAGGTTGGGTTCAAGCAGTGCTCGCACAGACGCGGCAGATACATCATGAAGGTGTTTTCGAACTGGCCGTAAATATCTGCCTGCACCTTGTCGAAGTTGGCGTCTTTGCGCCGCTTGGCGAACTCGGTGCCAAGAATCTCTTCCCAGTTCGGGCCCCATTCGATCTTTTTCATACGCTGACCGGAAATCAGCGAGCGCGGACGCGCCACCGGCTGGTGCTCGCCGATCTTGGCGGTATGCAGGTGTTGGTAGTCGAAAGTGAACGGCTCATAGTAGTCATCCATCTCGGGCAGGTCGGGGTTGGCGAAAATGTTCGCCAGCACCCGCCATTTGCCACCAATACGCGGTTCAATCCGACCGTCGTTACGGCGCATCCAGCCGCCCTTCCACTTGGCCTGGTTCTCCCACTCTTTGGGATAGCCGATACCGGGCTTGGTCTCGACATTGTTGAACCAGGCGTACTCCATACCTTCGCGACTGGTCCAGACATTTTTGCAGGTCACCGAACAGGTGTGGCAACCAATACACTTATCAAGATTGAGAACCATGCCTACCTGGGAACGAATTTTCATTTCACGGCCTCCTGAACGCTGTCATTGCCTTCACCATCCAGCCAGTCAACGTGTTTCATCTTGCGCACTAACACGAACTCATCGCGATTTGAGCCGACGGTGCCGTAGTAATTAAAACTGTAAGAGAGCTGCGCGTAGCCGCCGATCATATGGGTTGGCTTGGGGCAGACACGGGTGACCGAGTTGTGAATACCGCCCCGCGTACCGGTGACCTCAGAGCCAGGGACGTTCACGTTGCGCTCCTGGGCGTGGTACATCATCACCATGCCCGCCTTGACCCGCTGGCTGACCACTGCCCGCGCGGCAATCGAGCCGTTGGCGTTGTAGACCTCGATCCAGTCGTTGTCCTCGATATCGATCTCAGCCGCGTCCGCCTCGGAGAGCCACACCACCGGGCCGCCTCGGTTAAGCGTCAACATCAGCAGGTTGTCCGAGTAAGTGGAGTGGATGCCCCACTTCTGGTGCGGCGTGAGAAAGTTCAGCGCCTTGCTCTTGAAGCCGTTGTCGGCGGGAAGCTGGAAGCCTTTGGCCGCCTTGGTATCGATGGGCGGACGATAGACCAGCAGGCTTTCGCCGAAAGCGCGCATCCAGGCGTGATCCTGATAGAACTGCTGACGGCCACTCACGGTGCGCCAGGGAATCAGCTCGTGAACGTTGGTGTAGCCGGCGTTATAGGAGACATGTTCATCCTCGAGGCCGGACCAGGTCGGGCTGGAGATAATCTTACGCGGCTGGGCGACGACATCGCGAAAGCGGATTTTTTCGTCATGTTTGGGCCTTGCCAGGTGGGTATGGTCACGCCCGGTAATTTTGGAGAGTGCATCCCACGCTTTTACTGCCACGGCGCCGTTGGTTTCCGGTGCCAGGGTCAGAATCATCTCGGCAGCATCAATAGCGCTGTCGATCAACGGACGCCCTTTATGCGGGCCATCCAGTTTGCGATGGTTGAGTTTTCCCAGCAGCTCGACTTCAGCATCGGTATTCCAGGCGATGCCCTTGCCGCCGTTACCGATGCTTTCCAGCAGCGGCCCAACAGAAGTGAAGCGCTCATAGGTTTCGGGATAGTTGCGCTTAACCTCAATCAGCGATGGCATGGTCTTGCCGGGAATCGGCGCGCATTCGCCCTTCTTCCAATCCATCACCGCCGGTTGGGCCAACTCTCCTGGCGAGTCGTGCTGCATCGGCAGAGTGACCAGGTCGGTCTCTTCGCCTAGGTGGCCTACACACACCTTGGAGAAAGCCTTGGCAATGCCCTTGTAAATATCCCAGTCGCTGCGCGATTCCCAGGCCGGGTCGGTGGCGGCAGTCAACGGGTGAATAAAGGGGTGCATGTCAGAAGTGTTAAGGTCGTCCTTCTCATACCAGGTCGCCGTAGGCAGCACGATATCCGAGTAGAGGCAGGTGGTGGACATGCGGAAATCCAGCGTCACCAGCAGGTCGAGCTTGCCTTCCGGCGCCTCGTCACGCCATACGACTTCTTCGGGCTTCTGGCCGCCGAAGTCGCCCAGATCTTTACCCTGAATACCGTGGCGAGTACCCAGCAGGTACTTGAGCATGTACTCATGGCCCTTACCGGAGCTACCCAGCAGGTTGGAGCGCCAGATGAACATATTGCGCGGGAAGTTCTCTGGCGCGTCCGGGTCTTCCGCGGCAAAGCGCAGTTCACCGCTCTTGAGCTGCTGAACCGCATAGTCGGCTGTCGACATACCCGCGGCTTCGGCTTTTTTCGCCAGGCGTAGCGGGTTAGTGTCCAGTTGAGGTGCTGACGGCAGCCAGCCCATGCGCTCAGCGCGCACGTTAAAGTCGATCAGGCTGCCGGGGTAATCCTCGGCCTTGGCCAACGGCGAAAGAATTTCTTTAATCTCTAGCTTCTCGTAGCGCCACTGGGAGGAGTGACTATAGAAGAAGGAAGTAGAGTTCATGTGGCGCGGCGGGCGCTGCCAGTCGAGGCCAAAGGCCAAAGGCGTCCAGCCAGTCTGCGGACGCAGTTTTTCCTGACCAACGTAGTGGGCCCAGCCGCCACCGCTCTGACCGATACAACCACACATGACCAGCATGTTAATCAGGCCGCGGTAGTTCATATCCATGTGGTACCAGTGGTTCATACCGGCACCAACGATGATCATGCTACGGCCGTTGGTTTTATGGGCGTTGTCGGCAAATTCACGGGCAATGCGGGTGCACTGCTCTGCAGGGACACCGGTGATTTTCTCCTGCCACGCGGGGGTATAGGGGCGAATCTGATCAAACGAGGTCGCGCCATCATCTTCGCCGTCGCCGACAAAGCCACGGTCGATACCGTAGTTGGCACACATCAGATCAAAAACGGTGACCGCCAGCATTTCGCTGCCATCGGCTCTCTTCAAGCGTTTGGCGGGCAAATTGTGGAACAGCAGGTCGTCAGCAGCACCAACACCGGCCCCTTTTACGTGCTCAAAGTGCTCGTGCTCAATGCCACCGAAGTAAGGGAACGCCACGCGCGCGACGCTATCGTGGTGGTTGACCAAACTGAGTAACGGCTTGATTTCAGCGCCTGCGGCGTCCAGCGATTCCAGGTTCCACTTGCCCACTTCGTCGCCGGTTTCGCCCCAGCGAAAACCGATGGAACCCCGTGGTACCACCAGCTGGTCACGGGTTTCGTCCCAGGCAACGGTTTTCCACTCGGGATTGTTTTCCTGGCCCAGGGCAGCATCAAAATCACTCGCACGCAGTTGGCGGCCCGGTGCGAAGCTGCCATCTTCACGCACTTCCAGTTCCACCAGGAACGGCATGTCAGTATAGCGGCGTACATAGTCAGTGAAGTAAGCACTCGGGTTATCGAGGTGGAACTCTTTGAGGATGACATGGCCCATGGCCATCGCCAGGGCGGCATCGGTGCCCTGTTTGGCGGACAGCCATTCGTCGGTGAGTTTGGAGACTTCGGCATAATCCGGAGTGATCGAAACCGTCTTGGTGCCCTTGTAACGTACTTCGGTAAAGAAGTGGGCATCCGGGGTACGCGTCTGGGGCACGTTGGAGCCCCAGGCGATGATGTAGCCGGAGTTGTACCAGTCAGCGGACTCAGGTACGTCGGTCTGCTCGCCCCAGGTCATCGGTGAGGCTGGGGGCAAGTCGCAATACCAGTCGTAGAAGCTCATGCAGACGCCGCCAATCAGCGAGAGGTAGCGGCTACCCGCGGCGTAGCTGACCATCGACATGGCAGGAATCGGCGAGAAGCCAAGAATACGGTCGGGGCCATACTGCTTGGCGGTGTAAACGTTAGAGGCCGCCACCAGCTCGTTGAGCTCGTCCCAGTTTCCGCGAACGAAGCCGCCCATGCCGCGAGCACGCTTGTACTGTTTGGTCTTGGCGGGGTCTTCGACAATAGACGCCCAGGCGTCGACCGGATCTGGGTTAGCCTTGAGCGCTTCGCGCCATAGCGCCAGCAACGGCTTGCGGATCAACGGGTACTTGAGGCGGTTGGCGCTGTACAGATACCAGGAGTAGCTGGCGCCGCGGGGGCAGCCACGCGGCTCATGGTTAGGCAGGTCGGGACGGGTACGGGGGTAGTCAGTCTGCTGGGTTTCCCAGGTAACTAAACCGTTCTTAACGTAGATCTTCCAGCTACAGGAGCCGGTGCAGTTCACCCCGTGGGTACTGCGTACTACTTTGTCGTGCTGCCAGCGGGCACGATAACTATCTTCCCACTGGCGGGATTCGCTGCGTAGCTCACCGTGTTCGTTGGCAAAAGGCTCGCGGGACTTGCGGAAGAAATTCAGCCGATCTATGAAGTGACTCATGGTCGATCTCCAGGCTCCTCGGAAATTTGCATACCCGACAGTGCGGGCTCCATGGAGTGGATTCTGCGTGATCGACAAGCGAATTACTGCGTGATTACCTCCATATACACCCTATCTACCCCCAAGGTGATAGAGCGGCCAACGTAAAGGAATAGACGGTTGGCGCTGTTGAAATTACACCGTGCGCGAATAACGGTTTTCCGTTGGTTTCAGGTAGGCGTCGAACGCCATGGCCAGGTTGCGGATCATTAACCTCCCTGAAGGCAGCACCTCGATGTCATGGTCGCGCAAAGCAATTAACCCGTCGTCCGCCATCTCTTCGAGGCTCGCCAAGGCACTCGCGAAGTAGCTGCGAAAATCGACATTGTGCCGGGCTTCAATAGCGGAAAATTCAAGTCGGCCGTGACACATCAGGGTATTAATGACATCGCGGCGCAGGCGGTCGTCATCGCTAAGGCGATAGCCACGGAAGACCGGTAAACGCCCTTCATCCAAACGATGCTGATACTGGGCAGTTTCCTTGACGTTTTGGCTGTAGGTATCGCCCACCTTGCCAATCGAAGTAATGCCCAGCCCAATCATGTCGCAGTCGGCGTGGGTAGAGTAGCCCTGAAAATTGCGCTGCAGAGTGCCATTTTCACGGGCCAGGCTCAGCTCGTCATTCGGAAGGGCGAAGTGATCCATGCCTATGTAGACATATCCTGCAGACGTCAGGCGGTTAATCGTAAGCTCCAGCAGCTCCAGCTTGCGCTCGGGTGGCGGCATGTCTTCGGGGCGAATTAGCCGCTGAGCTTTAAACAGTTCGGGCAGATGGGCGTAGCTATAAGCGGCAATGCGATCCGGTTGCAGGTCAATAATCTTGGTTAGCGTCGTATCGAAACTCGCCACTGTCTGCAGCGGTAAACCGTAGATCAGGTCAACGCTGACCGATTCAAACCCCGCCTCGCGGGCAGCCTTGACCAGGGATACCACCTGCTCTTCGCTCTGGACGCGATTGACAGCTTGCTGCACGTCGTGATCGAAATCCTGCACACCGAAGCTCAACCGATTGAAGCCCAGCGCGTAGAGCTCGTACACCTGTTCGGGTGTCACGGTGCGAGGGTCTACCTCCAGCGAGAATTCACGCTCTTCAGGTGCGGCGAAGTGAAAGGCTTCGTCCAGCGCCGCCATCAGTTCGCGTAGCTGGGCATTGCTTAAGTAGGTTGGGGTGCCGCCGCCCAGATGCAGTTGGGTCATTTGGCGGGTGGTATCGAACAGCGCTCCCTGAACACGTATCTCCTGTTTTAACCACTGGAGGTATTCGGCAGCTCGCTCGGTATTATGAGTAATGATTTTGTTGCAGGCGCAGTAGTAGCAAAGGCTTTTGCAGAACGGGATATGCACATAGACCGAAAGCGGCTTGGGTACTGCGACCCGATTACTGCGCTCGGCGGCGCTACGGTAATCATCCTCGGCAAACGCGGCATGAAACTGGGGCGCAGTGGGATAAGAAGTGTACCGCGGGCCTGGGCGGTCATATTTCTCTACCAGGGGACGATTGAAGAGCAGTTTATCTTGCATGATCGAAGTAGGTCTCTGAAAAGGGGCTCTAAAAGAGGTCTCTGAAATGGAACTCTGGAAGTGGGTGCAGCAAGCATTGGTTAATATTCATACAATATACGTTTTAAAAACTGCCTGCATCCAGCTTGCCTACTCTGCAGCGTTATCCTCTTTTGAAAGCCACCCCGATATGACCTGTGTCAAAAGCCGACAAAAAATAGGTGACTAAAATGCTCGGACTTTTCCCGCAAGGAGTCTCGCTATGGAGCTTGTATGTCCCGCTGGCAACCTGCCCGCTCTAAAGCGCGCTGTAGATGAAGGTGCCGACGCTGTCTATTTCGGTTTCCAGAACATCACCAACGCACGGCAATTCGCCGGGCTAAACTTTACCGACAAACGTGCCCGCGAGGGGATCGATTACGCCCACCGACATGGCAAACGCGTTTTTTGCGCCATTAATACCTATCCCCAGCCCGATGGCTGGGAACACTGGACTCGGGCCGTGGATCAGGCCGCCGAACTGGGCGTGGATGCGCTGATTCTCGCCGATATGGGACTGCTCGACTACGCTACTCGCCATCACCCCGAGATCTCGCGGCACCTTTCAGTGCAGGGTTCGGCGACCAGCCATGAAGCGCTACGCTTTTACCACCAGCATTTCGGCATCAAGCGCGCCGTACTTCCACGGGTGCTGTCAATCACTCAGGTACGCGACCTGGCCAAGCAAACACCGGTAGAACTGGAGGTGTTCGCTTTCGGCAGCCTGTGCATCATGGCCGAAGGACGCTGCTATCTCTCCTCCTACCTGACCGGCGAATCGCCCAATACCCGGGGCGTCTGCTCGCCAGCGGCTCATGTCCGCTGGGAAGAAACGCCTGAGGGCTTAGAGTCACGCCTTAACAATGTTCTTATCGACCGCTACGCCGAAGGCGAGCGCGCAGGCTACCCCACCCTATGCAAGGGTCGCTTCGAGGTAACGGGCGAGACCTATCACGCCATTGAGGAACCCACCAGCCTCAATACTCTGGAGCTATTGCCGGAACTACGCGACCTGGGTATTAGCGCCGTCAAAATTGAAGGTCGTCAGCGCAGCCCCGCCTATGTCTCTAAAGTGGCCGGGATCTGGCGTCAGGCGCTCAACCGCCTAGAGGCTCAGCCTGAGCGCTTTGATCCAGAACCCGCCTGGATGGCAGGCCTTGCCGAGCTTTCCGAAGGTGCCATCACTACCCTAGGCGCCTACGAGCGCCGCTGGAAATAGGAGCCTACTATGCCGAACACTACACCTCCCCTATCACCGACCTTATCAACCGGCCCTCTGCAACTCTCCCTCGGGCCGGTGCTTTTTTACTGGACTCGGCAACGCTACGCCGACTTCTACCGCGAGGCGGCCGACTGGCCGGTAGAGATTATAACCCTGGGCGAAACCGTCTGCTCGCGGCGCCGCGATATGAAACTGGACGACTGGCTAGGCATTGGGCGCGAGCTCGCCCAGGCGGGCAAGCAGGTGGTACTCGCCAGCCAGACACTGATCGAGTCTGAGGCCGATCTGCGTGACTTACGCAAGCTGTGTGACAACGGCGACTTTATTGTCGAGGCCAATGACCAGAGTGCCCTGCAGCGCCTCTCCAGTGCCGGACTGCCGTTTATCGCCGGTGCTGCGCTCAACCTCTACAACCCGGCGACACTGGGCGTTATGGCCCGTGCCGGCATGCGGCGTTGGCAAGCGCCGGTGGAAATGTCACAGCAAGACTTAGCCAAGCTTATTAACGATTGCCACCAGGCAGGCGTTCCCCACCCATGCGAAGTATTCGCCTACGGGCATCTCCCCTTGGCCTGGTCGTCACGCTGTTTTACCGCCCGGCGTCACCAAACACCCAAAGACCGCTGCAAGTTCGTCTGCCAAAAGTACCCCGAAGGCTTGGTGCTACGTTCACAAGAGTCCCGGGATGTTTTTACCCTGAACGGTATTCAAACCCTTTCCAGCGCCTGCCAGGATCTGCGTCATGAACTTATGGTCATGGCGGATATGGGGGTATCAGTGGCACGTCTCAGCCCACGGGCGGAAGGCATGGCCGAGGTGGTCAAGGCTTTCGATCAGTCCCGCCACGGCAGGTTAGCTACGCCCGATCCTTTGACACTGGTGGATGCTGAAATCTGCGACGGTTACTGGTATGGCCGACCGGGTATGGATAACACCCGCACGATGACCGGCTAAAACAATAGCCTAGGCGCCACCACGCCTTACTATTTTTCCCCACCATTTTTGACCTGGGTCATTTATTGCAAAATCCTGAACGCTTACCCTTTAACACCACATATAGTATTTATTTTTATTAAATCTAGCATATATAGGTGAATTGGGTGAAAAGCTCCACAAGCGTTCAGGTAGCAAAGCATCATATTGACGTCGCTTCGACGGTCAATGAGTACCTCCAACGCGCCGACTGGCGTGTTCACGCCAATGCCAACCAGGGCTATTCATTGGGCGGTTTAATCCTCAACGTCTCGGGCAAGTTGATAGCCAACTACTGGCTCGATGAGATTTACCCCCACACCGTGGGGGAAGCTCATAGGGAAGGTGATTTGCATATTCACGACCTGGATATGCTGTGCGGCTATTGCGCCGGCTGGTCGCTGCGTACTTTGCTGCTAGAGGGATTTAATGGGGTACCGGGACGAGCCGAAAGCCACCCGCCCCGCCACCTTTCAAGTGCCCTGGGGCAAATGGTTAATTTTCTTGGCACCTTGCAGAACGAGTGGGCCGGGGCACAAGCCTTCAGCTCTTTCGATACCTATCTGGCACCCTACGTGCGCAAGGACGGCCTGACCTACGCGCAGGTTAAGCAGGCGCTTCAGGAATTCATCTACAACCTAAATGTACCTTCGCGCTGGGGTAGCCAGACGCCCTTCACCAACCTAACCTTCGACTGGGTCTGCCCCGACGACTTGCGCCATCAGGTACCGGTTATCGGCGAAGAGGAGCAGCCGTTCAGTTACGGCGAACTGCAGGTTGAAATGGACTTGATCAACCGGGCCTATTTGGAAGTCATGGAGGCCGGGGATCGCCACGGGCGTGTGTTCACCTTCCCGATACCCACTTATAACATCACCCATGATTTCGACTGGGAAAGCGACAACGCCGAGCGGCTCTTCGCACTGACCGCCAAGTATGGACTGCCCTACTTTCAAAACTTTCTCAATTCGGATCTGGAACCCCACATGGTGCGTTCCATGTGCTGCCGCCTGCAGCTTGATTTGAGTGAACTGCTCAAACGCGGCAACGGTCTGTTCGGCAGTGCGGAGCAAACCGGATCGTTGGGAGTAGTGACGATCAACTGTGCCCGGTTGGGTTACCGCTTTGCCGGCGACCGGGCCGGGCTGTTCAGCGAGCTGGATCGCCTTCTGTCGCTCGGGCGCGATAGCCTCGAACTCAAGCGCGAGCGCATTCAGCAACTAATGGATCAGGGGCTCTACCCCTTTACCCAGCGCTACCTGGGCACGTTACGCAATCATTTCTCTACTCTGGGTGTGAATGGGCTCAACGAAATGGTACGCAACTTTACTGGGGATCGCTGCGATATCGCCGACGCCCAAGGGCTACAGCTGGCACTGGATCTTCTTGACCACGTTCGGGAGCGGATGCGCGAATTTCAAGAACAGACCGGCCACATGTATAACCTTGAAGCCACCCCGGCAGAGGGCACCACTCACCGCTTTGCCCGGGAGGATCTGACGCGCTTTCCTGACATTCTTCAAGCCGGTACACCCGAGGCGCCCTACTACACCAATTCTAGTCAATTGCCGGTGGGTCATACCGATGATCCCTTTGAGGCACTGAGCCATCAAAACCCCTTACAGACTCGCTACACCGGTGGCACGGTATTGCATCTCTATATGCGCGAACGGATTACCTCGGCCTCCGCCTGTCGCAAGCTGGTTAAAACGGCGCTCTCTCACTTTCGCTTACCCTACCTCACAGTCACACCCACCTTTTCGATCTGCCCGGTGCATGGCTACCTGTCGGGTGAACATGAGTTCTGCCCCAAGTGCGACGAAGCACTTTGGGCAAAAACGGCGAGCGCAATCGACGCCGCCACGGCTTGAGGCATTTGCCTCACTTTTTCTCAACTCGTTTAAGGAACACGCTAATGCAAACCTCTCAATATGCTAGCTTGCCCACTGAGCAGCGCCAGCGCTGCGAAGTCTGGACCCGCGTCATGGGCTACCACCGCCCGGTAAGTCAGTTCAATATCGGCAAACGTGCCGAACACCAGGAGCGACGCCATTTTACTGAAGCCGCCGCCTCTCGGTAGCTAGCCCTCACTTTTCTCTAACGACAGCTGGGGGGTCTGGCTACAGGCGCCCCAGCAGGGGGATATCACTATGGCTATGCAGACGACACTTGACGACATCACAACTAAATTATCTTCGGTTCGGCTGCCGATTGCCGGCCTTGTGCCCATGACCACACTGGATTATCCCGATCATCTGGCGTGTGTTGTCTTTCTCCAAGGCTGCCCGCTACGCTGCGGCTACTGCCACAATCCCAACATGATCCCGTCGCGCCGAGGTGAACCCCAGGAGTGGCAAGCGATACGGGAATTCCTGAGCACCAGGCAAGGCCTGCTGGAAGCGGTGGTTTTCAGCGGTGGTTTTCAGCGGTGGTGAGCCCACCCTGAATGCCGGTTTGTCCGATGCAGTAAAGGAAGTGAAAGCATTGGGCTTTAAGGTGGGACTACATACCGCCGGCCCTTATCCTGACCGCCTCACCCAGCTATTACCGCACCTTGACTGGGTGGGGCTGGATGTAAAAGGACGCGGAAAAGAGTTTGACCGCATCTGCGGCCGTCCCGGCATCTGGCAGTTGCATGCCCGCAGCTTGGAAGCTTTGCTCGACAGCGGACTCAATTTCGAGTGCCGTACCACCATTCACTGGAAAGATTTTCAGCTTGCCGATGTGGAACGCCTGGCACTGAGTCTTGCCGACTGTGGGGTACGCCACTATGCGCTGCAGGTGGCCCGCAGCGAGCAATGCTTCGATCCCACCTATTCTCAGCCAGTTGCCAATACTCCATCTACAGCTCAGATGAATGCGCTGGTAAGCCGTTTGAAACCGTACTTTGACCAGCTTGAGCTAAGGCAATAACGCTTTCCTTCTTGACTCAGGTCAGCATTAGTACCCCCATGTTCTGATTGCAACTTACTGAACGTTCATACAACATGTTTCTTTTACAGTTGGATTACTCTCGGAGCAAAGCACACTCCATGCATCTCACTCGATTCACCGATTATTCAATACGCGTGTTGATCTTCCTCGCCGTGAAAGGCGAAGAGCGTTCTACTATCAATGAGATCGCAGAGACCTTTGATATTTCTCGCAATCACCTGATGAAAGTCGTTCAGGAGCTTAGCCAGAAGAACTACGTTACCGCTATTCGGGGCAAGAACGGTGGCCTATTGCTCACGCGAGACCCCGCTACTATCGTGCTGGGTAAACTCGTGCGCGAAATGGAACATGGCATGGAGCTAGTCGAGTGCTTTCATAGCGATAACAACTGCATCATCACCCCTTCTTGTCGGCTCCAGCCCATTCTAAACGAAGCATTGTCAGCGTTTCTGGAGGTGCTTGACCGCTATACCTTGGCAGATGTGTTGTCCAATCGTTACCCGCAGTTGGCAGGACTAATGCGTATCCCCACCGTCAATGTCTGACAATCACTAGAAACAACCCTATTAATTTCAGCTAAGGAAATTCTGCATAGTTGCTCTACAATAAATGCATTAAAAATGCATTTTAACGCGCTATTAATGGTTCCCACTTTGCCGAATGAGGTTCTCTATGGCTATTTCCCCATCCTCCATGCCCTCCGCATCTCACTCCGCGGCCACTTCAACGTCGACTTCCTCTAATACGTTTAAGAAAAGCCGCGGACGTGGCACGGCTATCGTTGTCTATATGCTCTTTCTGGGTAGCGTATTAGCGGTGGTCACCGCCCCCATAGGGGCACTCATTGCCCACATGAAAAGAAACGATGCCGAGGAGTGGGTCGCTTCCCATTTGCAGTTTCAGATTAGAACGTTTTGGTTAGGGCTATTAGGCGGGGTGTTGTTCACTGCCATTTGGCATCTACTGGGCTGGATCGGGCTACCGGCAGTAGCCCCCTGGGCTCTGGGCTACCTCTATTTTACAGCCTGCCTGATCTGGATGGTGGGCCGTTGCGGGGTAGGCATTACCCGCCTCACCAACAACCGTCCAGTGGCTAACCCACGCAGTCTTGCCTTTGGCGGTGCCCGGGTCACCCTGGCTGATCGCTAATGAGCGTTTGAATACCTCAATGGTTTTAATACGCCTGCATCCGGACGGATGCAGGCGCCATCTATTATTCGTTCAACCATCCTGACCATCGACTCGCGCCTGCATCAACGGCCAAGTGTAGTGCACGACGAATATTGCGTAGGCAACGCACCAGAAGATGATGCTCAGCGTATAGGTCCAGTGGGTGATCTGGGGAAATAACGCCAAGACGGGTGAGCGCACCAAGGCGGCTATTAGCATTAAGCCCAGCGCCACACCAATACCGGGCAAAGTGCGTATGGGGCGGCCCGTATGACCTAGCGAAACCCTGGCCATCATGGCCAGCATCATGGTGCCCATGCCACCAATGGTCAGGGCGTGCACGGCAAGTTCAACGCGCATCAGCCCCATGAGTGCCAAGACCCACATGATAAGCCCTAGCGGAATGCAGGCGTAGCTACCGTGCAGCCCCCAAAGTAAAGGTTCACGCCAGCTATGCAGCCCACCCCAGCGCGCCATGCGAACAGTGTTGGCCAACGCCGCCAAGAGCATCACTCCCCCCATTAATAAAGCAGGAATGGCAACCCCCAACATGATGACCAGCTGCAGCACGACTACGCCAGCCGTACTCACCAGCGTTACTCCTTCGAGTAAAGCAATAGGTTCAGGTTTTGGGCGCCCCAGACGATTGGCAGTGAACATGGCAATCACACGCCCGCCAACGACTGTCATCATCAGTGTGATTAACAGTACGGCCAAGTAGGCGGCTTGGCGGATCAGCTCGGCGTCACCCTGCATCACCCCTAAGTGCATCGCCAGGTTAGCCGTGGCAAACAGCAACAGCGCGGGAATAAAGATCAGGTTGCGCCAACGCTTTGCGGTAATGACCAGACGCGCCATAACAATGGCGACCACTGGAAGAAATGCAAGGTCAACCGCCAGCAGCAGCCATCCTGGCAAATCCATGGGAAAAGCCATCAGCACCCTACCTAATAGCCAAAACGCCACCAGACCCAGTAGCGGCCCGCCGTTTAAACTTGGCAAGCCTGTCCAGTTTCGTACAGCGGTAAGCAAAAACCCTCCGATCACTGCTGCGGCAAAACCAAACAACATTTCATGCTGATGCCAGAACACCAGGCCGCCATAAGGGCGCAGCAAAATATTGCCATGCCAAAAGCCCAGCCATACCAGTAGAGATAAAATACTGAACAGCGCGGCCAACAGGAAAAAGGGCCGAAAAGCCAGACGCAGCAACGGTAGTTGCTTGAGCTTGGAGGCAGGCTGGGAAGAGGTGATGGTTGGCATAGCATAATACCCCACTGAATTACTTGGATTTGCATTGTGCGTCAGGCTAATAACAAAAACCATGACAAGTATCAAAAATGCATCTTATAGGCTCAAATAAGCTACTTCGTCACTCAATGACAGACGCTTTTGCATTGTCTTCAGGCCTTGTTATTCAAATGACTAGCAGCCCCCTCTCCTTAACAAAGCCCCTTGATGGTTGGTATTTATCGCTTTTAGCGTTAAGATGCATCTGCAATGAATCTTAACGCCTGAGGTATTATCCGTGCTAACACATGAGCAGGAAAAGCTGATCAACGCGACAGCTCCCGTCGTGGCCGAACACCTGAATGCGATTACACAGCGCTTCTATCCGCTGATGTTTACCCGCTACCCAGAGGTCAAGCCGCTCTTTAATGAGGTTCATCAGCAAAGCGGTGGTCAGCCCCGTGCCCTGGCCAACGCCGTGTTGGCCTATGTGCAACTACGCAGTAATCCAGCTCAGGCGCGTGCTACTCTGGATGTTGTGGTCAGTAAACACATCTCGCTAGGCATTCTTCCTGAGCAGTACCCTATTGTCGGAGAATGCCTGCTGGCAGCAATTGGCGAAGTGCTGGGTGAAGCTGTCACTCCGGAAATCGCCGATGCATGGGGCGCTCTATATAACGAACTTGCCGCCCTGTTAATCGACCTCGAAGACCAGCGCTATCGTGAGTTTGAGCAGCGCCCGGGGGGATGGCGCGGCACACGCCGTTTCAAGATTGCCAGTACCCATCAGGAAAGTGCTGTAATTCGCTCTTTTATCCTTGAGCCCGAGGATGGAGGACGTGTGGCTGACCATGAGCCAGGTCAGTATATCGGTGTACGTCTAACCATTAATGGCGAGCTGGTTTATCGGCATTACAGCCTCTCAGACACGCCAAATGGCCAAAGCTATCGAATCTCGATCAAACGCGAAGAACAGGGCCAAGTCAGCCGTCACTTCCACGATGTCTTACAACCCGGCGACACCTTGGAAATGCTACCGCCAGCAGGTGACCTAACGCTGATTGAAGGTGATGAGCCTCTGCTGCTTGCCAGCGGCGGCGTTGGGCAAACGCCCCTGCTTCCCATGGCAAGACATGCCTTGTCCCTTGGGCGGCAAGTCACCTATCTACACGCTGCCCTGGATGCCGACCACCAGGCCTTTAAAGGCGAATTAGAAGCACTGAAGAGCGAGTACCCTCAACGTCTTAAGGCTGTCCGTATTCATGAGCGCGGCAACGAAGCCGAACATATTGGTCGTATCGACCACAGCTTATTAGCTCACTACCTGCCTGATCTTAAGGCGCGCTGCTACTTCGTCGGCCCCCAAGGATTCATGACAGCGATTAACAGCGCTTTGTCCGAACTGGGTGTCGACGAGGATCGCCGACACTTTGAGCACTTTGGGCCTTCACGCCCCCTCGACGCAGCGTAATAATGGGCGGCCTCGGGATTTCCCGAGGCCGCTTGTGAACATTTCAGAAGCCTGGGTCACTCTTTACGTACCAAGCGCTCCAGTCCCAACAACAGTTCCCCCAAACGCCCTTGTGCAAGGCCTTCCTCGCAACCGTCGAGTAGATTCTTGAGCGTCAACCCCAGCTCTGTATCCCCTTCAATGATTAAGCGACGCTGGAAAAACAGGCTGTCGGGATCCTCGCGGCGCGTGGCAAGGCACAAGAATTCACGCCAACCTCCCCGAATGGTTGCCTCGCCTTTCTCGCGACATAATATTAAGCGCTGGGATTCAAGCGTCAGACTTAGCGTCACAGCTAAATCGGCGATGGTGAGACTAATGCGCCGACCTTCCAAAGCATCGAACTCCCCCTCTGCAAGCGGCATAGCAAAAGTACGGTTGAGTAAAGGCTCGACTATACGTTGCTTAATTGTAAAAGGTATCCGTGGATCAAGGAGACGTATCAAATGGCTAGGCGTTATAGGAGGGGAAATTGAAAAAGAGGGCATGGAAAAAGGTAAAGACAGCAATGACATAACAGTCACTCCGGAGTAAAGGCATTATCGGCAAACACTAGGCCACTGATGCTAAGCGTTGCCGTGGCGCTGGGTAGTGACGCGTGTCAAATAAAAGAAATATTGCACCAAAATTAACATGCATTTAAAATGCACTTAATATATTGACGAAAACTAGTGAGCCCTGATACCTCGGCACAACGCTTACCGAGTGGAGTATTAATGAGGCACGACCTGCCCAATCCGGGCTGGGGGCCGCTTTCAGCCCTACCCGGCAATCCACTGATGTGGGTATTGATACTGAGCGAAATGCTGGTTTTCACCGCCTTCTTTGCGCTCTATGCCGGTCAACGCGCCCTTGACCCTGCACTATTCAATGAATCCCAACATCAGCTTGACCCGGTGCTGGGCGGCCTCAATACCCTGGTGCTCTTGACCAGCGGACTATTTGTAGCCTTTGCCGTTGAGGCGATAAGCGCTCAGCGCATACAGCGCAGCCGACAGTGGTTAGGCGCCGCTATATTGTTGGGCGTACTGTTCTGTGTCATTAAGGTTTTTGAGTATACAAATAAGTTTGCTGCTGGAATAACGCCAGAAACGAACGCTTTTTTTGGTTTTTACTATGGTTTAACCGCCTTCCATTTTGCTCACGTTGTGTTCGGCTTAGCGCTACTAGGCTTAGTGAGCTGGCGCACCTCCACCGAGAACGTAGAAACGGCGGCAGCCTTCTGGCATATGGTGGACTTGATTTGGATCCTGCTTTATCCACTAATCTATCTGCTGAGATAATTTTGTGAGGAAACAATGAGGGCACTGCCCGGTACACGACGTTTACTGATTACTTGGGGCATATTAATGGCGCTGACCCTGGTTTCCATGGTTTCCGCTCGGCTAGATCAGACCACCAACTGGCAGGCGCTTCCCCTATGGTCAGCCGCCATGATAATGATGGCGACGGGGTTCAAAGCCCACTGTGTGCTCATGGTCTATTTAAACTTGCGCGCCGCGACCCCAGCCTGGAAGGGAATTTTCATTGCCCTGACACTATTAACGTTAACGCTGATTGCCGCGGGCTACCTGGCCGGTCGCTTTCATTTAGTGGGGTAGCCTCACAGGATTGGCTTTAGCGAAGTGCGGAATCAGTACCTCAAGGCCGCTGCGCGGCATTTGCCCAGGCTTCCAGCAACCGACCCAGCCGCATCAAACCATAAACGATAAAGGGAACCAGCAACATCAGCGCCACGCCCCAATCACGATTATTGATAAGCCATACCAGCGGCACGACTATCCCTAAAGCGACCAAAGACCAGAGACAAATCGCCACTACGAGGCGCAAACGCACCATAGATAACCTCCTTAGGAAGCAACAATCTGGCGGTAGATACTCGGCAGCGCCAAGGCGAGATGCTCCGGACGCTGGACAATGGCATAACCACCTCGCCCAAACAGATGAGGAATATAGCGCCCTGCTTCCCGGTCAATCGTTACTCCGAACACGCGCACTTCTTCCCGTCGCGCTTCAAGAACGGCTTTGCGCGTATCCTCTATACCATAACGCCCTTCATAATAGTCGGTATCGTTAGGCTTACCGTCGGTCAGAAGTAACAGCAACCGGTGCCGATTGGGCCGTTTGGCAAGCGCTTGGGAAAGGTGCCGAATAGCGGGCCCCATACGCGTGTAGTGGCCTGGTTTGAGCGCTGCGATCCGCCGTGACACCCGCTCGCCCATTGGCTCATCGAAACTTTTCAGCGTATTGACCCAAACACGGTGACGACGGTGGGAGGTAAAGCTGTGAATGGCATAGTCATCGCCGCACCCCGCAAGGCCGTGCCCCAATACCAGCAGCGCCTCTTTAGCCACATCCAGCACCCGCCGGTCTTCCAGCCAGGCCTCAGTGGAAAGGGATACATCGACCAGGATCGAAACCGCCAAATCCCTCGCTTGGGTACGGCTAGCTTGATAAAGACGGTCGCTGGCTTCACCGGTAGCCGCCAGATCACAACGGGAGCGAATCACGGCGTTCATATCCAGCTCGCTGCCATCCAGCTGGCCACGTAGCGTCTCACGACGCGGCCTCAGTGCTTCAAACTCGCGACGGACTCGGCGAATGCGCCGTTTTGTCGTTTCGTCCGGCTGCCAGTTCTCCCCCTCCTCGCTCTGCACATCGCTGAGTACCACACAGTGGTCAGGCATATAGATTTGCTTACGATGGTTCCATTCCGGATAGGTATGGCGCCCACGCAGCCTTCCCCCACTCACCTCATCGGGCGCCAGATCAAGATCAAGCTTTAGCTTGGAAGCCGCCTTCTTACGGTTAGCACTGAGCACAATCTCATCAATCTGATCGGCCGCCTGCTTGGCCTCATCATCGTCTTCATCCTCTACATGACGATTGAGATTGACCATTTCGGCCCAGGAAAGCATCTTTTCGGATGCATTGAGCATTAAAGAGTCATCGCGGTCGGCCTGATCCTGCTCGCGCCGGTCAGCCTTACGTTTACCACGATCATCTTGTGGAGAATTCTTCCCTGCGACCGGTGCCTCATCATCTTCCTGCTCGGTTCGTGCTTGTTTATGGGTACCCAGGGCAACGGCTTGCCCCCATAGCGGCACCGGAAGTGGCGGCCGGTATCCACGCGGCGCATGAAACTTGTCCAAAGGCAGGAGCTCATCGAGGATAGCGATATGCATCGCTTCGGCCCAGCCAGCCTCGGGCGGCGTTTTTCCAAGCTGGGTGCAGAGAACGGATTCCAGCGCCGCTTCCATCGGCGGCAAGCGCTTGCGCTGGGGGCGAATGGCCAGCAATGCCTGACATAATCTGGCGTGGCGCTGAGCGAGCCCAGGGAAATGGGCCAACACTGCCCGAGTCGCCCGGTTTACTTCACGCAGCTGGAGAAGGTCTTGCTGTAGCGGATCTTCGACGACGTGCACATGCCGGGTCACCGCCAGGTACGCTACCAGCCAAAGGTAGAGATCCCGGTTCAAGGAAACCTCGGCGAACAGGGCAATGCGTGGCGGTAACAACAGGCTTTCTTCGTCACGGCGTGCTTGATCGAGCACCTCCTCATCAAGCCCAAGCCTTTGACGTAAGGATAAGCGATGCGACGAACTACGCCCCGCAATAGCAGCAACATCGATACCCGCCTCGCCACCTCCGGCGCGGAAAAAGACGCCGAGCATGGGCCGCAGCGTTTCAAGACGTACTGCGGCTTCGGGATGGTCAGGGTAACTTGCCGCACTGGAAGCCCAACGGTTCCAATGGCGGCCTACAAACTCCTCGACTTCAAGAAAATCAAGCATGCCGTGCCCTCACCCAAAGGTTGCGTGAATGGCTTCCATCAGCCCTTCCTGAACATCTGCGTCATCACTCAGCGGCTCCACTAAAGTAGCCCGGGCAGCTTCCAAAATGGGCACCCCGGCAGCAATCAGGGTAGCGCAGTAAACTAACAGGCGAGTAGAAACACCCTCTTCTAAATCCTGACCCTTCATGGCCCGTAGGCTGGCGGCAAGATTGACCAGCG
Source organism: Vreelandella sp. 2A-K22 (assembly GCF_054065485.1). NCBI lineage: Bacteria > Pseudomonadati > Pseudomonadota > Gammaproteobacteria > Oceanospirillales > Halomonadaceae > Vreelandella > Vreelandella sp. 2A-K22. The sequence continues at coordinate 281,732 of NZ_JBSUGC010000003.1, read as the reverse complement.
CGGCGCACTGCTCACCAGGCAAACCACTCTCCCGCGCGACAATATCGCGCTCGACTTTGGGTGGTGGAAAATCAAATGACATGGCCAGGAAGCGCTGGCGGGTACTCGGTTTAAGCGATTTGAGAATATGCTGATAACCAGGGTTATAAGACACTACCAGCATGAAGTCATCCGGCGCTTCGAGCAGTTCTCCGGTACGTTCCAACGGCAGTAGTCGGCGGTCATCGGTGAGTGGGTGAAGCACCACGGTGACATCTTTACGCGCCTCCACCACCTCATCGAGATAGCAGATACCCCCTTCGCGCACTGCTCGAGTAAGCGGGCCATCGACCCAGCGGGTCTCACCGCCCTGCAACAGATAGCGGCCTGTAAGGTCGGCTGAAGTCAGATCGTCGTGACATGAAATAGTGAATAGCGGACGGCCCAGCTTCGCGGCCATATGGCTAACAAAACGTGTTTTACCACACCCGGTGGGGCCTTTAAGTAACAGCGGCAAACGTTGACGAAAGGCGTGCTCAAACATAGCGCATTCGTTCCCGACGTTCTCGTAGAAAGGTATTTCACGCTCAGCGATAGGATTAGCGACAGAAGAAAGAGGCATGGCAAGACTCCATTGCCGGAAAATAAATAAAGAAAGTAAAAACGGCCCCGCAGGGCCGTTAAGCTCAGGCCGAGCCTGCCCCAGCGGTAATTTGTGTGCCGCCGGCGGGCACCTGCTCTCGGGCGGGCCCGAAGAAGGAGTAGAGCAGCATGATCGCCCCCACTGCCACGGCCACACCAGCGCCCAGACGCATGATGTAGAACAGGCCCAATTGATCCTGCACTTCCATGTAATTCATGCCCAAGACGCGCTGTAAGTGAGTCTGCACGACCCCGGCGAAGGTCAGGGTAAACGTCATGAAGCACATGGCACTGGTGACGATCCAGAAGCCCCACATGTTCAGCACTTGGTTATAAGGCTGCACACGGCGGATCTGCGGCATGGCGTAGGTAATCACGCCAAGAATCAGCATCACATAGGCACCATAGAAAGCTAGATGGCCATGAGCGGCGGTTACCTGAGTGCCATGGCTGTAGTAATTCACGAACGAGAGGGTATGCATAAAGCCCCACACACCAGCGCCGAAAAAGGCAATGGTTGGGCAGCCTAAGGCCCATAGCATGGCCGCTTTATTAGGATGGTTACGACTGCCCTTCCAGAACATGGTAAAGGCGAATACCACCATGGCGAAGAAAGGCGCCACTTCAAGCGTCGAGAAGATACTGCCGATGGGCTGCCAGTAGCCAGGTGCGCCAATCCAGTAGTAGTGGTGCCCGGTGCCCAGCAGGCCGGAGAACAGTGCCAATCCAACAATGATATAGAGCCATTTTTCGATCACTTCGCGATCCACACCGGTCATTTTGATCAGCAGGTAACCCAGCAAGGAAGCCATGATCAACTCCCATACGCCTTCCACCCAGAGGTGCACCACCCACCACCAGTAGAGTTTATCTACCGCCAGGTTGGTCGGATTGTAGAAAGCGAATAACCAAAACACTGCCGCTAGCCAAAGCCCCAGCATTAACACCAGATTGATAGCGGTCTTGCGGCCCTTGAGCAGCGTCATGCTGGTATTGAAAAGAAACATCAGAAAAGAAATGGTGATGAGTATTTTCACCCAGAACGGTTGCTCAAGAAACTCGCGCCCTTCATGGATACCGAACTGGTAGCCGACCAGAGCAGCGGCGCCAGCAAAAGCAAAGATCGCCAGCTGGATATACGCCAGATTGGGGCTATGGATTTCCCGCTCGGCTTCCTCTGGCATCAGATAGTAGGTACAGCCCATAAAACCAATCAGCAGCCACACAATCAACAGATTGGTATGGCTGACACGCATGATATGAAAGGGCATCACTTCGGCCATAAAGTTAGGCCAAGCATAGACGGTGGCGGCCAGTAGTCCGAAGACTATTTGTAGCGTAAATAGCGCCATGGCCACCATAAAAAAGGGTAAAGCAACCTTCTGGGTTTCATATTTCATTGTACGGTTCTCCTTGATTCATCCTTCGGCTGTTTGCTTTAGCCAGCGGGATGTGGGGGCCAGTCCTGATCGTCGATGCCATCGGTCCATTCGAGGAAGTCGATTAGCGAGTTCATATCCTCTTCGCTAAAGTCATACGCTGGCATTTGACGACGACCCTCGATCCCCAATGGCTGGGCGCGGATCCAGGCATTAATACCCGATCTGGCAGCCTCAGGATTTTCATGACCTCCATAGCGTTCCCAGACGTTACCCAGTTCAGGAGCGAAATAAGCACCCTCTCCCATAATGCTATGGCAGTTGATACACATGTTTTTTTCCCACACTTCTTTGCCATGCTTAACAGAATCCGTGAGGCCTTCGCTGTCCGTGGAGACATTGACCATGTACCAATGACTATGAGCCGTTAGCGCGGCAAAGAGCAGGAAGAAGAACAGCGAACCACCGTAGAAAATATTGCGGGCCGCTGATTTAGTGAGACCATCAGCCATAAGCCATACTCCCTTGCTAGTCAGATCCGACCTTAGGCTGGGAAGCCAAAAGGCATACGTTTATTAAGATGTATATTATTTACATTTTTAAGATTAGCAGAAGAATCCCCCTAGCAACATTGCCACAGATCAATTTTTGGCAAGAGCAAAACCCTTGGTAAATTTACGATTACTAATTAATTCGAGCCAGAACGCGGCTGGGTTTCTTAATATTGCCTAATCACTCTGTGCGGTTTGCACCAGGGCATAGCCGTTCTAGAGGTAGGCTGATGCTATGACTTCTCAGATTTCACACGGGCATGCACCACTGCTGCTGATATGGGTTGCGCTCTCTTAAAACAGAGAGAATCAAGCTTCACACTTGACAAAATACAAACTAGCCTTAATTCTGAATATAATATCACGACATGATATTTTAAGCTCACAACGATCACAACTGACTGCGAGGCTAGACAATGAACCCTCTAACCATTATTCAACTGCCCTTTACCCATTTAGCGGGATGGAAAGACCTCCAGCAACGCCATCCTTCAATCGCCACTCTGGCTTGGTGCATCGTGCTGCCCATGTCATTGTTGCCACCCGTGATGCTCTATTATGCCGGTACACACTACGGAGATATCTTCGCTCCAGGCTTCGCCGATCGGCAGTGGCGCTTCATCACGACCATTCTCTTCCTGGCCGAGCTGCTCACCTTCTTTGTAATGGGCTGGCTAATTCACGCGGTGGTCAATAGCGATCGTGATCTCTCAATTAGCTACCACGACGCTTATCTGTTGGCAGCCCTGGCACCTTTGCCACTTTGGTCAGCAGCGACCGCTCTGCTGATCCCCAGCCTGTTGTTCAATGCGCTGGTAGTACTGGTGGCACTGGGCATCTCTTGCAGTTTGGTCTACCACGGGCTGCAGGCTCTGTGTAAACGCTCAGCGAATGACGTAACAACGATGTCTGCTACTTACACCGTTATGGCCGCCGGGGTGCTGGCATGGGGCTTGCTAATGGCTATTGTCTGGGCTTACTAGGATTCAAGTAGAGTGGAACCGACTCACTAGCTAGGCTTAAAAGGAAACGCATTGACTTGCGAGATAGCGATGAATATTGAATTAAAGCGTGCCTATGACTCACCTCAGAGCAAAGATGGTTATCGTGTCCTCGTCGACGGTATCTGGCCGCGCGGGGTGTCCAAGGAGGAAGCCAAAATCGATGAATGGCGCAAGGAGGTCGCCCCAAGCAGCGAGCTTCGCAAAGCATTTCATAATGGTTCTCTCGACTGGAGTGGCTTCCGCCGTCGCTATCTCAAAGAGTTAATCTCTTATCGCGAGTCTCTTCGTGATCTTGCACAACGTGCCAGGAAAGAGCGAGTTACTCTGGTATTTGCCTCTAAGGAAGAGCGCCGTAACAATGCCGAAGTGCTGCGCCAGTACTTGAACATGTTGAAATAATCCACGCTGTAAAAAACATTTCTACATCGCCACACCCCTAGCGCCGTGGTGCATAGCCAAGCGTCTGAATTTCGAGTTGAAATCACAATAACGACTGACGTCATCGCCTACCCACTAAGGGGTAAGCTAATGCTCTGTAGGGGTACGCGAGACTAAAAATGATCCAGATCAATATTAGCCCCCCTTATTTCTTTAAAGTGAACTTCATACCTTTTCTCGTACTGAGAAATCAGTACCCAGCAACTCGTATACCTCTATAAACCACCTTGCCACGTTGCCGAATTGGTAATTTCAACTCAAAAGATGCATAAGGAATACTTCAATGAAAACCCTCGCGTCCATACTGTTGCTAGGCGTTGTTGCTTCTATTTCGGTTACCGCTCATGCAGATGGCGAAGCCACCTATAACCAAGCCTGCATGGCTTGCCACATGACGGGCGCCGCAGGTGCTCCCATTCGCGGCAATGCCGAACGCTGGGAGCCACGCTTAGAAAAAGGCATGGACACCCTGTACGACCACGCGATTAACGGTTTTCAGGCAATGCCGCCGAAAGGAGGCCAATTGGGCTTGAGCGATGACGAAGTGAAAGCTGCCGTCGACCACTTGCTAGAACCGGTTCTATAACGCTCTTGACCCGAAAGGAAACCACGATGTCCCCTGTGGCTTGCCCGCGCCGTCTAACCGGCATCTGGATTAGCTTGCTGTTACTCCTAGCGATAACACTGCCCGCCCAAGCTATCGAACTGGGGCAGGTACGCGAGGGGTTTCCCACGGCAGAGCGTCTTGAAGCCTCGGATTCACAGTGGCCGGTAAGCCGTGTACTCGCCAGCGACGATGAGTTGCTCGGCTACGCTTTTGAGAGTGTGGATGTCGCTCCGATCCCCGCCTACTCGGGCAAACCGGTCAATGTACTGGTGGGGATCGGTCTGGATGGGCAAATTGTACAGACCGACGTCCTCAGTCATTCAGAGCCGATCATGCTGGTGGGCATTCCCGAATCGAAGCTAAATAGCTTCGCCGATGAGCACGAATCGGCCCACGTCAATGACAGGCTCAGGGTCGGCGACAATCTTGACGCTATCTCTGGCGCGACGGTGACCGTCATCGTCGTCAGCGACACCATCATGCGCAGCGCCAGGCAAGTGGCCGCTGAACAGCAGCTCATTGCCGACCCCTCCCAGACACCACCGGCACGCGTTCGAGAAGACGTTTTCGCCCCTGCCAACTGGGATGAACTGACCGGCGACGGCACCATTCGCCGTTTGCAACTGACCCATGGCGAGGTCGATGCGAGCTTTATAGGTACGCCCGCCGAAGATTACCTGCGCTCGCCACAGCCCGCCGATAAAACCTTTATCGAGCTGTTTTACACCTACCTCAACCCACCAACCGCTGGCCGCAACCTGCTCGGCGATACTGGCTATGACCAACTAATGGTCGAGCTGAAGGATGGCGAGCACGCTATTGCCGTCATGGGGCGTGGTGACTACTCATTCAAGGGTTCAGGGTATGTGCGCGGCGGCATCTTCGATCGCATCGAGCTTTCACAGGGCAGCACTCGGGTCAGCTTTCATGATCGCGAACACATCCGCCTGGGTGATCTGGCCCTCGAAGGCGCGCCCTCGCTGGCCGAGCGAGACATCTTCATCGTCCGCGAAGAGGCGGGCTTCGACCCCGGACAACCGTGGCAGCTGGAATTACTGGTTCGCCGCGCCTCTGGCCCCTTGGATACCGAGTTCAGCCGCTTTAGCGCCGACTACAGTGTTCCCGAGGCCTATATAGAACGGCCTGAGCCACCGGTGGAAGAGCCTATCTGGGTACAGGTTTGGCGCGACAAGGCTTTCCAGATCGTTGTGCTATCCGCCGGATTATTGGTGCTCACTGGCATCATGCTGTTCCAGGATGTGCTGGCGCGCCACCCGCGTGTTCTGAACCCACTGCGTCTGGGTTTCAAGATATACACCTTAGTATTTATCGGCTGGTACTCGCTGGCCCAGCTATCGGTCGTCAATATCCTTACCTTCACCAACTCGCTGATAAGCGGTTTTAGCTGGTCCTCATTTTTGATCGACCCAATGCTATTTATTCTCTGGTCGTTCGTGGCGGTGAGCCTGCTGCTGTGGGGCCGCGGAGTTTTCTGCGGCTGGCTGTGCCCCTTCGGCGCTTTACAAGACCTGGTCAACCAGGTCGCTCGCAAACTAAACGTTAAGCAGATCGAGGTGCCCTTCGGGCTCCATGAGCGCCTATGGGCGATTAAATACATCATTCTGCTGGCCTTGTTCGCAGTCTCGCTACATTCGCTTGGCACCGCGGAACGCTACGCCGAAGTGGAGCCGTTCAAGACCGCAATCACCCTGCGTTTCCAACGTGACTGGGCCTTCGTTATTTATGCTCTTGGACTGGTGGCGATTTCTGCCTTCAACCACAAATTCTACTGCCGCTATCTGTGCCCTTTAGGTGCCGGGTTGGCTATTCCTTCGCGTTTACGCCTGTTCGACTGGCTCAAGCGCCACCGCGGTAGCTGCGGTACCCCGTGCCAAATCTGTGCCAATGAATGCGAAGTGGCCGCTATACACCCGGACGGCCGCATCAATGCCAATGAGTGCCACTACTGTCTCGACTGCCAAGTGACCTACCACGACGACCAGCGTTGCCCGCCCATGGTCAAGCGCCGCAAGCGCTATGAAAAGGCGGCCAATATGTCATCGCGCGGTAATAGCGTTGAGACCCAACGGGATACCGATGCCAGCGGCAAACAGGCCGCATGGCAACGCATCCCTCTTCACCAGCAAGACTGATCTCAGGGGAATCAAGCATGAGCGATAAAAAAGACCATATTCAGGATATCGGCCGTCGCCATTTCTTGCGCAATACCGCCGTCACCGGCGTTGCCGGGGCGGGCCTGGCCAGTGGTTTTGGCGCAGGTGCGTTACTCAATAGCCGTCAAGTTCAGGCCGCCGGCGCCAACGGTATCGACGTTGCACCCGGCGAGCTCGACGATTACTACGGCTTCTGGAGCGGTGGCCACTCGGGCGAGGTTCGGGTGCTCGGTGTACCTTCAATGCGCGAACTGATGCGGATTCCAGTGTTCAACGTGGATAGCGCCTCTGGCTGGGGGATCAGCAACGAGTCGAAGCGGATACTCGGCGAATCGAGCCATTTCCTCAACGGCGACTGCCACCACCCCCATATTTCCATGACCGACGGCAGCTACGACGGCAAGTACCTATTTATCAACGACAAGGCTAACACCCGCGTTGCGCGCATTCGTCTCGATATCATGAAGACGGACAAGGTCACCACCATCCCCAACGTCCAGGCGATTCACGGTTTGCGCCTGCAGAAGGTGCCTTACACCAAGTACGTCTTCGCCAATGCCGAACTGCCAATACCCCAGATCAATGACGGCCGCGACCTGGAGAACCCCGACAACTACTTCACTATGTTCAACGCTATCGATGCCGAAAGCATGGACGTGGCTTGGCAGGTGATCGTCGATGGCAACCTCGATAACACCGATGCCGACTACACCGGTCGTTTCGTCGCCTCTACCTGCTACAACTCAGAAAAAGGCATGACCCTGACCGAGACCATGCGAAACGAACGCGACTGGGTCGTGGTATTCGACGTTGAAGCGATTGAAGCCGCCGTGGCGGCCGGGAACTACAAGACACTGGGTGAATCAAGCGTCCCGGTACTGGATGGCCGCAAGGGCTCGCAACTGACACGTTACATCCCGATCCCCAAGAACCCCCATGGCGTGAATACCTCACCGGATGGCAAATATTTCATCGCCAACGGCAAGCTATCCCCCACTTGCTCAATCATCGCCATCGACAAGTTACCTGAGCTGTTCGACGACAGTATCGAACCGCGCGATACCATTGTGGGTGAACCTGAACTGGGCCTGGGCCCGCTTCACACCACCTACGATGGCCGGGGCAACGCCTATACCACGCTGTTCATCGATAGCCAGGTAGCCAAGTGGAATATTGAGGATGCCATTCGCCACTACAATGGCGAAGACGTCAACTACCTGCGTCAGAAGCTAGATGTCCACTACCAGCCTGGGCATAACCACGCCAGTCTCACCGAATCCCGGGATGCCGACGGCAAGTGGCTGGTGGTGCTGTCGAAGTTTTCCAAAGACCGTTTCCTGCCGGTAGGCCCTCTGCATCCCGAGAACGATCAGTTGATCGACATCTCAGGGGAAGAAATGAAACTGGTGCATGACGGCCCCACTTATGCCGAGCCCCACGACTGTATTCTGGTACGCGCCGACCAGATCAACCCAAGCCGAGTATGGACACGAGACGACCCCTTCTTCGCCGAGACCGTGGCCATGGCCGAGGCAGACGGCGTCAACCTGGAGGGCGAAAGCAAGGTAATCCGCGATGGCAATAAAGTACGCGTGTACATGACCTCCATCGCACCGCAATTTGGCCTGACCGAATTCAAGGTCAAACAGGGCGATGAGGTGACCGTGGTCATCACCAACCTTGACCAGGTCGAGGATCTGACCCACGGCTTCTGCATGGTCAACCACGGCGTGCAGATGGAGATCAGCCCCCAGCAGACCGCTAGTGTCACCTTCACCGCCGACAAAGCCGGGGTGCACTGGTACTACTGCAACTGGTTCTGCCACGCGATGCATATGGAAATGACTGGTCGCATGCTAGTCGAACCCGCCTGACGCCTCACTGACAGGAGTCTGAAGACACAATGCGGGCCGATTCCTTCGGCCCGCTGCGGGAGAACACCATGAAACGACACCCTGGCTATTTAGGTTGCTTGCTGGCGCTGCTATGGCTTTTTGGGCTGCCTAGCGGGGTTTATGCAGCTGACTGGCTCGCCACGCCTGGTGAGCCGTTACAGCCGTTGATCGAACAGGCTACCGACGGCGATCAATTGCTGCTGCCTGCAGGACGCTACCCTGGGCGTGTGGTTATTGACCGCACGCTGCATATTAGGGGCGAGTTGCAAGCCATCCTCGATGCAGGAGGCCAAGGCCATGCGGTGGTGCTGGCAGCTCCCGACATTATATTTGAAGGTGTGCGCATTGAAGACTGGGGGGATAACCTGACAAAACTGGAGGCCGCTATTTTTGTCGAGCCCAGCGCTCACGGTAGTACCATCCGCAATAACCAGCTAAACGGGCCTGGCTTCGGCATCTGGCTCGATGCTGTCAATAACGTCAGTGTGATAGGCAATACCATTCGTGGCGATACCCGACTGCGCTCTCAGGATCGCGGCAACGGCATTCACCTCTATAACGTTAGTGACTCGATTATCGAATCCAACGATGTTGCGCAGACTCGCGACGGCATCTATCTCGACAGCAGCCGCCACAACGTGCTGCGCGACAACACCCTGCATGACCTGCGCTATGGCGTGCACTACATGTACTCCTTCGACAATCGTCTTGAAGGCAACCTGACCCAACGAACCCGAACCGGCTACGCCCTGATGCAATCCAAACGCCTGGAAGTCGTTGATAACCGTTCGGAAGCAGACGACAACTACGGGATTTTGATGAACAACATCACCGACTCCCTGTTGAGCGGCAACCGAGTCGAAGGCGTCACCCAGCCCCTGGGGGCAGATGGCGAGGGGCGTCTAGCGGGCGGCGACGGCAAGGCACTGTTCGTTTACAACTCGCAGTTCAATCGTATCGAGAATAATCGTTTCGCAGCCAGCGACATCGGCATCCATCTCACCGCCGGTTCAGAAGATAACCAAATGGCGGGCAACGCCTTCATCGCTAATAAGCAGCAAGTCATGTATGTCGCCACCCGTGAGCAGGATTGGTCGGGCAATTACTGGAGCGACTACCTGGGTTGGGATCTTGACGATAACGGTGTCGGCGACACCGCTCATGAACCCAACGACGCCATGGATCATCTTCTCTGGCGCCACCCCTCCGCGCGCCTGTTGATGCAAAGTCCTGCGGTGTTGGCACTGCGCTGGGTGCAACGCCAGTTTCCAGTGTTTCGTCCCCCGGGGGTCAGAGACAGCGCGCCCTTGATGAGCGAGCCCGGCCGAGAAGGAAATGCTCCATGAACCCAGTAATAGAACTACAGCGAGTTACCAAGCGTCACGGGGCGCTGGTGCGACTAGCTGAAATGGATCTCACCATCAAAGAAGGCGAGATGCTCGCCCTGCTGGGGCATAATGGCGCGGGCAAGACGACCATCATGAAACTCATACTGGGCTTAATTGCGCCCAGCTCGGGCCACGTTGACGTCCTCGGTGGCGCTCCTGACGGGCCACATGCCGAACGCCTACGGCGTCAGTTGGGCTATCTACCTGAAAACGTCACCTTCTACGAACAGCTCACCGGGCGTGAAGTGATCACCTATTTCGCTCGTTTAAAGCGCGCTGACCGCCATCAGGTAACGGTTCTGCTTGAGCGTGTGGGCCTGGTCGAAGCCGCCGACCGTCGCGTTAAAACTTACTCCAAGGGCATGCGCCAGCGCCTTGGCCTGGCCCAGGCTTTACTAGGGTCTCCCCGGCTATTGTTGCTGGATGAACCCACCACCGGCCTTGACCCCGCTGCCACCCGCGATTTTTATCAAGCGGTAAAAGCCCTACGCGACAACGGTTGTACCGTGCTGCTCTCTTCCCATGTACTGCCGGGCATCGAACCCTATATCGACCGCGCCTTGATCCTGGGCAAAGGGCGACGCCTGGCCCTGGGCAGCCTTAAACAGCTGCGTGAAGAAGCACAGCTACCGCTGACGTTTCGTATCCACGGCACATTGCTGGCCATGCAGTCTCAGCTCTGGAAAGCCATGTCCCTTGAGCCTATCCCAATCAATGAGCGCTGTGTGGAGGTCAACGTGCCCGCGGAAAATAAAATGCAGGTACTACGTCAATTAACCACCATGCCGAATATCGACGACATCGAGTTATCGCCCCCCACCCTTGAGCATCTCTACACGCATTTTTCTACTCGCCCCGCCTCACTGACGCTAGGAGCCAGCGCATGAAGGCCATGTTCATCGTCGCCGCCAAAGAGTTCCAGGATGGCCTGCGTAATCGCTGGGTACTGGCGATCACCGTGATCCTTGCCGTTCTGGCAATGGGTATTGCCTACTTTGGTGCCGCTGCGAGCGGCGGTCTTGGTTTTACTTCACTGGCCACCACCCTGGTCAGTTTATCAACTCTGGCCGTTTTTCTGATCCCCTTAATCGCGCTGATGCTAGCCTACGACGCCGTTGTTGGTGAGCAGGAGGCCGGCACGCTACTACTGCTACTCACCTACCCTATAAGTCGTTCGGCGTTGCTGTTTGGTAAGTTCTTCGGCCATGGGATGATTCTGGCCGTCGCCACGCTACTCGGTTTTGGTATCGCGGGTATGGTTATTGCGTTGGGCGCTGAAGGCGTACCGCTTATCCAACTAACCGTCGGCCTAGCACGATTGATCGCCAGCAGTGTGCTCTTGGGCTGGGTGTTTTTGGCCTTTGCCTACCTGATCAGCGTAACGGTCAGCGAAAAGGCACGGGCCGCCGGGCTGGCACTAGGAGTGTGGTTTCTGTTCGTGCTGGTATTCGATCTAGTACTGCTGGCCCTACTGGTTGGCGTCAAGCAGGGGGGCGACTGGCTCCCCTACCTGATGCTGCTCAATCCCACCGACAGTTTTCGCTTGATCAATCTGTCGGGGTTCGACACCACACAGCTAGAAAGCGGTATCGCGGCTATCGCGCAGCAAGGCGCGTTCCACTCTGCCTGGCCGCCCTTGGCAATGCTGGTTTGGGTCGTGGTGCCCCTGCTATTGGCCGTCCGTCGCTTCCACCGTCATACCGCTTAACATCATCTCTTAATAACGAGGATTGATCATGCCCGCCCTGCTGCCCACGCTAGCCCTTATTATTTTGCTCATGACCGGTTGCAACAATGCCACTGACAGCGCCGAAAGGATGCCGCCTCAGCCTATTAGCGGCGATGACATCTGCCATGTATGCGGTATGTTTATCACCGAATTCGAAGGCCCCAAAGGTCAGGCATTTATGCAAAGCCACAGTGACGCGCGTAAGTTCTGCTCTACGCTGGAGATGTTCGTTTTCCTCCAGCAGCCCGAAAATCAGACCCAGCTGCGCCATGCCTATGTACATGATGTCGGCGTAACACCCTGGGAAGCACCTAAAGACGATGCCTTTATCCCTGCAGCAGACGCTTGGTATGTGGTCGGCCATGATCGGCGCGGCAGCATGGGCCACACCCTTGCACCGTTCTCCAGCCATGAGCGTGCCGCGCAGTTCGCAGCAGTTCATGGTGGCGAGATAATCACCTATGACGATATCGACCTGGAATTGCTCGCCCGGCTCGGGCGCCACGGAGGGAGCGGCCATGCCGCCCACTCAATGGCGCAATAAAAGTGAGGAGTGAGGCAGAAAGTAGCCGCAATTCAGGCTAGCCAGGAAAGCGGGCTGTGATGTATGGCAGCCCCCACCATGTAGGCGAATATGGCAACCGCCACTAACGCAGCAACAGCACGTGCCCTTGGCGTTGCACCGCGCTTAATCGCAATGGTGCCAATACCGATATAGGCCAGCAGCGCCAGTAACTTGGCGCCAAGCCAAGGAAGCTGCCAGGGCCATACGGAAAGCAATACCATCAAAGTCACCCCCAGCCCCAACAGAGCCGTATCAATAAGATGAGGCAATACCTTGACCCAACGGGCGTTGAGCCGCGGGCTTTCCTGCACCGACCACCAGGCGCGCACTATGAAGAGCGTGATGCTCAGCGCAGCGGCCGACATGTGCAGGTGCTTGATGAGGAAATAGTGCTCCATGGTAACCGTCCCTAGCCGACGTTAACCGCATTGCCGTGATGATCGAAGGCAAGATAGGCGGTGATATTACCCATTTGCAGCGACTCCATCATACGCTGGAGCTGCCGTTCAACCTCAGCGTCATCTTTTGGGTCGTCCATGGCAGCTGTGAAAACTAGATCCCATTCGATCTCGGTACGGCGTGACTCCTCAACCAACGCCGCCATGCTGGTCAACTCCTCCGTCGACTTATCTACGCATACCACAGGCACCAACACCCCCCCTTCACCCTGTTCGAAGCGACGACGCTGGTCAGCATCAGGGAAGTCGGGCAGCTCTGCGCGAACGAACACAAACAGCAGGCGCTGGGGCTTAGGTTGTTTACGCGCTTCCTGCAGTAAATCGGCAAACGTGGCTATGGTCATCAAAACTGTGGTCATAAAATAGGCCTTATCGCTAGTGGTTTAGAATCAGAAGGTGAGAGAGTAGGTAAGAATGAACAGGTGAGACTCATAGGCGGCGTTACTCGGGTGACTCTACGAAAAGCCACAGCAGCAGCATTACCATAAACAGAGGGATCAACAGGCTAAGTGGCGCCGCGCGCCAACCATAGGCTTGGACTACCAGAGGCGCCATCCGCAAGGAAAACCCTACCCCCGCCGCTAAAGCCAGAAAAAGGGCGACACAAAGACTCACCCAACGACCAGGCATCCAGCCTTTGGCGTGGGCGATGCCCGTCGTAATCACCGCACCTCCCAGTCCAAGCCCAGCCCCCACTAACAAAAACTCCCACGGTCGGCTAGCCATCCCAAACCCGCCCAGCGCCAACGCTAGCCCCAGTAATAGCCATTGCATCAAGCGGCAGGTGTCTCCCCGCCTGGCGATATACCAAGCCGGCCAAGCCAACAGCACACCGCTACTCAACGGTACCAGCACATAGAGGGGTTGTTTTGCGAGCAGGGCATAAAGTGTCCAGCCAGCCACCGCTAAAGCGCTTGCCAGCGGCATCAGCAGCATGGCTACCAGCAACTGATAACCATTTACTGGCTGTTTTGATGTCTCCAACGTGGGAGGCGGCACAGATGATGGCATGGCGTTTCCCAGCGAGGGTATAAAGACATCGGAAGACATGTAAGAATTGTCTGTAAATACTGGGCGTAGGTCAAAAGGCATCGGAGGTAGACCGGCTAACCCCAAAGGAATAGCCCTCGTATCGAAATGCAGACAGTGCCACACTCCCTTACCTCTTCCGCGCTATCGGAAATGCCATGAAATTACTTCAGCGCTCCCTGGTTGCTCGCATCATTGCGTCCTTACTTGCCATTAGCGGGATGGCACTCATCAGCATCACCCTGACCATGGCAATGTCTAACAGCAGCCGTGGCGATGCTGCCGCGATTAATGTCGCTGGCTCACTACGCATGAATGCCTATCAAATCATGGGGGCACTGCAACGCCTGGAGTATGCTCCAGAGGAGACTAGCGCAGAACAGCTCGAAGGACTGATTTCGAGCTTCGATCAACGTTTGTATGGCACAACGCTTCAACAAACGATCCCCATCGATGATCGTCACGAGCGCCGCCGTCAACTGGAAAAACTTCAGATCTACTGGCAGCACACGCTTCGTCCGGCACTAGAGGCACCGTCCCCAGCCACTGCGCTTGACCTCGATACGCTAGAAATGATGATCGTGGCGATGGTCAATGACATTGAAGTGCTGGTGACCTATTTGGAAGAGAGCACTGAGGCCAAGGTGCGGCTGCTGGGGATGATGCAAGTGCTCTTTCTGGTACTGATCGCTATAGTGGTCTCGATCGCCCTCTACGATGTTCGCTTCAATCTGGTAGTTCCTTTGCGTCAACTGATGGTTCTTGCCCGCGAGGCGGCACAGCGTAACTTCAAGCCACGCTCCGAACTCCGCGGCAGCGACGAGTTGGCTTTGTTGGGCCATACCTTTAACAAGATGTCTGCGGAGCTGGCAACAAGCTACGCCGCATTGGAAGACAAGGTGTCGCGCAAGAAGCAGGAGCTTGAACGCAGTAATCAGGCACTGCGGGTAATGCACGATGCCAGCCGCTCGCTGTATGGGGGCGGTAATGATCTCTGCTCTAGCGCAGCCCCTATGTTACGCGAACTGGAAAAGCTGCTGGATATCGGGCCAATACGGCTTTCTCTCAACGATCCTTTCGACCAACGGGAAATGCCGGTTTTAGAAACCCACTCGCGTACCCGACCAGAGTATTGCCGTGACCAGGAGTGTCACGCTTGCCTGATCGATCCTCGCCCCTTGGAGATGGTGTCCAATAACCAGTCACAGTGCTTACTGCTACCGATTAGCGTAGGCGATACGCTGCTAGGCACCCTGGAAGTGTGGTATCCCCAGGAGCGCCTCAACGATAGCACCCGTCGGCTGCTCACCATGTTAGCCGACCAGCTCGCCACGGCGGTGTATCTGCAGCGACGTATCGAGGAGCAGCAGCACGTTACGCTGATCAACGAGCGAACCATCATTGCGCGGGAACTTCACGATTCTCTAGCCCAATCGCTCTCTTATCTCAAAATGCAGGTCGCTCGACTCGAACGCATGCAGCAAAAAGAAGCCACCCGAGAGATGCAGTCTGCGGTATTCGACGAGCTGCGTACCGGCCTAAACAGCGCCTATCGTCAGCTACGTGAGCTGCTCACTACCTTCCGGCTCAAACTAGAGGGGCCGGGGCTGCAATTTGCCTTACGCCAGACCGTCGATGAGTTTAGCCAGCGCATGGAGGTAACGGTCGAGCTTGAGTACGATGTGCCGCCTTACCTACTTAACCCCAATGAAGAAATTCACGTGCTGCAGATCATTCGTGAGGCGCTGGCCAATACCCACAAGCACGCCCAAGCCCACTGGGCTGGAGTCACTGTGCGCTTCGCCGATACTCGCCTGCTAGTGCGTATTGAGGATGACGGCATCGGCCTGGAAGACGATAGCTCGCCACCTATGCACTACGGTTTGGTGATCATACGCGACCGAACCACTACCCTGAACGGGGAGCTGAGTATCACCAATCGCCCCACAGGGGGGGCCAGCATTGAGATAGTCTTCACCCCGTTGACCGCTCGCTTAATTCAGCAGCAGCCTGTTACGGCTGCCTCCGACTCTCACTTAGGTACAGGGACTTCTTAATGACGCTGACCAACGCCAACGATACACCCGCCAGCCTGATGATTATTGATGACCACCCGCTACTCCGGCGTGGCGTCGCTCAGCTGCTTGAGCTAGAGGACGATCTTGAACTGGTTGGCGAGACGGGCGACCCTGAAGAAGGCATTGCACTGGCCCTCAAACTTGAGCCTGACCTGGTTTTACTTGATTTAAACATGCCGGGCGTCAATGGCTTAGAAGCCTTGCGCCGCCTACGGGAAGCCAACTATAGCGGCCGTGTGGTGATGTTCACTGTTTCCGACCATGAGGATGATGTTATCGCCGCACTGCGCAACGGTGCTGACGGTTACCTGTTAAAGGATATGGAGCCTGAAGACATGGTTCGCCAACTGCGTCAGGCTGCTTTGGGGCGCATGGTCATCAGCGAAAGCCTGACCGCCCTACTCGCTGAAGCCCTGCGTAATCAGCGCAATGCCCCCACCACCCCGGATATTCATAGCCTGACGCAGCGTGAACGCGAAATTCTGCAACAGCTTGCTGGCGGACTCTCCAACAAGCTCATCGCACGCAAGCTGGATATTACCGAAGGCACGGTCAAGGTTCACGTCAAGCATCTGCTCAAAAAGCTTAACTTACGCTCACGTGTCGAAGCCGCCGTCTGGGCAGTCCAGGAAGGTATCGATCACTAATCGATTCTGTGTGGTTACCTCTAAAGACTCACAGAATACTTTTGCTCTGACCCGCCTTTACCTTCTCTCGATTTTTTCTGTTTAAAATCAATGAATCCAGGCTTTTCAGCGACTACCTCTCAAGAGGTATGTCGCTGTTTTTCATGCTATTTCCACCTATTCCCCAATTTCTTCCTCCAGCGTATCTTGCTTTCTAACTGCTAGATGCAGATAGGTTTGATGCCAAGGGGAAATCGCCATGAGCAAGAGAAATGCCGACATTGAGAAATGGAATGTCGAAGACGCCCAATTCTGGGAACAGGAAGGCAAGCACATTGCCAACCGCAATCTATGGATATCCATTCCCAGTCTGCTGATGGGATTCGCTGTCTGGATGATGTGGGGAATGATTACCACCCAGATGCAGAACCTGGGTTTTTCGTTCACGGTTAACCAGCTATTTTCACTGACGGCGCTTGCCGGTCTAGCAGGTGCCACACTGCGCATCCCAGCATCGTTCATGATCCGCATCGCTGGCGGGCGTAACACCATCTTCCTGACCACCGCGCTATTGATGATCCCCGCTGCCGGCACTGGTATCGCCTTGATGAACCCAGGCACGCCGTTCTGGGTATTCCAGGCTTTGGCGCTACTTTCCGGTATCGGAGGGGGTAACTTCGCTTGTTCAATGAGCAACATTTCCACTTTTTATCCCAGCAAACAGCAAGGTTACGCCCTGGGCATGAATGCAGGCCTCGGTAATTTCGGCGTCACTACCATGCAGATTGTCATCCCGCTGGTAATGACCGTCGGTATTTTCGGCGCTATAGCCGGTTCGCCGATGGAGTTGCAAAGCGCTAGCGGTACGTTGATCGGCCGGATCGAGGCAGGTACCGATACCTGGATCCAGAATGCTGGCTTTATCTGGCTTGTATTCCTGGTTCCATTAGCGTTCGCCGGTTGGTTCGGTATGAACAATCTTCGCACTATTACGCCCAACCCTGGTTCGCCGCTGGCGGCTTTTAGCAAAATATTAGGCCTCTACGGCGTCGGCATGGTAACTGCCATCGTCGGCATGCTAGCTCTCAGCTGGCTTAATATGTGGGTTGCCCTGCCGCTAACCATTGTTCTGACTCTGGTGTTGTTGCGCCTGATTCCTGGCGACATCAAACCTAATATCCAGAAGCAGTTCGCAATATTTTCCAATAAGCACACTTGGTCAATGACCATCCTCTACATTCTGACCTTCGGCTCTTTTATCGGCTTCTCTGCAGCCCTGCCGCTCTCCATCAACGTCATCTTCGGCAACATGATGGAAGCCACTGCCGATGGCACGCTGATTCGCGTGGCCAACCCAGAGGCGCCCAGCGCTTTAACCTGGGCCTGGATAGGCCCCTTCGTGGGCGCCCTGATCCGTCCGCTGGGCGGATGGATCTCCGACAAAGTGGGTGGCTCCATCGTCACCCAAATAATCTCTGCGGTCATGGTGGTCGCCTCTATCGCCACCGGCTACGTGATGATGCAGGCCTATAACGCCACCGATCCTAATCAATTCTTCTGGCTATTCCTGCTGCTATTCATCGTGTTATTCGCCGCCAGTGGTATCGGCAACGGCTCTACCTTCCGCAGCATCGGGGTTATTTTCGACCAGCAGCAGAAAGGCCCGGTACTTGGCTGGACCTCAGCCGTCGCTGCCTATGGCGCCTTCATCGCCCCGCGGGTAATGGGCGAGCAAATCCAGGCCGGCACACCGGAACTTGCCATGTACGGCTTTGCGGTCTTCTACGCCATCTGCCTGGTCATCAACTGGTGGTTCTACCTACGCAAAGGTGCCTACGTTAAGAACCCCTAAATAGGGCTTGCTTGTTTACGCCCGGAGCCAAGCTCCGGGTCTTCACCCCCTACCCCAATGCGGGAGGACACCATGAAAATCATGATCGCCTATGACGGTTCGCGAAACGCCAAGCTGGCTCTCGCTCAGGTCGTCAACATGTTCCGCTGTAACCAACCTCTGCTGGTACTGGTCGGCGTGGTGGAGAATCCACTCGACGCTACCGATAACAACGAGGCGCTTTTTCAGCAGGAGCACGATGAGGTTAAACGGCACCTTCAAGAGGGTGTGGCATTCGCCATCGGCGAGGGCTTCCAAGCCGAGCAACTTCTAGCCGAAGGGGATGCGCGCAAGATGTTACTGCAGGCCACTCGCAAACTCTCGCCAGACCTACTGGTCATTGCCCGCCATAGCCATCAGCCGGACGGCGGCATCATCGCCAAATCGTTGACTTATTTTGTTGATGAACTCGACTACATGACTTTCGGCAGCGTCAGCTCGTTCCTGGCCCGGCGCGCCGAGTGTCCCTTGTTGATCCTACCCAGCCCTTGAGCAGCCCTTACCCCTCCTTTTGGTACAAACCACCTTTGGGACACAGGACGATACGACCATGAAAGTTTCCGCTGTATTCAAGTTTCGCAGCCCCGAAATTCGGGCCTTGCACCTGACCTGGATTGCCTTCTTTATTACCTTTTACGTGTGGTTCAACATGGCGCCGCTCGCGTCGAGCATGCTCAAGAGCGTCGACTGGCTGACCACGGATGATCTCAAACTATTCGCCATCTGCAACGTCGCCTTGACCATTCCCGCCCGCATCATCGTCGGCATGGCGCTGGATCGATTCGGCCCGCGACGGGTGTTCTCGGTGCTCATGGTCACTATGGCGCTACCGGCGTTGGCGTTTGCTTTCGGTAACAGCATGACGCAGCTGCTGGTGGCGCGTCTGGTGCTGAGTTCGATTGGTGCCAGCTTCGTGGTGGGTATCCACATGACGGCGCTGTGGTTCAAGCCGAAAGACATCGGCTTCGCTGAAGGCTTCTACGCCGGCTGGGGTAACTTCGGCTCCGCCGTAGCGGCCATGTCGCTGCCGACCATCGCCTTGAGCATGTACGGCGGCCCCGATGGCTGGCGCTGGGCTATCGCCCAAAGCGCTATTGTTATGGCCGCTTACGGTGTTTACTACTGGTTCGCGATTACCGATGGCCCGGATGCCCAGGCTCACCGTAAGCCACGCAAATCCGCTGCCATGGAAGTGAGCTCCTGGGGCGATATGATCAAGCTGATCATCTGGACCATCCCACTGGTCGGCGTACTCGCCATTCTGGTCTGGCGTATTCAGTATATGGGCTATTTATCAGTTACTGGTGCGACCATCGCTTATCTAGCCATTATCACGATCGTCATCTATCAAATTGTCCAGATCCTGAGAGTCAATCTACCGATCCTGCGTAAGGGTGTACCGGAGGATGATAAGTACTCGTTCAACAGTGTGGCGGCGCTGAACAGCACCTATTTTGCCAACTTCGGCGCTGAACTAGCAGTGGTATCGATGCTGCCCATGTTCTTTGAGGAGACCTGGGGCCTGAATGCCGCTACGGCCGGCCTGATCGCTGCATCATTCGCGTTCGTCAATCTGGTGGCGCGCCCCATGGGCGGCATGGTTTCCGACCGCATGGGTAACCGGCGTTTTGTGATGCTGTGCTACATGTTTGGCATTAGCGTTGGGTTCTTGCTGATGGCCATGCTCAATTCGAGTTGGCCACTGATCCTGGCCATTGCGGTGACCATCGGCACCTCGATTTTCGTACAAGGGGCTGAGGGGGCAACCTTCGGTATCATTCCCTCCATCAAGCGCCGCATCACTGGGCAAATCTCGGGCATGGCCGGCGCCTACGGTAATGTTGGCGCGGTGGTTTACCTAACCATCTTTACGTTTGTCACACCGTCGCAGTTCTTCTACATCATCGCGACCGGCGCCTTCATCAGTTGGGTTATCTGCCTAGTGTGGCTCAAAGAGCCAGAAGGCGCTTTTGATGACGAGTACTACGTCTCTTCAGTCGATAGAGACATCGAAGAACAGGCTCTTCAGAACGCCAAGCACTAAACGGTCGGAACATCTGTAGCATCACGGCACTGTTCGCGTCGATTGGACGGACAGTGCCTCTAGAGTAAAAAGAGCGCCCCCAGAGCGCTCTTAATCAGGATCCGTGATGTCCTCAATCCAGGTTAAGGCCGCCACAGCAGTCGGAAATCCGGTGGTAGGAATCGCTAACATGGCTACTTGTTTAAGTTCCTCGGCACTCGCGCCCTCCTCCAAGGCACGACGCACATGGGAGTGAACGGCCCCTTCAGAGCGTGCCCCTATGGCCAGCGAGAGTTTTATCAAGCGCCGACTACGTTCATCAAGCGGCCCAGCTTCAGCACAGGCTTTGCCCAAAGCGGCATAAGCTTCCCATATCTCAGGATACTGGTTTGCGACATCTCCGGCTCCAGAAGGCAAATCATGCTTTGTCATAGTGCAATACCTTAATGATAAATCGAAGTTCACAGTATAGAAGTACAGCAACTAAATGCCACACACCACACTTAAGAGCTAAACACAGCAACCGAACCAAGCATTATTAATGAGGACTTTCGATGTATATTGGCTATATCCAACTTCTTAAGCTCTGCATTAAGTGGGCTTATGCCAACCAGGAAATGGCGTCTCTTCCTGCAAATGACGCAACTCAGGTTGATGAGCTTCAGCGATTTGGGTTACTCGATTCACGCCCTCTTCCAATAAATGCACTTCTATTTGTCGGCGATCCTCACGCCCTTGCCGCCGTACAACCAATGATAACTGCTCACAGCGGTCAACTAGCGCCACCACCCCGTGATGTTTTGATTGAAGCCGCTCCGCTAGCTCCCCCACCGTCGCCCAGTCTCTTCCATGGAAACCACGAAGATGTAGCAATAGTTGATACTGCAATGGTGTCAGCCCATAGCGGCGACAGATATCTTCACTATGGCGAAGAAAGCAACGCAACCGGTAGCGAAATTGCGACAGCCGCTCAAAGTCGCTTTTATCAAGTGTCTGAGGGTTATTCATTTTTCCAATTCTCTTTACCACATACTCGGCTATTGCTGACTCGCCAATTTAGAGCGCTTTAAAAAAATACAATATCACACCATGATACAAATAACCATTGAGATTACACCTGCAGGGGGGATCTGAAATGAGAGCACTCACCTTTCTCAAATTACCATTCAACCATCGTGAAGGCTGGAAAGAGCTACAGGCTTCCTCCCCCTCCATTCCTTTGCTAGCGTGGCTGGTGGTTTTACCCATGTCGCTCTTGCCGCCAGTAATGCTCTATTATGCGGGCACCCATTACGGCGATGCATTTATGGCGGGCTTTGCTGACCGAGAGTGGCGTTTTATCACGACAATTATTTTCCTAGCAGAGATATTGAGTTTTTTCGTTATTGGCTGGGTAATCTACGCTGTAGTCAATGGAACTGAAGAGCTATCTATCAGCTATCAAGATGCCTATTTACTTGCCACACTTGCACCGCTACCGTTATTCGTCGCTTCATTATCGCTATTGGTACCCAACTTACTTTTTAACGTAGTGGTTATACTTAGCGGGCTGGGTATCTCTTGCAGCTTGATTTACCACGGCTTACAAGCACTCTGTACCCATCAAGAATTTGATGTTGCTACGATCTCAGCCACTTACACAATCATGGCTGCCAG
This sequence comes from Vreelandella sp. 2A-K22, assembly GCF_054065485.1. Taxonomy (NCBI): domain Bacteria; kingdom Pseudomonadati; phylum Pseudomonadota; class Gammaproteobacteria; order Oceanospirillales; family Halomonadaceae; genus Vreelandella; species Vreelandella sp. 2A-K22. Next base: position 259,620 of record NZ_JBSUGC010000003.1, on the reverse strand, counting down.
TGCTCTGGGGTGGGGTATTTTGTTTGCTGTTATCTGGGCTTATTAAGCCATGAATATTAGGCGCACTGGCACCAACCCATTCATCGTCAAGCCCAATGATGACGCGTGAAGCAAACGGTCTAACGTTGAGAAGTGGGTAATGTGTGCGCCAGGCAGGGCGATGAGCAAAATTCACGATCACTGGCGTCTTCCTCTTCGAGCGCTGATAGCACCAGCTCTTTGATTACTGGAAGGTGGGAATCTTCAATTTCACGAGCGGCGGTTAGTAGGGTAACTCGCCCCGCTCGTGCGAATCTCATTAAAGGCAGTAGCTTATCAGGACATGCCTTCAGCTCACGCCTGTATCGCTCAAGAAAGAGTGATTGACTGATTTTTTGCTGTCGATACTGACGGCATAATTGAGACGCAGGCGCTATCTCCGGGTACCACTCATTCAGTGCCAGGAAACTGGGAGACAGCCCGCTAGGACATAATCGATCAACCAACACCCGAGTGCCGTCGTGATCCTCTATCGGCGCATATATACGCTTTAGCATGATTTCATACGACATCGTTTATATACCTCCGCCAGCGCGCACATGGCTTCAGCGAGTAAATCTATATAGGTATTAACATAGTAGCAAACTTAGACAGGTTAATAGCCATAGGGATTTGCACCATTCATAACTGGGCGTTGGTCATCACCACGGTGGAACGCCCCCGCTCACCCTTATTTTAATAATAGGATTAGGCAAGGATGCAATAGAATTGTCTCTATGAGCGATTGCTCCCGCTAGTTAAACTTCTCCAGGTATTTTTCATTGTGCGGATTAACACATGACAATTTCAACTAACTTCATATCAAAAGTTGTTTTATTAACCGGACGACGTTGATACCAGAGACATAGTGGTACGACCTACGGCGAGCCTGTAACTCCGTATAAATTGTCCGAGCTATTCAAACAAATGTGGCAAAGCGAGTGACCTTACATGCAAGACACCAAGCTTCCTATCTACTGGCAACGTGCGATAGTCGTTGCTGGCATTATCACTATTTTCCCCGCCACCACTACGGCTCAAACAGCCCCGAACATAGGAGATAACGCTATGGCAGAACACCCGTATGTTGGCATGTGGGTAACTAAAGATGGCCAAATACGCCACGAACTTTTACCCAACAATCGTTACGATGAAGCCCGTGGTGAGCGTGAAAGCGCCTATCAGGGCCGCTATCAGGTGACAGGTAACTATATCGAATACTGGGACGACACCGGTTTTACCGCTGATGGCGAGTTTATTGATGGCGTGCTCTATCACGGTGGTATGGTGCTATACCGTAACAAAGAGTAGCGCTAAAAAACGAATCACCCGAGCCGGACTTCGCCGTAATTCGTCACTACTTCCCTGAAGTGCCACCACGTGTGGAGTATGAGCTGTCTGAGATGAGCGCCAGTATGCTGCCCGCTCTAGAGGGCTTTACTTCATGGATACGCATTCACTGGCCACAAATTGAAGAGAACCGTCGTGCCTTTGATAAGGAGCAGCCTGCCTCTACCGAAATTCGGTCGACATACCGCGATCGGGACGGTTATTGATGCCAGCGAGTCTGCCTAGTATTTATACTTCGTCTGGAGCTGAGCGATCAAATCTCACAGAGTGGCAGTTTGCGCTTCTCGCCATTGTCTTGGTGACATTCCCGTATAGGCTTTAAAAGCGCGCGATAAGGCCACTTCACTTCCATAACCCACTTCACCGGCAATAATCTTGATCGGCCGGCCGCGCTTCAACGCCTGCTGTGCCATCCTGATACGCCACCCTTGCAGATACTGACCCGGCGTATCACCCACAACGTCGCGAAAGGTGGAAGCAAACACACTGCGCGACATACCTGCCCGTTCCGCCAGTACCTCCAGCGTCCATGTTTTTGTTGGTTCTTCATGCATGGCAACAAGTGCATTGCGCAAGCGTGGGTGTGAGAGGCCCGCCAGCATCCCCCCCTTCACATCGTTATTTTCCATCAACTGTCGCAGTATTTGAATCATCACCACCTCAAATAGGCGGTTAACCAGCGCAACCCGACCGCAGCGTTGGGTAAATGCTTCTTCAAACAGCAGATCGAGAACCTGCGCTACACCAGCAATGGAATCCAAAGGCAAACACACAACGTTAGGCAAACTTGCTGCAATTGGATTCTGCTCGCCTCCCTCAAAACGTAAGCTTGCACAGGCCATGTCGGCACCCTGTTCAGGATCGGTCATGAAACGGTGTGTCATTGGCCGAGCATAGAGCAACAAACTGGGCTGCGTAATGCTCAGAGAGCCATCGTGGTGTACCACTTTAACCGTTCCACGCCGCACCAAGTGCATCTGCCCTGATACCCCATCGGCTTCCAATGTATTGGTGCCGCATAAAGCCCCTGCGTGAAATACCTGAGCCGTTACCGAAAAGTGCTCCATCAGAGTTGCTAACCTATCGACCATTTGATACTCCAAATCAATTTATCGAGATTATAGATCACCAACCGTCCAATCATAACAGGCAGAATGCCTATCACCGGACAACATTTGTTTTCGGATCAACCACTGCTTTGGAGAAAACTAGACATGACTATCGAAAAAATTCTTTACACAGCTACTGCCTCAGCCACAGGTGGACGCGAAGGCCAAGCCACTTCTTCCGATAACGCTTTGAACGTCAAGCTTTCCACGCCACGCGAACTGGGCGGTGCGGGTGGAGATGGCACCAACCCTGAGCAGCTGTTCGCCGCTGGCTATTCAGCCTGCTTTCTGGGCGCCCTGAAATTCGTGGCGGGCAAGCAAAAAATCAGCCTTCCTGAAAGCACGTCTGTCACCGGAAAAGTTGGTATTGGCCAGATACCTACCGGCTTTGGAATTCAAGCTGAATTAACGATTGCGGCGCCAGGTGTGCCCAACGACGTTTTACAAACGTTAGTCGATCAGGCCCACATCGTCTGCCCTTATTCCAACGCCACGCGCAATAACATCGACGTCACACTCACCATCACCGAATAAACACCACCACCACTACTCAACCGCGAGAACAGGAAACGACATCATGAAAAAACTAAACCGCACATTGACCACTACAGTGCTAGCACTAGGCCTTCAAATTGGCTCAAACGCCTACGCTGCAGATGCCCAAGAAGCCCAAGAAGCCCAAGAAGCCTTCAATGCTGAACAAACTACCAGCACCATCACGACCGCTGATGGTGTGGAACTGTACTACAAAGACTGGGGACCTAAAGAAGGTCAGGCCATCACCTTCAGCCATGGCTGGCCGCTGAGTTCTGACAGCTGGGAGTCACAAATGATTTTCCTGGCCTCTCAAGGTTACCGTGTGATCGCTCATGACCGCCGCGGTCACGGACGTTCCAGCCAACCCTGGGATGGCAACGATATGGATCACTATGCTGACGACCTGGCCACGGTCATCAACACCCTTGACCTGAACGATGTCACACTCGTCGGCTTCTCGACGGGTGGCGGAGAAGTGGCTCGCTACATTGGCCGGCACGGAACAGATCGCGTCGCTAAAGCCGTCCTGGTTTCAGCGGTTCCTCCACTAATGCTGCAAACACCTGACAATCCTAATGGACTACCTATCGATGTGTTCGATGGTATCCGTGAAGCTTCTCTAAACAATCGCTCCCAACTGTACTTGGATATTGCATCAGGGCCTTTCTTTGGCTTTAACCGCCCAGACGCGGAACCCAACCAAGGCCTGATCCAGTCATTTTGGGCACAAGGAATGCAAGGCGGCCATAAAAATACCTATGACTCCATCGCCGCATTCTCGGCCACTGATTTCCGTGAGGATCTCGCAGCATTTGATATTCCCACCCTGGTGATCCATGGTGATGACGACCAAATCGTACCTTTAGACATCTCGGGCCAGGCATCTGCTGCATTAGTAGAAGGCGCGGAATTGATCGTGTACGAGGGTGCTCCCCATGGTTTGACCGACACACATAAAGAGCGACTGAACCAGGATCTGCTCAATTTCCTTCAAAACTGATCGCTCCCCCATTGGCCCACTGCCATGCAGTGGGCCAGTTTGTAACATCTTTGACAGCAAAAGTTCAGCAACCTGCCATGCCAAGTTCAATGAGGACTCTAGATCCAGGAGCAGTGTTTCGGCCTGCTCGCGGTGAATTCGCACTTTGAGTCCCAACACAGCGTTGCTCCATGAGTGGGAACAACCTGTACATCATAGCCACTGTCGTCTTCAAGACACTCCCTTTGAACCTCTCTTACGGCCTTGCTTGCCTGCAAACGCACCGGGAGAAAAGCCCTCGTGCCGAACAAATGCCATCCCGAAGGCACTGGCAGATCCGTAGCCGACCCGCAGGGCGATCTCCGTGTTGGTAAGTTTGCCCTGCCGTAGCAGCGTCTTAGCGATGGCCATGCGCCAATCCGTTACGTATTCCATCGGCGCGCGTCCAATTTCCTTCCGGAACTTCTCGAAAAATCCAGAGCGGGACATACCCGCGTCCTGCGCCAGCCCTGAGACGGAAATCTCGCCACCCGCGTCCGCGTGAATGCGCTGCAAGGCGGCAGCCAGTTGCGGATCGGACAGCCCGCGCAGTAGCCCCGGCGGCATATTCACGGCAGGGCCCGAGCGGAGCGCCTCAATAAGCAGCACCTCTAGAAGCCGCTGGAGGATCAGCTCACGCCCCGGCCGGTCGGCGCGGGTCTCATCGTGTATCACCGGCACCAGGGCCATCAGGCGATCGTGCCCAGAGACATGAATCATCTCGGGCAGCAGTGACACCAGCAAGTCGCTCGCGGGCGTATCGAAGCGGCAATGCCCGACCAGCGCGCGCATCTCCACGGGGGCGTCCGCCGGGCCGAGGCGAACCCGCCCGGGTCCGATTTCAAGCGGCCGGCCCGACCCCCTGGGTTCCGGCGGCACCTCGCTGGTCATGCTAAAGTCATGCAGATCGGGGATCAGGACGAAGTCTCCGGCCGCCAGCGTAACCGGCTTGCGACCGCTCACCTCAACCCGGCATCCCCCCTCGACCATCGCACAATAAAAGGGGCTGGCCATGTCATGCCGCTCGACTTGCCACTGGCCACCCGCCTCGACCAGCTTCGAGATAGACACCGACGGTTTGAGCAACGTGACGACACTGGACAGGGGGTCTTCGATACCATCGGGCATATTTTGGACTCTTGATAAAAGAATTTGGACATTTGTGTATCGCATGAACGGGTAATCGCTGTCTATACTCTCCTGCTCATCAAACAAGGAGGCTAATAGATGAACCGACTGATCAACCTGTCCCGCGCACTGCCGACGCCGGATCCCGCCCTGACAGTGGCCTACACGCCGCTCCGCCTGAAGATGCCTGGCCGCCAACCCCTGGAGCTGCGCCTTACCGCGCCAGCAGCCGGGGACGCCATACCAATCGTGATCCTGTCGCACGGCTTTGGTCCATCGAGCTATATCCCCTCGAAAGACGGCTATGCCCCGCTCGCCCAGTTCTGGGCCGAACGGGGCATAGCCGTCATTCAACCGACCCACGCCAGTTCACGGGTCGGCGGACTTGACCCCGACCTACCTGAAGGCCCCTTCTACTGGCGCGAGCGCGTGCTCGAGATGCGTGCCATCCTAGACCAGTTGGCCGAGATCGAACGGCAGGCTCCCGCCATCGCAGGACGTCTGGACCACGACCGGATCGCGGTGGCGGGCCACTCCTTCGGCGGCCACACCTGCAGCCTGCTGCTTGGCGGACGTTTGTATGGGGAGGATTTCTCTGATCCGCGTATCCGCGCGGGTGTCCTGCTGGCAACTCCAGGGCGTGGCGGCGCCGATCTGACACCCGATCATGCTCGACGCTTTCCCTTTTTCGATGTGGATTTCAGCGGCATCGAATTACCCACCCTTGTGGTCTGCGGCGCGGAAGATGACCCGCATTTCACGCCACGCGGCCCCGAGTGGCACGCGGATGCCTTCCACGACGCGCCGGGGGCCGATGCCCTGCTGACAATCAGTGGCGTGGGCCATGGGCTTGGCGGAATCGCGGGGCTCGACGCGAAAGAGACCGAGGCAGAAGATCCCGATGCGCTGGAGGCGACCCGGCGGTTGGTATTGGCTTGGCTGCGGCGCATATTCTTCATCGAGCAAGATGCCTGGATACTTAGCCAGACTGCGCTCCGGGATAGAGCGGCCGCCGTCGCGAAGATCACCGTGAAAGAGCGCTAAGACGAGGTCTCATTGTCAGCTCGCCTGAAGGCTTTTCAATGCGCACCGAGGAGAAACCGAGATTTATCGGCCCGGTTGACCAAGCGAAAAAGTCACCAGCTAACTGGGTGTTGGAAGCAGTAATTGCCCAAGCTTACGAGCGGCATATTTTGCCTGTGCCCGTGTTAGCGCTGCGAAACCCAACACAATGGCAGGCGCTAATTCAATCTCACGGCAGCAGTGCCGAAGCGGTTGTAGCACTACTCCCTGCTGTTCCGCTGCATGGATTAACATGTTTTCGTCTTGATCCGGCGATAACCACAGAATCAGGTGGAAGCCTGCATGTTCGCCACTAATGCGATAGCGCCCCGGCGCTTCGGCCCTCAAGGTTTCAAGCACGATGTCACGCAACGTCTGATACTCCTGCCGAGAACGGCGTAAATGCCGTAAGAAAGCAGGGCCTTTCATAAACGCCGCCAACCCCAGTTGCTCCGACACTCCCACACTACGCCCTACCGTATGCCACAATTCGAGCACTTTTCGCTGTAGTTCTGGTGGAGCAAGCATATAGCCAAGCCTCAAATTGGAAAAAGGCGCCTGATTAAAACTCCCGCAATAGACTACTCGATTCATCGTGTCGATGGATTTTAGCGCTGGTAACGGCGCGCTTTGATAGTTGAACTCGCTATCGTAATCATCCTCGATGATCCAGGTGTTGTTGCTTTGGGCCCAGTCAAGAAGCTCTAAACGGCGAGTCGCCGACATGATAACGCCAAGCGGTGACTGGTGCGCCGGTGTCACATAGGCAATACGACATTCAGTTGCGCCTATTATGCCACCCAAATTAAGCCCTTCCTGATCAATAGGCGCGTAAAGCAGGTTAGCGCCTGCTTCTTCAAATATTTGGTGTACAGCTGGATAACCAGGATCCTCGACACACACATGATCACCAGGCTTTACTACACAGCGCGCGACCAGATCAATGCTATGGCGAATGCCGTTAGTGATGAGTATCTGCTCTGCCAGACAATCGATTCCCCGATGGTTACGCAAGTACTTGGCAATCTGTTCCCGCAATACCCAAGCGCCTTGCGGCTCAACGCTACACATCTGCTCGGGCTGCATAGCTGCCATGGCCCGCTGTAGATGCGCGGCCCACTCAGCAGGTGAAATAAGCAACGGGCTGGCAAGCCGGGCAACAAAAGGTACTCCTACCTGGGCTTGGTAGTGTTTTCTTACGCTAACGGGCGCCGCTTCGACCATCGCTGGCTCTTTATGGTGGGTCGCCGTCGTTTGCGCCGTCAAATATCGGTCTGGGATAGTGGCACTGACACGGCTTCCAGACCCCACTTTGCGGGAGATGTAACCCTCGAGTTGCAAACGCTCAAAGACACTTTCCAACGTACCACGCCCTACCCCCCAACGTTGCGAGAGTACGCGTGTGGATGGCAACCGGTCACCCGCCTGTAGCAACCCATTCACAATCCCATCGCGCATGGCTTGGTAGGCCAGTTCAGATTTCGTTACACCGACGGGGCTGGTGGGTAAAGGTAGGTCTAACCCAGCTGTGTTTTTTCCTTTAACCATAATGGTTCGTATCAATCTCGTTTATATGGCTCTCTTATATGAGCCACTTTACTTCTAGCATAGCAACATATTGACGTTTCATTGGCTAAGGAGTGTTCACTATGTTGCTCACTGACTATCTGTTATTCGCCATGATTGCGGCGATGCAAGTTGGCTCGCCGGGCCCTTCGACAATTTTTTTGGTAAACAACGCGCTGGTGCATGGCCCCAGCCGGGCCATATTGATACTCACTGGGGATTTGGTGGCTATTGCTGGGCTCGCGGCTTGCTCACTACTGGGGGTCGGTGCGCTACTGGAGGCAAATCCAACGGTGTTTATGGCCGTCAAGGTAGCCGGTGCTGTTTATCTTTTATGGCTGGGTATGCAGCAGTTTCGCCTGGCACAAAGGGTTCGTATTTCCAGCGATCAGCCTACAACGCTGCAAAGCATACCCGTACTTTGGCGACAATCGTTTATGGTTGGGCTCAGCAACCCCAAGGCGATTCTATTTTTCTCATCGCTGTTGCCGCAATTCGTAAGTGCCCAGCAGGACTCCCACATTTCTGCGTTCCTTCCCCTCATACTGTTATTTGTGTTTATTAAACTGATCGTATCGAGCGCTTACGCATTAGCAGCAAGAACAATGATAGCGAAGGTGGCCACACCAGGCGCCGCCGTTTGGGGTAAGCGCGCGGCCGGAGGAGTGTTAATGCTGTTTAGCATCTTTATGGGCATAAGCGCTTTTTACTAAGTGCCCAAATGTTGGAAAAAGGCAGGCGATTAACTTCATGGTTGGACTTTCCCCTTGTGCTCGCCAAGTAGCTCGCTCCCAAGCGATGCCTTATAGAATAGAGTTTTGCAAACACTTCTCGCTATTGCTCAAAAACATCACTATGTATCTGGAAAGATATAGTCGGATGTTATGTATGGAGGGACGCCCCCTCGCCCCATAGCGACGTTACCGATGGAGGCCTTTGCGTAAGCACTGATTGAGATCCGACATCGGCTGGGAGCTCAATTCGCTGGCACTCCTACGAGTGAAGTATAAGCTGACTGCTTAAGGCGGCCAGCTTTTTTGGGGCGTTATTTAGCAGGTTCTCCAGGAAAAGGAATGAACTCCGCATCGTCTCCGGGGGGAAGACGAAAGCGACCATTCTCAAAATCTGCTTCTACCCAAGCCTGTTTGGCGGCTTCCAGCTTTTCTCGCGAAGAGGCAACGAAGTTCCAGGATATATAACGGGGGCCATTCAGCGTTTCACCGCCCAGTAGCATCAGCCTAGTTCCGGATTCGCCCGCCACCACCGTTATCGGGTCGCCTGGTCTGAACACCATCATGCGGCCGGCTTCAAAGGTTTCCCCTGCAATAATGACACTACCGGACATGACATAAATACCACGATCCTCATGGCCATCCGGCAAAGGAAGCTTTGCACCTGGCTGCAGTATCGCATCCGCATAGAACATTTCAGAGAAGGTTTGCACCGGCGCCCGCTCCCCCCAGGCCGTGCCCAGGATCAAACGCACTTCCTTACCCTCGCCCTCCAGTACTGGCAGTGTCTCCTCGGCATGATGCTCGAAGCTGGCAGGCTGGTCTTCATAGGCTTCAGGGAGCGCTACCCACGTCTGTATCCCCAACACAGAGTGCTTGTTCTGACGAGTAATAGCACTGGTGCGCTCCGAATGGGTGACCCCATTGCCCGCCACCATCCAATTAACCGCGCCAGGATGAATCATTTGGTTGGTACCCAGGCTATCGCGGTGTTGGAACTCCCCTTGATATAGATACGTAACAGTGGCAAGCCCAATATGGGGATGTGGGCGAACATCAATGCCTTCGTCGTTAAGAAACTCAACGGGCCCCATCTGATCAAAAAAGATGAACGGCCCCACCATCTGCCGTTTTGGGGCAGGCAGCGCACGGCGCACCTCAAAACCACCCAAATCCCGAGCGCGTGGAACAATTAGTGTCTCTATATCATTCAAGCTACCGGCGGATGGGCATTTTGGCTCTAAATCAGGCATCCAGCTCATAGGTTTTCTCCAGAAGTGAGAGGTAGGAAAATGGAGTACGCACCTTACAAAAGCACATCGTGCCACTCTGAGTGGCGTGCAAACTGTGCTTTTGCAAATGGGCATAACGGCATGATTTTCTTGCCCGAGGTGCGAACGTCTTCGACTGCTTTTGCAACTAACGCAACACCCACTTTTTGTCCGCGCATAGCATCAGGCACTTCAGTGCTATCGATGATGATCATCGAATCACCTGCTTTCGAATAGGTCATCTCTGCTTTAGCCCCATTGAGCTTGACTACATAGCGCCCCTTGGTATCGCTGGTTTCATGCTCAATGGTAAAAGAAGCTTCAGGTGTACCAGACATTGCTTTCTCCTTGTCGTATTACCCAGCAAACAACTCAGTATGTGTATCTATAAGTTAATAGTTATCAAAAGCCTTTTCTTTCTATAGCACTTAAGACCAGCACTTAAGACCAGCACTTAAGACCAGCACTTAAGACCTGTACTTAAAATTAGCACTAAGCTTAGTACTTAGCCCCTTGAATAAGATCTTACGTTCGGCCTTCATGGGGATGATTGAAAGTCAGGAAATGGCGCACGACCGGGCGTTCCTCCCCTTGATGGAAACGCAGAACCTCCTCTTGGATATCGGCGGCTGATTTAGAAACACGCTTATGCTGACGCAGATGCTCTGCCCAGGATTCAACTTGGAACCACTCCAGCATCAAGCTGGGATCGGCGGAATCTTCGGTAATACCCCAAGCATAGGCACCATCACGACGTCTTTCAGCAGAGAGCCTAGCCAATATTTTCAGAAAGGCTGAACGATCTTCGAGGGCTACCCGGTACTCTATCTGGATAAGCACCGGTCCGCGATCATACTCGACGGGAGTAGCTGTCAGTGGCTCAGGCCAATGATTCGACGGCATTAAGTCTGATTCGCCTTTGGGCAACTTGATACGGTGTGCAATAGATCCGATCGCTGCTAGCCCCGCCGCGCCAGATAGTAACGCCAACGGTACGCCAATCCCTTGAGCGATTACCCCCCATGCCAAACTGCCCGCGGCCATGGCGCCATTGAACACCGTCAGATATACCGCCAGAGAGCGGCCACGTACCCAGTTGGGAAGAATTGCCTGGGCGACGCCATTGAGGGTCGTCAACGCTGTAATCCAAGCGGCACCAAGGATCAATAGAGAGGACACTGCGAGCCATTTAGGCGGCGACAGGGATAGCAAAGACATGACGGCCGAAGTGACTAATGTTGACGTTAGAAGTAAGCCGTCGGCGCTAAGATACGTACGCAAACGGGGCATAATAATAGCCCCGCCGATTGCGCCCAGGCCAACTGCGCCAAGCAATATGCCATAGAAACTTGGGCCGCCTTCCAGTAACTGACGTGCTACTAGAGGCAGCATTGCCCACACTGAGCTGGCCATAGCAAAGAAGAGAAAAGCGCGCAGCAGGACAACATGCAACTCGCGACTGGCGCGGGCATAGCGCAGCCCGGCTCGGAAAGCACCGGGGAAGCGCTCGGATAAGGCATCCCGTTGCGTTGCTGGTCGTTTCCACCAAAACAGCGCAGTGATGACAACTACATAGCTCAGAACGTCTACTCCATAGGTAAACGCTGCTCCCATGCTGGCCAGCAACAGCCCGTCTAAAGCGGGACCTACGGCACGGGCAATGTTGATCCCCAGCGAGTTAAGTCCCACTGCGTTTTTGAAGTCTTTCTTGTCTACCAGCTCGGGGACGATAGCCTGCCAAGTTGGCCCCATCAGAGCAACGCCTATGCCCCCTATAAACGTAAGCATTATAAGTGATGCCACAGAATGCTGATCTGTAAGCGATAGAATAACGAGGCAAACGCTGACACAGGCCAGCAGAAGCTGAAAGCAGGAACAGCCGAGAGCCCCGAAAAAGCCTTTCAAATCCGACGTCGGTGCGTTGGATGCCCAGGCCCAGGCATGATCATGGCCGTGTAGGCCACACGCGCTTGCACAGCCACAGCTGGCCATCGCTTGGGCGCTACGCCATCGAGCCCTGGCAATAAAGACCTTACAACAACAAGGAGAATATCATGTCCCAATTGAGTGATGACGTCTGGTCACCGGTGATTACCCCCTTCGGCGCCGACTTGGCGCCGGATACGCAACGTTTTGTGGCGCACTGCCAATGGCTGGCCTCAAATGGTGTCGGCTTGGCCGTGTTCGGCACAAATTCTGAAGCCAACTCAATGACGGTGGCCGAGAAACAGGAGCTGTTAAAAGCGCTAGTGCATGGCGGTGTCGATCCCTCCAGGATTATGCCCGGTACCGGGAGCTGTACAATTGATGATTGCGTGGCGGTGACATGCGAGGCGGTGGACGCTGGCTGTGCCGGTGTGCTGATGCTACCGCCCTTCTACTATAAGGGGGTTAGCGATGAAGGCTTGTTTCGCTTTTACAGTGAGGTGATCAACCGTGTCGCAAATTCGCGCCTACGGATCTACCTCTACCATATCCCGCCGGTCACTCATGTCCCGCTCTCGTTTGAACTGATCGAGCGTTTACGTGACGCCTTCCCGGGCATTATTGCTGGCATTAAGGACAGCGGCGGAGACTGGGCACACACCAAAGGGTTAACCGAGCGCTTTGCTGGGCAAGACTTTGCTGTGTATGCCGGCAGCGAGCGGTTTTTGCTTGATACCCTACGAGCAGGCGGTGCTGGCTGTATCAGTGCCACTGCCAATGTCAATCCGTCGGCCATCGTTGAGTTGGCAAGGCATTGGCAGGAGGACGATGCCAACGAGCGTCAGCAGAGCCTGAATGCTATACGCGACTTGTTTGAAAAGTACCCACTGATTCCTGGCATGAAGGCAGCGACAGCTTACTTTTCGGACAATGACGATTGGAGGCGTGTGCGCCCACCTTTAGTAGAGCTGGAGGAGCAGCATGTGTCTGAACTCGTGTCTTCGCTTAAAGCGACAGGATTCCAGATGGAAGGCGTAGGTGAGGCGAGCCATGGATGAGCAAACGAAATCGTGGCGTATTGTCGCTGTACGACGGCTCAGTGAAGCCCAGCTTGAGGCACTTTCCGAGGTTGCCGAGGTCGACTATTTCGAGGACGTGGACGAATCAAACCGTGCTGATTTCATGGCAGCGCTTTCCAGAGCTCATGGCCTAATCGGCGGTAAGCTAGAACTCAATGAGGCAATGCTAGCCGAGGCGCCTGCGCTTCAAGTGGTATCCACCATTTCAGTGGGCTATGACCACCTGCCCCTTAAGGCACTGAATCAACGCCGCATTCTACTCTGCAATACGCCAGATGTGCTTACCGAAACCACTGCCGACACAGCATTTATGCTAGTCATGGCGACCCAGCGGCGGCTAGTCGAACTGTCCAACCTTGTCCGCGATGGCGGCTGGCGAACACATATCGGTCACGAATACTTCGGTATTGATGTACACGGCAAAACCCTAGGCATCGTGGGTGCTGGTCGCATTGGTGCGGCGATTGCACGACGGGGAGCGTTGGGTTTTGGTATGCCCATTCTCTATACCGCCGCCTCATCCAAGCCTGCGCTTGAGCAGCAGTTAGGGGCGAAAAGGCGTGAGCTGAATGACCTGTTAGCTGAAGCAGATATCGTCTGCCTCAGCGTGCCCTATAACAGCGATACACATCACTTAATTGACGCAGATGCTCTAGCACGGATGAAAACGACGGCTGCCCTAATCAATATAGCGAGAGGTAAAGTGGTCGACGAGCCAGCACTGATCGAGGCACTCCACTCCGGCGGAATCCGTGCAGCTGGGCTTGACGTGTTCGTAGAGGAACCGCTTCCACCCGATTCGCCACTGGCGGCCATGGACAATGTAGTGACGACTCCACACATTGGCTCGGCGACCCATGAAACACGTGAGGCCATGGCACAGTTGGCAGTCGATAATCTGCTGGGCACGCTGATCGGCAGCGGCCCGCTTACCGCGGTTAATGAGCATGTCTGGCGACGGGCTGATGCTATTGAGGAAACATAATGCCTCGCCGCCTACAACACATCTTGTGTCTTGATGATTTCGAGCGGGCCACTCAGCGGCATTTAGTCCCGGCCGGTTTGTCGCGGTGGGGAGCGTCCATGAACTGCCCGAGAACGCCCACCATTGTGACGATGACAGCACACCGCGCTGAAGGTCATCGGTGAAGCGGTCAGCGAGGAGCTGCATGTGGTGCCCGCCCGGATCGAGGTGATCCGTCATGTGCGGCGTCAAGATCGCCCCAGCGCCCGCCAAGCATGAGGTTGCTGTGACATCTCCAAATACGATGATGGCGTGACATCACAGAAACTCCGGACAAGTGTCACCTATATGCCACTTATAAAACGCTAACAAACAAAAACGGCCACTGTAGCAATTAGCTAAGTGACCGTTTTATATGTTCTTGGTCGGAGCGACAGGATTCGAACCTGCGACCTTTGCAACCCCATTGCAACGCGCTACCAAGCTGCGCCACGCTCCGCTGTCTTTATTGGCCGCTACATCTTTGCCTCAAGACGGTGCGTATACTAGCGGTTTCTTGCATAAATGAAAAGCCCTTATAGCGCTTTCTTTTCAAGTATTTGTCACACACCGCTATAAATCTCATCACCCTTTATGGCTTACGTTGATCAGCTTCAAGCAGCAGATAAGCCATCGCGTCATATACACCGGGGGCCGTTACGATTAAATGATCCGGGTAGATATCTTCCGACACCGCTGAAGGTACCGGGTATAGATGCCCTACTCGCGCACCGGCTTCCCGTGCAATAACCCAGCCCGCAACGAAATCCCAGGGCGAGACACTCTCGTAATACGCATCCAGACGACCGCAGGCTACATCGCATAAATCGAGCGCTGCTGCGCCATTACGACGTACGTCTTGGCACTCAAACAGCACAGCTTCCAAGCGCTTCAAAAGTTGCTTACGCTCCTCTTTACGGTAGGGAAATCCTGTCCCTACCAGGGTGTTCGCCAGTGATTCTGCACTGCTTGGCTGTATGGTTTGACCGTTGCAAAAAGCCCCAGAGCCTTCTGCAGCACTAAAGGTCTCACCTAAAAACGGTGCATGAACAACGCCCACCTTGGCAACGCCCTCTTCCATCCAACCAATGGAAACCGCTACGTGGCGAAGCCCTTGAGCAAAATTAACAGTGCCATCAATAGGATCCACCACCCACAGCTTAGGTGCTGTTTCATGCAAAGCGCTTTCTGGAGCAAGCTCTTCACTCAGCCGCGCTTCCCCCGGAAAGTGCTCCTCCAGGCGTTGGCTAATGAGTTCATCCACGGCCACATCCACGTCGGTGACCAACTCATTATCCTTTTTTAAGCGCTGGGCAAAGCCTTGCTGCTCCCGCGCCTTGATAATCATCTGCCCAGCTTCTTCGGCAATAGCGATAGTAATTTCAAGACGTGCGGCTAGTGTGTGGTCGCTCATTGAATCTCCCTTTAGGACGCGATGATACTGTGAGCTTCTACCATAAGCCGCCGGGATATAATTTTCGAGTCATACCGACTTGCGCTTGCAATGGTTAACGCAATACGTCTACCAATACATCCACCACGATGCGCGTGGCAGCTTCAATTAGCACCACATCGGCACCAACACGCTCCCACTCATAGCCTGGGTAGCGCGGCAATTGAGATGCTAACTGGCCGTCAAAACGCTTGGCGATACCTGGGGGCAAAGGTTTGCCACGCTCAAGGTTGCGCTGAATACCTGGCGGCAACGATTCGGCTCGCGGTGCGTCATGCCGGCGCAGCAGCTGGCGCAGCTCACGTTCGTTAATGCGTGGTAAATCAACTCGCTCATCGCGGAAGTGACCAGGTCGGTTAGATTCATGTTGCTGGTGCTGGCCCTTATCGCGGGCACCGTGGGCCGGGGCATGGTCAGGCTGAGCAAAGGCTGCGCTATTAACTAGCAATGCGCCAAGTGCGCTTATGGCAATCAGTTTGATGGGCTTCACTGTAAGCTCCTCGCTTAAGGTCAGAGTTTATAGTGTAAAGAACAAATGAGTAGGAAGTATGGAAGTAATAAAGGGCACGTGGGCCCTTTGGAATTAATAAGTAAAGAGCTAGGGACGACAAGCTGAGGGAAGAAAGGTATCGTCGATAGTAGTGCTGCTACAACGCCAACCAGTAATTTGCCCACCGCTAGTGCTAGCAGTTGCTACAGCATCATTCATTGTTTCATTGCTGATAAGTGGTTGAATCACCATTGAAGAGCCGCTATGAACGCCATTATCAAATGCGACGGTGAACCCACCGCTCGCTTGTCCATTGAGTGTCACACCACTGATGTACTGACCACCTATTTGATTTGCGGTTTTGGAGATGTAAGAAGGGGTGCTGTTTATTGTTTTATAGCCTACAAAGTTTCCATTCTCAGAAAAGTATAAACCGATGTCAGTTCTCAAACCTGCTGTAGCAGTAAAAGCCTCTGCAGCTTGCGCGCGACCCACGTAATTTTGATACTGCGGCACAGCAATAGATGCCAATACACCAATAATCGCAACGACGATCATCAGCTCAATCAGCGTGAAACCGCCTTGGATGGTGTTACGAGAAATTTGCTGTGCAGCATTCTGCATGAAGGCATCTCCTGTGGGGTGAAGGAAAAGCCTTTTTAAGGATCGTGAATCCTTAAAAAGAATTAGAAATCGTTGAAATTAAACTAACTTAAATGGTCTACTTTTACAATGAACCTTATTAATATGATCAGCTTAGCCGACTACCTCTTTAATTACATGAAAGGATTAGTCATTTCATCCCTGTAAACGCTAGTTTATGGTACAAGTAACACGCTTATATCGATGTAAAACAGGTTTTTTGATGAGCCAGCCCTCCTTAGAGTCGACTTTAAGCCACGCCTCCGCACATGGCGACCTGCGCGGCATTGCCCAGCGCTTGGTCAAGCACGGCTTGCTGACCAACGCCCAGGCCGCAACAGCGGAAACAACCGCGTCGGACTTGGAAATATCGTTACTTCAGCATGTGATCGAAAGCGGCCTGGTCGACCCTAACAAAGCCACACTGGCGGCTGGCTGGGAGTATGGGCTTCCAGTCATTAACCTGGAGGCGGTGCGGCTTACCTCACTGCCCCCCGCTGCAGACTATCCTGTCAAAGTACTGCAGAGCCTTAACGTTTTGCCATTAGCGCGCCACGGTCATCGCCTCACGGTGGCGGTGCCCTACCCCGCTACATTGACGCGACTGGATGAATTGCAGTTTGCAACAGGCCTGAGCATTGAAGGTATCCTCGCGCCCGTTGATCAAATCACTGTCGTTCTCAATAGCTACCTTGCTCACAACGAGCGCGGCATGCTGGATGAGTTGGACGATGTGGTCAGCTCGCTGAGCATTATGCAGAACAACGGCGGTAACGATGTACCGCTGGAAGAGTCTTCCCAAAATAGCGAAGATGCACCCATCGTTAAATTTGTGAACAAAATTCTGCTAGATGCTATCCGCCGAGGCGCCTCCGATATCCATTTCGAACCTTACGAAGCGCTTTACCGAGTACGCTTTCGGGTTGATGGAATGCTCATAGAAGTGGCACGGCCACCATTCGCCATGCGCAATCGTATCGCGGCCCGGCTAAAAATCATGGCCCGCCTTGATATTTCCGAGCGCCGCCTGCCTCAGGATGGCTCGATAAAACTCAAGCTTTCGCGCACCCGCTCCCTTGATTTCCGGGTTAATTCGCTACCTACTGTCTATGGTGAAAAGTTGGTGCTGCGAATATTAGACCCTACCGCAATGCAGCTGGGTATTGAGCAACTTGGATTTACCGACGAACAACGGCGCCATTATGAGTACGCCTTAAAACAACCCCAAGGCATGATTCTAGTAACCGGCCCTACCGGTAGTGGTAAAACCGTTTCGCTGTATACCGGCATTAATATTCTTAATAAAGTGGAACGCAATATTTGCACCGCCGAAGACCCGGTTGAAATCAAAGTCGCGGGTATCAATCAGGTGAACGTATTGCCTAAGATCGGCCTCGATTTTGCCAGTGCGTTAAGGGCGTTTCTGCGCCAAGACCCTGATGTGGTCATGGTGGGCGAGATTCGTGACCTTGAAACAGCCGAAATTGCCGTCAAAGCGGCTCAGACAGGCCACCTGGTACTTTCCACGGTGCATACCAACTCGGCAGCTGAGACACTGACTCGACTGGCTAATATGGGAGTCTCTTCGTTTAATATCGCCAGCGCCGTTAGCTTGATTGTTGCCCAACGGCTGGCTCGTAAACTATGCACACACTGCAAAGAGCCCATTGACATTCCCCACGAGGCGCTGCGCAAAGAAGGCTTTAGTAGCGAAGAAATCCATCAGGCAACGATCTACAAACCGTTAGGTTGCAAGCACTGTACTCACGGTTATAAAGGTCGAATTGGCATTTATGAGGTAGTGCCGATCACCGAAGCGATGCGTCAACTAATTATGCGTGATGCCAACGCCTTAGATATTGATCAACAGGTGCGCAAGGAGGGCTATCCAAGCCTTCACCGCAGTGGGTTACTGAAAGTCATGCAGGGTATTACCAGCCTGGAAGAGGTTAACCGAGTGAGCAAGGAGTAAGGCATGGCTAAAACGGCACGTCGACGCCAAACGCCCGCCATCAAGCTAGCGCGCTGGAAATGGATCGGTAAAGGCCCCCAGGATAGAGCGCTAAGCGGTGAGATGATTGGCCGCAGTAAAGCCGAAGTAGCCGCTAAACTCACCAAGCAAAATATCGTTATCCGCCGGATTAGTAAAAAAGGCAACCTAGGCGGCAACGGCCGAGTTAACCCCAACGACGTTATGGTCTTTGCGCGCCAGATGGCCACAATGGTTCGCGCCGGTATCCCCTTGCTACAGGCGCTTCAAGTGGTGGCAGAGAGCCTCAAAAAACCTGCTATGGTTGCCCTAATGCAACAGATGATAAGCGATGTATCATCGGGCTCCAGCTTCTCTGATGCATTGAACCGCCACCCCAAACACTTTGATCGCCTGTTTGTTAACCTAGTCAGCGCCGGCGAGCAGTCAGGTGCGCTGGATCAAATGCTTGATCGTCTTGCGACCTATAAGGAGAAGGTTGAGTCGCTGAAAGCGCGAGTAAAAAAAGCGCTTTGGTACCCCACCACCGTTATGACGATTGGCATTGCTGTGACCATGTTGCTGTTGATTAAAGTGGTGCCTGAATTTGAAAGCATGTTCCAGAGCTTTGGCGCTGAACTTCCAGCACTGACCCAGTTGACCGTGAATTTATCCGAGCTTGCCCAGCGTTATTGGCTAGTGGCACTCGGCGCAGTGTTTGCCGCCATGCTCCTGCTCAAAATAAGCATTCAGCGCTCGCCCAATGTCGCCTACCGCATGCACGCACTGCTGCTTCGGTTACCGGTCATTGGCGACATCGTGCATAAATCCGCGATCGCGCGCTTTTCTCGCACGTTAGCGACGACCTTTGCCTCCGGTGTACCGCTCGTAGAAGGCTTAGATACCGCCGCCGGTGCCACTGGCAATAAAGTGTACGAACGCGCGGTGGTACAAACGCGCCAGGACGTAGCCACCGGGCAACAGCTACACTTCGCCATGCGGATGACCAACCGCTTTCCCCCCTTGGCAATCCAAATGGTCAGTATCGGTGAAGAAGCGGGGTCGCTGGATGCCATGCTTAATCGTGTTGCCGATTACTACGAAGAAGAAGTCGACAATAAGGTCGATGCTCTTACCTCGCTCATGGAGCCGGTTATTATTGTAGTACTGGGCGTGCTCGTTGGCGGTGTGGTTGTCTCTATGTACTTACCCATTTTCGACTTGGGCGCAGCCCTCTAAGCACCAAATGCTTAGGCTCTGTCAGAAAACTGGCTGCGCTCGACCATACGGCGTTAAAAATCGGCTCAAAGTACTCATTTACACCATGTAAACTCTGTCTTTTCGCCGATTTTTGCCTTGTCTGGCCTTCGCTCGCCGACTTTTCAGACAGAGCCCAAAAAAACGCTAATTTCTAGAAACCTAAGGAGCTCCATGCATCACCCTCCGTTTATCCTGTGGTTAATCGTTTTATTGATTGGGCTATGCCTGGGCAGTTTTCTAAATGTGGTGATTACGCGCCTGCCGGTGATGCTGATGCGTGGCTGGCGTAATGAAGCCCGCGAAGCACTTGAGCTTAGCGCTGAACACTCACCACGCTTTAATTTGGCCACACCAGGCTCTATGTGTCCACGCTGTGAAGCCCCCATTGCATGGCACGACAACCTGCCATTGATTGGCTGGATAAAGCGCCGCGGCCGCTGCGCTGAGTGCCAAACACCGATTAGCGTTCAATATCCTCTGGTAGAAGTAGCCGGTGGCTTACTGGCCATGGCGGTGCTAGCGCTCCACGGGCTTACGGCAGAATCAGTCTTCGTCTACGGGGCCTGTCTGATGCTGTTAGTGCTCGCCGTGATCGACTTTCGCACCCAGCTTCTCCCCGACATCATCACCCTCCCCTTGCTTTGGGCAGGGTTACTGTTTCAGCTCCTCTTCCAGCCACTGATGCTGCCAAGTGCCGTTATCGGCGCAATGGTAGGCTATCTTTCACTGTGGAGCTTTTATTGGCTATTCAAACTGGCCACCGGCAAAGAGGGTATGGGCTATGGCGACTTTAAGCTGCTGGCAGCACTAGGCGCCTGGCTGGGTTGGAGTTTTTTACCGCTAATATTGATACTTTCCGCAGGGCTTGGGGCCATTGTTGGGATAGTTGCCCAGGCCTACTCACCTAACCTACGCGGCACACCGTTTCCCTTCGGCCCTTTTCTCGCCCTCGCCGGCTGGGTGGCGTTGTTAGTCGGTGATGAAATAATGGCAATGTATCTCAACCTGCTTATGTAAAATTGAGCCATGTGAACTTTGGCCATGTGAAACGTGGCCCTATAAACTTTAGCTATATGAGGCAGCAGATGATTATCGGATTAACGGGTGGCATTGGATCGGGAAAATCGACCGTCGCTCGCGCCTTCGAAACGCTTGGCGCTGCCTGGGTCGATGCCGATGATGTCGCCAGGGAAATAGTCTTACCTGAAGAACCGGCACTGCTAGCCATTAGAAATCGCTTCGGCGGTCAGGTCATGCACCAGGATGGCACGCTTAATCGCGCCGCCCTGCGCGAGATTATTTTTAACGATCCAAAACAACGCCAGTGGCTAGAATCCATCACACACCCCAGAATAAGGGAGCGGCTATTGCAGCATTTAGCGCGGCTCAAAGCCCAGGGAGCGCCTTACGTGCTGCTTGTGTCACCGTTACTGTTTGAGTCGGGTCAAAACACACTAGTAAACCGCGCGGTGGTTGTCGATGTGCCCCAAGCGCTACAATTATCGAGAACCCAACAGCGTGATGGGGTGAGTGAAAGCCAGGTGCGTGCTATTCTCGCCGCCCAACTTTCCCGCGAACAACGGCTAGCAAAGGCAGATGACGTGATAGATAACAGCGGTGACCACGCCAGCATGATGGAACAAGTGGCACGGCTTGATGAACGCTACCGTCGACAGCTTAACTACTGAGATATCGCACTTGTTAACGCAATTGGAGTTTTTTTATGGCTCGCCCTGCAAACGATTCCCCGCTAGAAGTTAATTGTCCGCAGTGCGCTAAGCGCGTGCCCTGGTTACCAGAAAGCACTTACCGCCCTTTCTGCAGTAAGCGTTGCCAACTATTGGATTTGGGTGCCTGGGCCGATGAGTCACATCGCATATCGGGCGAATCTGCCATGGATGAAGCCGATATAGAAACCTTACTGGCGCAAGCCGACAAGGATGCACCACTGACCTAGTTTTTACGAAAACTGACTTAACGAGCACTGACACTGACTATGGCCGAGATAAACGCTAACCCACCATCGCCTTCGGCCTATCATCTGCTGCTTCAACTGGAGCAGCAGTTTGATCATCTACTTGCAACCATTGAAGCCGCTGTTTCACTATACGAACAGCAACTACCGGCAACATGGCTCTTTCATCAAACGGCGCCGTCTAGCGATTGGTTGCGTAAAGCCCTGTTCGATATGTGGCATGAGCAGGATCAAGATGGCCGTGAGACGCGCAACTATATTGCCGTAGTAGCCGCTAATGACGAGCTACTAATGACAATAGACGCTGTAAATCAAGCCAAGGTCAGTTTTAGTGACCAATTACAACATATCAAACAGGCATTTCCCCAAACACTTAGCGATGCAAAAAGTCGCCTACCGCAACGCCACCCTCACGTTGATGAAGTGTTACGCCGCAATGGACTTGCCCGTTTACATCTTAAACAGAGCTGGCGGCAGCTACCTATCGCACAAGCGCCTGTCTCACGCATTCGCTTTGCTTGGTACAGTAGTGGTCGCTCTATTAAACGCCTGTCAGTTCAAGAAGCTGAACATAAGCTATTGCAGCTTGATACTGATGCACCGCATATTCGTATTCAGCTACGCAAGCTAGCCGGTATTCCAAGCGGCGAAGTGCTTGCCCAGGTGCAAACTCAGGCCCCGCTGATGCGGGCAAACCTGTTTTTTACCGAACCACTCGACGATGGGCATACACGACGGGCACTGAATGCCGCTATGCCTATTTTTGTGCCTGACAATAACCAGCGGCTGCCCCACATTAACCTGCCTACGCCAGAACCTCCCACTGCCCGCACACGGGCAAGACGACGCGATGAGAAACTAGAGCAGGATGTATTTCTACCGAGCTTGAGGATTTATCGCTACCGTTAGCATAAAGGCACCTGCAAAGACTTCTACGGTGTTTTGGATATGCTAGCTGCAGGCACTACATCCTGCTGCCATACCCCATAGCCAAGCAGCGCTTCGATCAGCTCGGCCAGGTCGTAATGATCCACACCATACTCGCTCAACAAAGCTTCAAAGCGCTGTTTAAAAATACGCTCCCGCTCTTGTTGCTGTTCCTCCTGCTGGCTTTCTAAATCTTCTTGCTCCAATGCCGCAAGCGAGCGTACCGGCGGGCCTGTCGGTATATCGAAACCGCTCTCTGGGTCATCTAATTGGCGTAAAGCCTGCGCAAAAGCATCGTCTAACTCACGAAACTTACGCAGCTTCTCGCGCTCATCTATCGGCTTTTGAACCTTTTGATATTTCATCGATGTTTCATTTACACCTTGCTTGAAATGGTCGATATGACTGCCAATGTCGCTTTTTTTTGGCAAAAACTGTGCACAAACGCGTAAAGCTAACGAGCAAACTTGCCTTTGCCACCCAATTACCAGCATAAAGGCATCATTATTAGGTATATGAGGGTAACCCACACATTTATCAAACACGTCACAGTCAGCGACAACGCATTAATTGATGCCTCGCATCAACATTACCCACAAGTAGCCTGAATAGAGATTCCACTCTCATCAGTAAGCTGAACTTTTTCCTTTCAGCCAGGTTACCAACACTAACGCACTGGGAGAGTGCATTACAGGCAAGATAAGCACGACCTGTATGATTCACGTATTAGAGGCCAGATAATGTTCAACGCGATGACACGAGCTGAGATCTGGCTGCAGGACACACTTGATAAGCCACTCGGTATTGAAGACCTTGCGAATCACATAGGGTATTCATCTTCCCAAGTTCGGCGCCAATTTCGCCAAAGCTTTGACATCTCACCTAGCGCCTACCGTGAAATAAGGCGATTGGAGCGCGCAGCGGTGTTGCTAGGGCTTACTCCTCTCAATATAGCGCAAATTGCGATACGTTGCGGGTACCATAACCACTCGTCGTTTTCCCGGGCATTTCAACGTCGCTATCAGCTGAGTCCGCGCCATTTTCGACAAACCCTGAAAACCGCGCTCATTCAGCCAAAACCGCATCCTGTTTTTAACACGCGCATCGAAAAAAGCAATGACCGCCAAATGATCCTAATGCGCCTCTACAAAGCTCCCACGCATATTAAGGGGCTAGGGGATGCCAGCTATCAGAATAAGCAGCTAGCGCGCTTACAGGCGCGCCTTAGACTATCAACGACCGTCATTGCACTGCCCGACATACTCGCAGATAAGGTTAATGCACTTAATAGTGAATTTTTTCATTCATACCGTACCGACTTTGGTCTTTACCTATCGGATACGGACAATGCACAAGACATTGCGTTACCAGTGCACTACCGGCGGGTCGACATTCCCACCCACCACTACGCGAGCACGTGCTTTGACGACTTAGCTGATCTAAATAGCGCGTTGATGCATACCATCATGTATCTACTTCACAAGAAAAATGTCTGTCACGTTAGCGGCCACCCTCCGCAGGTATTATGGAAAGCGAACCATTTAGAACTTCGTATTCCCTTAATAGCCTAGCAGTGATGGTCACGTCTTAGCGATATAGCTGAACACAGGGCAATAAAAAACCGGCATTCCTGTACAGAAATGCCGGTTGTTAACTAACTTAGTCTTCCATGCGCTCCAGCCAAGACTCGACGGTTTCATCGCCATACTGATCTTTCCAGCTACGCAGACCCTTATGGTTGCCGCCACGAGTCTCAATGACTTCCCCCGTTTTGGGGTTTTTGTAAATTTTAAGACGACGCTTACGACGTGCATTGCCACTGGCTGTGGTTTTAGCCGTACGCTGGTCAGCAGCCGGATCCAATAAGGCAATGACATCGCCTGGGCGCTTGCCAAACTCAGTCATTAGCGCTTCAAGTTTGGCCTTAAATTCCAACTCGCTTTTTAGACGCTGGTCGCCTTCTAAGCGCTGCAAATCTTCCTGAAGCTGCTTTAGCTGCTGCTCTTTTTGGATATATTCGTTAAGTAATGACATCGAGGTTCCTTTAATAGCTTATCCAACTGAATGGGGCTCAGCTGAATGGGATCTAACTGAGGTGCAGATTGACAACCTTGACACCCACTAGTTCAGAATGCAGGGACATTATTCCTGTAAAAAGAGTAACTGACAACAGTCTAGTTGATTTTCACTCAATTACTAATCGTTTTTTTAAAACTCAATTGCTGCTTAAAGAGTTTAACCCTAATAGAACATGGCGACTATACACACCTACCGTAGAGCTATTACAAGCACTCAACCACTACAAACAAAAGCGCCGCCCATAAGGGCGGCGCTTTTACAAACCAATAACTAATCGATAATTAGTCTTGGCCCATCTGCTGCTTGATCAAATCACCGATGGTGGTCGGGCCACCTGCAGTTTCCGGCTCTTGCTCACGCATCTTCTTCAGGTTCTGACGCGTATCGTCTTGGTCTTTCGCTTTTACCGACAGATTGATCTGACGACTCTTACGATCAACACTTACAATACGGGCTTCTACGCTGTCGCCTTCATTCAGCACATTGCGCGCGTCTTCTACGCGGTCAGCACTGATTTCAGAGGCTTTCAGCACAGCAATAACGTCAGTCGCCAATTCAACTTGAGCTTCTTTAGCATCAACTTCAATGACGCGACCCGTTACGATGCTGCCCTTATCGTTGACTGACAGGTACTCAGCAACGGGGTCAGAATCCATCTGCTTGATGCCCAGCGAGATGCGCTCACGCTCAGGATCAATAGACAGGATAACGGCTTCAGCTTCATCGCCTTTCTTAAAGCTGCGTACAGCTTCTTCGCCAGTATCAGTCCAAGAAATGTCAGACAAGTGAACCAGACCGTCAATACCGCCTTCTAGGCCGATAAAGATACCGAAGTCAGTAATTGACTTGATGGTACCGGAAACACGGTCACCCTTGTTGTAGTCAGTGTTGAAGGTTTCCCACGGGTTAGCAGTGCACTGCTTGATACCCAGAGAAATACGACGACGCTCTTCGTCGATATCCAACACCATGACGTCAACATCATCGCCCACTTGAACGACTTTAGACGGATGGATGTTTTTGTTAGTCCAGTCCATTTCAGAAACGTGAACCAGACCTTCAACACCCTCTTCCAGCTCGGCAAAGCAGCCGTAGTCAGTCAGGTTAGTGACGACCGCGTGTACTTTCATGCCTTCTGGATAACGCTCTTTAATGTTGACCCACGGATCTTCGCCCAACTGCTTCAGACCCAGTGAAACGCGATTACGCTCACGGTCAAACTTCAGAACTTTGACGTTGATCTCATCGCCAACGGCAACGATTTCGGACGGATGCTTAATACGCTTCCACGCCATGTCTGTAATGTGCAGCAGGCCGTCAACACCACCCAGGTCTACGAAAGCGCCGTAGTCTGTCAGGTTCTTAACGATACCCTTGATCTGCTGACCTTCTTGCAGAGTTGCCAGCAGCGCTTCGCGCTCGGCACTGTTCTCTGCTTCCAGAACCGCACGACGTGATACCACAACGTTGTTGCGCTTCGGATCGAGCTTGATGACTTTAAAGTCCAGCTCTTTGTTTTCCAGGTGCGCAGTGTCGCGAACTGGACGAACGTCAACCAACGAGCCCGGCAAGAAGGCACGGATAGAGTCAACTTCAACAGTGAAGCCGCCTTTAACCTTACCGTTAATAACGCCCTTAATGATTTCGTCTTTCTCGAAGGCTGCTTCAAGAATCTTCCAAGCTTCTGCACGCTTGGCTTTTTCACGAGACAGACGCGTTTCACCGAAACCATCTTCTACGGCTTCAAGTGCAACGTGCACGTCGTCACCGATAGCGATGTTCAGATTACCGTGCTCATCGCGGAATTGTGACGCAGGGATCTGACCTTCAGATTTCAGACCAGCGTTGACAGTAACCCAGTCACCGTCAATGTCGACAACCTGAGCCGCGACAATAGCGCCTGGCTCCATGTTGATGTCGTTAAGAGACTGTTCAAACAGCTCAGCAAAGCTTTCGCTCATGGTGTTCCTACGTAATTACGTTGTTGAGGCATAAATGCCTTCTCCGCACCACCAGCAAGTGCGGGCCTAATGTCACTCAGCCTTTGGGGGTGTTAACGCTGGTTAGACCTGACCGGGCTCACCGATGTGAGTTTAGTGCCCTGCCACGTCGTGACACCTATCCAAAAGCGCCGCAAGGGAGAATCAGACGCCGCTTACCAGCCCTTTTTGGGCGAGCAGTTCGGTCAGTCGATCAACCACTTCCGGTATGCTCAGGCGCGTGGTATCAAGCGTAATGGCATCATCTGCCGGCTTGAGAGGAGCCACACTGCGCTGCGTGTCGCGTGCATCGCGTGCCTGAATCTCCTTTAAAAGACTCGAAAGACTAGCATCCACCCCGGCTTCCTGCAACTGCAGATAGCGTCGACGCGCCCGTTCATCGGCGCTGGCGGTTAAAAAAATCTTCAGCGCCGCGTCAGGAAACACCACGGTACCCATGTCACGACCATCCGCCACCAAGCCCGGCGCTTGGCAAAAATCGCGCTGGCGCTGTAGCAGGGCTTGGCGCACCGCAGGCAGTGCCGCCACTTGAGAAGCTCGCTCGCCGGCCTGTTCGGTGCGAATCACCTGGCCAACATCTTCACCCTCAAGCAGTGTACGTGGCTGCCCCTCTTCCACAGGAAACGCCACATCTAACTGCTCTGCCAAGCGTGCCAGGCCCAACTCGTCGTCAACGGCTACGTTGTGCTTAACTGCTGCTTGAGCCGTCAGTCGATAAAGTGCGCCACTATCGAGAAGATGCCAGCCTAGGCGCTCTGCCACCAAGCCACTGATCGTACCTTTACCTGCGCCGCCAGGCCCATCAATGGTGACAACGGGAGCAGCAGCAACACGATCATTCATGCGCGCCCTCCACGCTAACGCCCATGCCAATACGCGTGGCTAATTCGACAAAGTCAGGGAATGAGGTCGCCACATTGGCGCAGTCTTCAATCACAATTTCTGCACTTGCACGTAGTGATGAAATCGCAAACGCCATGGCAATACGGTGATCGCCCAGACTATCGACACGCCCACCGCCGTAGCTCGCTTTTTGCGCATCGCCATTGCCGACAATATCGATGCCGTCGTCTACAACGGTATGCTGCACACCTAACACAGCCAAGCCATCGGCCATGGCCTGAATGCGATCAGACTCTTTGACCCGTAGCTCTTCAGCACCTCTAAGACGGGTCACACCCTCGGCATTAGCGGCGGCAATAAACAGCGCGGGGAATTCATCAATTGCTAACGGCACTTGCTCTTCGGGAATATCAATGCCTTTCAGCGGCGCATAGCGAATACGAATATCGGCCACCGGCTCGCCACCCACTTCGCGCTCATTCTCTAACGCCAAATTCGCCCCCATCAGGGTAAGAATATTGATTACGCCAATCCGGGTGGGATTAATCCCGACGTGTTCAAGGGTGATATCTGAGCCTGGGGTAATGGCAGCTGCCACTAAGAAGAAGGTTGCAGATGAAATATCCGAAGGCACATCAATGGGGCCTGCGGTGAGCTTACCGCCCCCTTTGAGCCAGCAGGTATCGCCCTCACGGGAAACCGCATAGCCAAAACCATTGAGCATACGCTCGGTGTGGTCGCGGGTCGGCGCAGGTTCGCGCACTCGAGTTTCGCCTTCGGCGTACAGCCCCGCCAGCAACAGGCAAGATTTTACCTGGGCACTGGCCATGGGCATATCGTAATGGATGCCTTTAAGCTTGGCGCCACCATGAATCTTCAACGGCGGACGCCCGCCCTCAGCGGTATCAATGGTTGCGCCCATCAAGCGCAGCGGGTCAGCCACGCGCCCCATAGGCCGTTTGGTTAGTGACTCATCGCCGGTCAGCTCGCTATCAAACGCTTGGCCTGCCAGCAGTCCTGAAAAAAGCCGCATGGCGGTGCCCGAGTTACCTACATAGAGCGGGCCTGCTGGGGCTTTTAAGCCATGCATACCCACACCGTGAATCGTCACGCGGCCCTGGTGCGGCCCTTCGATCGCCACACCCATTTCCCGAAACGCCTGCAGGGTCGCCAGGCTATCCTCACCTTCCAGAAAGCCTTTTACTTCAGTGACACCCTCAGCCAGCGCGCCCAACATGATAGAGCGGTGCGACATGGATTTATCGCCAGGTACGCGCAAACGCCCCTGGGCTTGACCGCCCGGCTGCACACGGTAGGTGACCTTACCTTGTGGTTGCATATGATATTCCGCCTGATAACTGGTTTTGTTCAATAAAGAGTCGAAATAGTGCCGGGCGTGGCTAGCCCGATCAAAGGTGGCAATCAGCGCATCGCTGTCACCGGCTTCTACCGCATGACGCAATCGAGAAAGCCCCGCTTCAAAATCATCCAGCGATGCTAAAACCGCCTGCTTGTTGGCAATAAAAATATCTCGCCACATCACCGGGTCGCTTCCCGCGATACGGGTAAAGTCGCGAAAGCCGCCCGCTGCGTAACGAAAAATATCTAGCCGCTCATCCTGACGGGCCAGCGTATCCACCAGCGAAAATGCCAGCAAGTGCGGCAAATGGCTGGTACGCGCCAACACTTGGTCATGGCGCTCTACGTCCATTTCCAGCACATCGGCACCACAGGCTTCCCATAAGCAGCGCACGCGCTGCAAAGCCTCACGGTCGACGTTCAGCTCAGGTGTCAAAATAACCTTGTGGTCTACATACAAACGCGGATTCGCCGCTGCCACACCGCTTTTTTCTGAACCGGCAATAGGGTGCCCCAGCACCATATTAGTGGGTACCTGGCCAAATACACGCTGAGCGCAGGCGCGGATAGTCGCCTTGGTACTACCAACATCGGTAATCACAACGTCAGCCGACGCGTTAGGTAGCGCTTCGGCCAAGCTTGCCATCACGCTCTCCATGGCGAGCACCGGCACTGCCAGCACTACCATGGTGGCGTCATTGACTTGCTCATCAAGGTGGGTACTGCCTGAGTCGATCAGCCCCATCTCAATACCGCGTGCAATCTCAGCTTCGTCAGGGTCACAGGCAACAATTTGACCCTGAAACCCTACCGCGCGCAGCGCTGCCGCTAGCGAACCACCAATCAATCCCAGACCAACAATCAATAGACGCGACTCATGACAGCCTGATGTTTTTACACCGTCTTCGGCCATTAACGTCACAGCACGCCTATGGGGTAAGAGCCCAGCACGCGTAGATCTGCCGCTCGTAGCTGCACCTCTTCAAGCACTGCCGCGACCTCGGGCTCATCACGATGGCCTTTAAAGTCGATAAAAAAGACGTAGTTCCACACACCGGTACGCGAAGGACGCGTTTCAAGGCGCGTTAAATCAATTTGGTGGCGATGAAAAGGCTCCAGCAGCGCATGCAGCGTTCCCGGCTGGTTGCGCATGGCAACCACAATAGAGGTTTTATCCTCTCCTGCCATGGGCACATCCTGGTTGCCAATAATCAAAAACCGCGTGGAGTTATCCGGGCTGTCTTCAATTTTTTCGGCAATGTGCTCAAGCCCATAAAGCTTGGCCGCCATATCACCTGCAATCGCCGCACTATGCCACTCGGTTTTGACTAACTTGGCCGCTTCCGCATTAGAGGAAACCGGCACGCGCTCCGCATGGGGATAGTGAGCATCCAGCCATTTACGGCACTGGGCAAACGACTGCGGGTGCGAGTAAATACGCGAGACCTTATCGCGGCGCGTCGTTTCACTGACCAATAAATGGTGATGAATACGTAGCACTACCTCGCCACAAATTTTGATCGAGGAGTCCATAAAAGTGTCCAGGGTGTGATTAACCACCCCTTCGGTGGAGTTTTCCACCGGCACGACGCCGTAGTGTACGGCCCCCGCCTCTACTTCACGAAATACCTCGTCGATGGCTGCCATGGGCAGGCTAACAGCGCTTTCACCAAAGTGCTTGAGCGCCGCCTGTTGCGTAAAGGTACCTTCAGGGCCTAAGTAAGCAACTTTTACCGGCTGCTCAAGCGCCAAACACGCCGACATGATTTCGCGAAACAGCCGCGCCATTTCTTCTGAATCGAGCGGCCCCTTATTCAACGCCATAATGCGCCGAAGCACCTGAGCCTCTCGCTCAGGGCGATAAAACACCGCATCTTTATCTTCAGCTAGCTTGACATGGGCCACCTGCTGGGCACAGCTGGCGCGCTCACTGATCAGGTTCAGAATATCGCTATCGAGCTGATCGATACGCTGGCGCAACTCATCCAGATTGATCGACGTGTCGGACATGGTGATTAGCCCCTTGTTTTTTCAAAATCGGCCATAAATGCAATTAAGGCATCTACCGCAGACTCAGGCACCGCGTTGTAAAGGCTGGCACGCATACCGCCCACGCTGCGGTGACCTTTCAAATTAAGCAGCCCCGCCGCATCGGCCTGCTGTAAAAACGCTTTATCCAGTGCCGAATCGGCCAGTACAAAGGGCACGTTCATGCGCGAACGGTTGGCTTTAGCAATTGGATTGCTATAAAGCTCGCTGGCATCAATCGCTGCGTAAAGTTTATCGGCCTTACGTTGATTGATAGCGTCCATCGCCGCCAATCCGCCAATATCGTCCTTCAGCCACTGAAACACCAGCCCGGCTAAATACCAAGCGTAAGTGGGGGGCGTATTGACCATCGAACCAGCGTCCGCCAGCATTTGATAATCAAATAGCGAAGGTATATTGGCCCGAGCTTTACCTAGCAGGTCGTCACGCACCACCACCAGCGTTAACCCGGCGGGGCCAATATTTTTCTGTGCCCCAGCGTAGATAACGCCAAATTCGCTAACGTCGATGGGCCCAGACAGAATGTTCGACGACATATCGCAGACCAGCGGCACGTGAGCACCATCGGCACGCTGAATATGCGGCGTATAATCAAATTCCAAGCCACCAATTGTCTCGTTAGAGGTGTAGTGCAAATAGGCAGCATCTACGCTCACCCGCAGTTCGTCTTGTGCGGGCACCGCCGTATGGCCGTTGGACTCACTGCTGGCAACTACATGGCAATCAAAACCAAGGTGTTTGGCCTCATTGAGCGCCTTCTTGCCCCAGATGCCGGTCTGAATAAAGTTTCCGCTACCACCCTGCCCCAGCAGGTTCATCGGCAGCATGGCAAACTGCATGCTGGCCCCGCCCTGTAGAAACAGAACGCGGTAGTTATCCGGCACGCTTAGCAGATGACGAAAGTCGGCTTCGGCGCGCTCGGCAATGGCAATAAATTCATCGCTGCGGTGGCTCATTTCCATTACTGAAAGGCCGCGCCCCTGGTAGTCCAGCAACTCTTCCCGGGCGCGCTCCAGCACGGCCACTGGCAGGGCCGCTGGCCCTGCGCAGAAATTATAGTGACGTGTCATCAGTCCCCGTTTCCTGTGCATCATCGGATGTTTCATTCGCCTGGGCGTCTTCAAGAGCGCTTAGCTCGTCGCTCTCTTCCGGTTCATCAACGCGCACCGTCTTGACCAGCTTCTCCTCTTTGCCAAGACGAATCAGCATCACGCCCTGGGTATTCCGTGATGTGGTCGAGACCTCTTCCACACGGGTACGCACTAGCGTGCCGCGGTCGGTGATCAGCATCATTTCATCGCTGTCATAGACCTGCATCGCCGCCACGAGCGAACCGTTACGCTCGCTGGTTTGCATGGCGATGACACCCTGGCCACCACGACCACGCAGCGGGAATTCTTCCAGGCGCGTGCGCTTGCCGTAACCATTCTCACTGGCGGTCATAATGTAGATCTGACCAACGGCGGTCTCGGCTACAGTGCTCTCTTGGGCACCGTCTTGCGTTTCCCCTTCGGCATCCGCCTCGGCGTCGATCTGCTGGCTTTTAGGAATAATCAGGCTAATGACTTCCGCGTCGCCAGCTAGGCGCATACCACGCACCCCGCGGGCAGTACGCCCCATGGCGCGGGCTTTGCCCTCTTCAAAGCGAATCGCCTTGCCGTTAGACGACAGCAGCATGGCATGGTCATTACCCGTGGTAATCGCCGCGCCAACCAAGCGGTCGCCCTCTTCCAAATCAATCGCAATCAGACCGACGCTGCGTGGGCGCGAGAACTGCTCAAGGCTGGTACGTTTTACGGTACCTTTAGCCGTGGCAAAGAAGATGTAGTTATCAGGGTTGTAGTCGCGCACCGGCAAGATGGCGTTGACCGCTTCACCCTCTTCAAGCGGCAGCATATTCACCAGCGGTTTACCCCGCGAGCCGCGGCTGGCGTTGGGCATTTCGTACACTTTCAGCCAGTACACTTTGCCGCGATTTGAGAACAGCAGTACGGTGTCATGAGTAGAAGCCACCAGCAGATGCTCTATCACATCTTCGTCTTTCATGGCTGTAGCGGACTTACCTCGGCCACCACGGCGCTGGGCCTGATAATCCGACAGCGGCTGCGTCTTGGCATAGCCTGAACGCGACACGGTTACCACCATGTCCTCTTCGGCGATCAAGTCCTCCATCGACAAATCGAGGTGACTAGCCTGAATTTCAGTACGACGGTCATCGCCAAACTGATCACGCACCGCCCGCAGCTCTTCGCGAATCACTTCCATCAAGCGGTCAGCAGAGGCCAGAATCTCGGTTAGCTCGGCAATTTTCTCAAGAATGCTGAGGTATTCATCAAGCAGCTTCTCGGTCTCAAGTCCCGTCAAGCGATGCAGGCGTAGCTCAAGAATCGCCTGCGCCTGGGCAGGAGAAAGCCGATAAGAGGTGGCCGCGGTATTTAAACCAAAACCCTCTTCCAGCTCTTCTGGCTTGCAAGAAGTAGCCCCGGCCCGCTCTAACATGGCGGTCACCTGACCGGGCTGCCAAGTCTTGGCGAGCAGCTTTTCACGCGCTTCAGCCGCGTTGGGTGAGGCTTTGATCAGCTCAATCACTTCATCGATATTAGAGATAGCGACGGCCAAGCCTTCCAACAGATGCCCACGCTCACGGGCTTTTTTCAGCTCATACAGCGTGCGCCGGGTAACCACTTCGCGCCGGTGACGAATAAAGGCTTCCAGCATCTCTTTAAGATTGAGCGTGCGTGGCTGGCCATTTTCCAGCGCCACCATGTTAATCCCGAACACGTTTTGCAGCTGCGTTTGAGCAAACAGGTTATTGACCACTACTTCGCCGGACTCACCGCGCTTGATTTCAATCACCACGCGCAGGCCATCTTTATCCGACTCATCGCGTAGTTCGGCGATACCTTCAATCTTCTTCTCTTTCACCAGCTCGGCGATCTTCTCGATCAACCGCGCCTTATTCACCTGATAAGGCAGCTCGGTGATGATGATGTGGTCGCGACCGGTTTTGTCGTGGTGCTCAATGGTGTGGCAAGCGCGCACATAAATACGCCCACGGCCTGTACGGTACGCCGACAAAATACCCGCGCGACCATTAATGATCGCGCCGGTGGGGAAGTCAGGGCCGGGGATATACTCCATCAAGTCATCCACCGACAGCGTGTAGTCATCGATGAGGGCCAAACAGCCGTCAATCACTTCACGCATATTGTGCGGTGGAATATTGGTCGCCATACCTACCGCGATACCCGACGAGCCGTTAATGAGCAGGTTGGGTACCTTGGTGGGTAATACGGCGGGGATACGCTCGGTACCGTCGTAGTTATCCACCCAATCGACGGTATCTTTTTCAAGGTCAGCAAGCAGTTCGTGGGCAAGGCGCGACATACGCACCTCGGTATAACGCATGGCGGCCGCGTTATCCCCATCAATAGAACCGAAGTTGCCCTGACCGTCGACCAGGACATGGCGCATCGAGAAGTGCTGCGCCATACGTACGATAGTGTCGTATACCGCGCTATCACCGTGCGGATGGTATTTACCGATGACATCGCCGACGACACGCGCCGACTTCTTGTACGGTTTATTCCAATCATTACCCAGTTCATGCATGGCAAACAGCACACGCCGGTGAACCGGTTTAAGGCCATCCCGCACATCTGGAAGCGCGCGGCCGATAATGACGCTCATCGCATAGTCGAGATACGACTGTTTAAGCTCGTCTTCAATATTGACGGGCAAGATTTCTCTGGCGATGTCACCCATGAAAGTCAGATCCTTTGCACTGCATTGGCACTGCGAGAGTTGAAAGCGCTGGTAAACACCGCTCTGAAATTACCATAGAGCGGCGCGCAAATACTGCGACATCATACCACCGCAAAAGCAGCAAGGGCAGCCAGGGAGCTCACCAAAGCCGTTTAGACGCTAAATGCCTCTTTCCCCAAGGTTAATGCAGCCAACGCCTCACGCACCTCTCCCTCGATTGCAGCGGCCTTGTTGGCGCGCATATCGAGTAGCACGAAGGTTAAATCCGCACGGGCGATGACGGCGCCATCCTTACGCCCACCGTTTTTACGAACAATACGATGGTGGCAAAGCCCGCTGCG
Organism: Vreelandella sp. 2A-K22; assembly: GCF_054065485.1. Taxonomy (NCBI): domain Bacteria; kingdom Pseudomonadati; phylum Pseudomonadota; class Gammaproteobacteria; order Oceanospirillales; family Halomonadaceae; genus Vreelandella; species Vreelandella sp. 2A-K22. Next base: position 224,670 of record NZ_JBSUGC010000003.1, on the reverse strand, counting down.
CTCACCAACGTCGATGATCCCGGTCATCACTTCCAAATCATCCCCTTGGCGGGCAGCGGCCAGATAATCAATGTTCAAATTGACGACGACGAATGCCCGCCCGGCCTGATGGAGCTCTTTGATCATCTCTGGGTGTTGATCAAAGAAGTCCCAGCGCCCTTCTTCCATAAACTCAAGATAGCGAGCGTTATTGACATGCCCATAGCCATCCAGATGATAGCCTCTAACGCGTAAATGAACTCGCGACAGCGATGCACTCATATCGACTCCTCTATAGTGATTGGCAACGATTCAATCAAACACAAGTTTGAAACACGTGCAACAGAGACGATTGGTGACAGCCGCTGGTAGGAATGCCCCGCTTTCGCCATAATGTGCCACCTTTTAAACAGGATTGGCTCCATGTGGTTTAAGCACTTGCATTTATACCGCCTGCACGACGCGCCCGAATTATCCAGCGATGAGCTCGCTAGCGCTTTACAAGAGCATGCCGCCAAACCACTCGGCAACGCCGACGCACGCCGCCTGGGCTGGACTGCACCTGCTGGACGTTTGGGCGCAGGGCAGCTTGTTCACGAAATTCAATCACATCGGCTGCTTTCAGCGCTGCGTCAAGAGCGCCTACTGCCCGCCTCTGTTGTAAAAGAGGAAGTCGATGAGCAGGTGGCGGATATTGAGGCCAGCGAAGGCCGCAAAGTGACCCGCAAAGAGAAGACCGCGTTAAAAGAGCAGGTAACCGAGAATTTATTGCCCCGCGCTTTTGTGCGTAGTCAGAAAATTGATCTTTGGTGGGACATTCGCGGCCAGATGATAGGCATCAATGCCAGTTCACGCACCCGCGCCGAAGATATTCTGGATTTGCTTCGCGAAACCCTGGGCAGCCTAAAAGTCACCCCACTGAGTTCACAGACGCTGCCTATTCGCGCCATGACCACTTGGCTAGGTGACGCGGCCAGTCGCCCGGCCGATCTTCAGCTTGGTGACCAGGTTGAACTCAAAGCTAAAGGTGATGACGGTGTACTGCGCGCTCGTCAGGTCGATTTAGACAGCGATGAAATTCAGCAACTGCTTGAGACCGGCCGCCAAGCCAGTAAACTCGCGATTAGCCTGGAAGGACGGCTAAGTTGTGTGTTACACGATGATTTGGCGCTGAAATCGTTGCGCTTTGGCGATGCCTTGATTGAAGAAGCCGATCACGCTGACGACGGAGACGACGCGCTTGCCCGTCTGGAAACAGACTTTATTCTAATGGCGCAGGCGCTATCTACCGATATTCCACGCTTGATAGAGTGGCTTGGCGGCGAGACACAGCGGGAACCCGCGGCACAGTAAGGGCTCTATAGTCATTCAAGACTGTTATCCGAAGTCGTCTTTTCGCCTCGATGTTATTAATCGATATTTACTATTTATCATCCAACGGTTCGCATGACTCATCACAACAACGCTACCAACGCCTCTACCGAGACAGACCCGTGGGCCGATATTCGGCCCTTTATGGATCATGAAGTGGCCGATGTGCTGGCCAGACTCTCACGGGACAACGAGCTGCTGGATGCACTGACCCGCTTTCGGCTGCCTCGCATGGCGCGCTGGGCACCATCCCTGGCGCGTGTTTTTGCCAGCCGTGCCGTACGTCGTGAAGTCAAAGACGTAACGACGGTTTATGAGTTTCAAATGCGTATTGCCCATTACATGGAGCGCATGATTCGCACCACCACGGATGCCTTTGAAGTTACCGGCCTCGACAAACTCGACGCCAACGGCGCTTACCTGTTCATAGGTAACCACCGCGATATCTCGCTGGATCCCGCGTTCGTCAACTATGCGCTGTATCAAGCAAACCGCGATACCGTGCGTATCGCGATCGGTGACAATCTGCTTAAAAAGCCCTATGTCACAGATCTAATGCGGCTTAATAAAAGCTTTATCGTGCCACGCAGCGCCCGAGGTAAGCGGGCTATGCTGGCAGCATACCAGCAACTTTCCGCTTATATTCGCCATACCATTACCGAAGACCAGCACTCAATCTGGATGGCACAGCGGGAAGGGCGGGCCAAGAACGGCATCGATCACACTGAGCCCGCCATTATCAAAATGTTGATCATGGCCAGGCGAGCCGCAGAACGAGACATGGTATTTGGCGAGGCAATTGCTGAGTTAAAGCTGGTACCGGTATCGATTAGCTATGAATACGACCCCTGCGATGTCCAAAAAGCCCAGGAGCTGCACGATATCGACACACTGGGTAGCTACGCTAAAAGTGAGTTTGAAGATATTCGCTCCATTGTAGCCGGCATTACCGGCTCCAAAGGGCGTGTACGGCTGCACTTTGGCACACCGGTAGGTTCTGATATGGCCACGCCCGACGAAGTCGCTGCTGAGATTGACCGCCAGGTGATTGGTGGCTATCGACTGTTCCCCAGTCATTATTTGGCTTTAGAGGCGCTGGGCGAAGCACCGGAGCTGGTGGCACGCAAAGCCATCACTCGACAAGACCGTGAACGCTTTAATGCCCGGCTTGCCGAAGTGCCGGAGCCTCTGCGCCCCTACTGGCTTGCCCAGTACGCGAACCCTGTTAAACACAAGGCAGGGCGACTGACGCTCTAAATCAGCGTTTTAAGCTGCCATTTTAATAACGGGCAATTCATGCCCGTTGGCGGAAAAAATGCTATGGTCGACGCATTGATTGGTTTCGCATGGCGCTGTCGTCAATTGCGATCCTAAGGAGACCCCCATGTCCGGTTCAGAAATTCAGAAAACACGTATCATCAACGAGCTACGTGGCTTTATTCGTAAGCTGCTGCAAGATCCAAAGATCCTTGAGCAATCACTGGCGATTGCCAGAGAACAGCTGACCGAAGGCAATAGCCCTGCGGTGATGGCGCGGATTGCCAACGAAATTTCCGATACCACCAGCGTGCATATACCGGAAGACCCGGCTGAACACTCTGAGGCTGATAAGCTCTTTTTAGAACTGCTGCGTGAAGTCGTTCAAGAAGAGCAAGCGCTTTATTAATCGTTGCTAGGACGTAACGGTATCGGCGAAGCGTTTAGCGGCTTCGCCGTCTTTTTTACTATCGCCTGACCGGCACCCTTATTCACTCGGAATTAACCTTCACCATGTCTACTACCGCCACGCGCAACATTTTGGTGACTAGCGCGCTCCCTTACGCCAACGGAGCCATTCACCTCGGTCACTTACTTGAGTATATCCAGACTGATATCTGGGTACGTTTCCAGAAAAGCCGTGGCCAGCAGTGCTACTACGTATGTGCCGATGACGCCCATGGCACCGCCATTATGCTGCGTGCCGAGCAGGAAGGTATTACCTCTGAAGCCCTGATTGAGCGGGTTTCCAACGATCACCAAACAGACTTTGCCCGCTTTGGCGTTGGGTTCGACAATTACCACTCGACCCACTCCGCTGAAAACCGCCACTTCAGCGAAATGATTTATAAGCGCTTACGGGATAAAGGCCATATTGCCACCCGTGATATCGAGCAGATGTTTGACCCCCAGAAAGGCCTGTTTCTGGCTGACCGTTTTATTAAAGGCACCTGCCCTAGATGTGGCGCTGAAGACCAGTATGGCGATAACTGCGAAAAGTGCGGCGCTACCTATACTCCCGCCGACTTGATCAACCCCGTTTCAGCCATTTCAGGCGCAACGCCCGAAGTACGTACATCGACCCACTACTTCTTTAAACTGCCTGACTTTGCCGACTTCCTGCAGGGCTGGATTGACGACGGCCATGTGCAGCCGCAAATCCGCAATAAGCTGATGGAGTGGTTTGAGTCTGGCTTTAACGAGTGGGATATTTCCCGGGATGCGCCCTACTTCGGCTTCGAAATTCCCGATGCCCCGGGCAAATACTTTTATGTCTGGCTGGATGCGCCAATTGGCTATTTGGCCAGCTTCAAGAACTTGTGTGACCGCGAAGGTATCGACTTCGACAGCTACTGGAACAAAGGCTCTGATGCCGAGGTATATCACTTTATCGGCAAAGATATCGTCTACTTCCACGCGCTCTTCTGGCCCGCCATGCTGCATGGCGCGGATCTGCGCACCCCCACCGCCGTCAACTGCCACGGTTTCCTGACGGTAGACGGCGCCAAGATGTCGAAATCCCGCGGCACCTTTATTAAAGCCGCCACCTACGCCGATCATCTCAACCCGGAATACTTGCGCTACTACTTTGCCGCCAAGCTTACTTCCAAAGTTGATGACCTGGATCTGAATTTGGACGATTTTGCCGCGCGGGTAAATTCAGATTTAGTCGGCAAGGTGGTCAACATTGCCAGCCGCTGCGCCGGTTTTGTTAAAAAGCTCGGCAGTGGCAGCCTCTCAAGCCACTGCGCTGAGCCACAGATGGTCGCCCGCTTTATTGCCGCCGGTGATGATATTGCCGAAGACTTTGAAGCCCGGGAATTTAGCCGGGCAATGCGCAAAATTATGGAACTGGCGGATGAAGCCAACACCTACATTGCTGATAAAGAACCCTGGGCGCTGGCCAAGCAGGATGGCCGTGACACAGAGGTGCTTGAGATATGCTCGGTAGGCATTAATCTGTTCCGCCAGTTGATGGTTTATTTGGCTCCTGTGGTACCCGCCATGGCTGAAGAGGCCCGTGTTTTTCTTAACGTTGAGTCGCTGGACTGGCACACTCGACAGAGTGTGCTCACCGAGCACACAATCAACAAATTCAAGCCGCTGATGACCCGCGTTGAACGTGACAAAATCGATGCCATGATTGAAGCGTCGAAGGAAGATCTCGTGGAAGAGCAAAAATTGAAAGAAGCACCCAAAGGCCCGCTGGTGGAAGAGCCTATCGCCGAGGAAATCGACTTTGCCGCCTTTGCTAAAGTCGACCTGCGCATTGCGCGTATTGCCAAAGCCGAATACGTAGAAGGCGCCGACAAACTGCTGCAATTGACCCTCGACCTGGGTGGCGAAACCCGCAACGTCTTCTCCGGCATTCGCTCCGCCTACGCCCCGGAAGCCCTGGAAGGCCGCTTAACGGTCCTGGTCGCCAACCTGGCTCCGCGCAAAATGCGCTTCGGCGTATCGGAAGGCATGGTGCTGGCCTCTGCTAACGAAGATGGCATCTACCTGCTCTCTCCCGATGCAGGTGCCGAGCCGGGTCAGCGGGTAACCTAACCCGTCGCATAAGCGGTAAGCAGGTTAAAGGGCAGAGACTCAAAAGCGCTCTGCCCTTTGCATTTTTATTACAGCGGCAATTTTATTCAAACTTCCTCCTGCATAGGTTTTTCACACATCAAACTTCCTTGCCTCCCACTAGCCAGCGCCGCCTTTTCTTCGCACAATACGCTGCCATGAGTGAGTTATTTATCATTTTGATCAGCACTGCCCTGGTCAACAATTTCGTACTGGTTCAGTTCTTGGGCCTATGCCCGTTTATGGGCGTCTCCAATAAACTGGAGTCGGCCATGGGCATGTCCCTGGCCACTACCTTTGTGCTGACCCTGGCATCGGCCGCTAGCTTCGTGGTTTATCACGGCCTGCTTGTGCCGCTGGATGTAACCTACCTGCGTACCATTAGTTTTATCGTGGTGATCGCCGCCGTGGTGCAGTTTACCGAAATCATGGTGCGCCAACTGAGTCCGCTGCTGCACCAGGTGCTGGGCATTTTCCTGCCGCTGATCACCACCAACTGCGCGGTATTGGGTGTAGCCCTGCTGTCGTTAAACCGTGAATTAAGCTTTTTCCACACCACCCTTTATGGATTGGGCGCAGCACTGGGCTTCTCGCTTATTTTGGTGCTGTTTGCCGCGATGCGCGAACGTTTAGCGGGGGCGGATATTCCCAAACCCTTCCAAGGCGCCGCGATTGCTATGGTCACCGCCAGCCTTATGTCGTTAGCATTTTTAGGGTTTTCAGGGTTGGTGCAGGGATGAAGGCAGCGCGCAATGAATAGCACCATTGATATCATTGGAATCCTCAGCGCCGTCGCGGTATTAACCGGCTTGGGTATCGGTTTTGGCGCCCTGCTGGGCTTGGTGAGCGAGCGCTTTAAGCGCGAAGATAACCCGCTAGTTGAGCAAATTGATGCGCTACTGCCGCAAACCCAGTGCGGCCAGTGCGGCTACCCAGGCTGCCGCCCTTACGCTGAAGCCATTAACCAGGGTGATGCGCTGAATAAATGCCCTCCGGGTGGCGAAGCGACGATTCACGCCCTTGCCGATCTTCTCGGGCGCGACCCCGAGCCCCTGGATGGCGAAGCGCAAAGCGAAGCCAAGGTGGCATTTATTCGCGAAGCGGAGTGCATTGGCTGCACCAAGTGCATCCAGGCCTGCCCGGTCGATGCGATTATCGGCGCGGCTAAATTAATGCATACCGTGATTGAAGACGAGTGCACCGGCTGCGATCTCTGCCTTGACCCCTGCCCCGTGGACTGTATCGATATGCTGCCACGCTCAGCCCCGCTCACCCAGTGGCAGCCGGTAGTGGCGCACTCATCAAACATGATTGCCAGCGACCGCCAACCCGCTTCAGGGGTGTCTTGATGTCGAACGCCTTTGACTTCCCGGGAGGGATTTACCCCCCCGAACGCAAACAGCGTTCAAACCAATCCGCGCTGATTGAAGCGCCACTGCCCCGCCGGGTCACTCTCCCCCTTCAGCAGCACAGCGGTCAGCCAGCGAAGCCCTGTGTGGCGCAAGGAAATGCGGTAAAAGTGGGCAGCGTGATTGCCAAACGTGAAGGTATGGTCTCTAGTGCCCTGCACGCCAGCATTAGCGGTACGGTGAGCGAGGTTAGCACTACCCAAATCAGCATTGAGGGTGACGGGCAAGATGAGTGGCTTAGACTGCCACCATTGGTGTGGCAAAATGTCGAACCCCACGCGCTGCTTGAGCGTTTAAACGAGAGCGGCATCGTCGGCTTAGGTGGCGCCGGGTTTCCCACCCATATTAAAGCGCGGGTGGTCGAACAACATACGATTCACACCCTGGTGATTAACGCCGCCGAGTGCGAGCCCTATATCACCGCCGATGATCTTACCCTGCGCCACTACGCTAACGAGGTGCTTGAAGGCGCACAGATAATCGCCAAACTGTGTGGCGCGCAGCATATCGTTATTGGCATCGAGGATAACAAACCCGAGGCCATTGACGCGCTGAAGCAAGCCCTAACCAATAGTCAGCCAGTCCCCGTCGAGCTGGCCGTGATCGCCACCCGCTACCCCAGCGGCGGCGAACGACAACTGATTAAAAAACTGCTAGACCTCAACGTACCCAGTGGCGGGCTGCCTGCTGATGTTGGCGTGCTGTGCCACAACCCAGGCACGCTACTGGCGATACTACACGCAGTGCGCGATGGTCAGCCGCTGGTTTCCAGGGTGGTCACGCTGACTGGAGAGGCCATCACCCAGCCCGGCAATCGCTGGGTGCGTCTGGGCACATCGGTTAGAGAGCTGCTGGAGCAGGCAGGGTTAAATACCCCAGAGTTACACCAAGTGATTCAAGGTGGCCCCATGATGGGCACGCCACTGCTAACGCTCGATACGCCGGTCACCAAGCTTACCAACTGTTTAATCGCGGCAACGCTTGAAGAGTTACCGCCGCCCCCAGCAGAATCGCCCTGCATTCGCTGCGGTGAGTGCGAAAGCGTTTGCCCGGTAGCACTGCTGCCGCAACAGCTGCACTGGTACGCCCGCGCTCAGGATGATGCCAAGCTTGAGCGCTACCACCTATTTGATTGCATTGAGTGCGGTGCCTGCAGCTACGTCTGCCCCAGCCATATTCCGCTCGTGGTGGATTACCGGGAAGCTAAAAGCCGGTTACGCCTGCAGCGAATTGAGACAGCAAAAGCGGAGCACGCCAAGCACCGTTTTGAGTTTCGCCAAGCGCGGCTTGCTCGGGAGGAGGCTGAGAAACAGGCACGCAAGCAAGCCCGCCAGGCGCAACAGCGGCGCCCTTCTAACACTGCCGCAACCAACAGCGAAAAGGTCGACTTACGCGGTCTGCGCATCGCCCATGCCGCCGCCAAAGCATCGGTCAAAAAGGCTGAAAAAACCCTGGCGCGCGTCGCTCAGGAAGATCCTAAACAATCCCTGGATGACTTAGAAATGCAGCTTGCCACCGCCCAGGAGAACTTGAAAGCAGCCGAGTTGCAGCTTGCCCAGGCGCGCGAACAGCAGTCTAACGAGGAGTCGCCATGAGCATGATGCACGCCTCAGGCGTTAAAGATGCCATGACGGCAACCGCGGTGCCACCAACGGCAAGCTTAATGCGCTGGGTAATTGCAGCAACCCTGCCAGGCATCGCCACCATGAGCTACTTCTTTGGCCTTGGAGTTATCAGCAATGTACTGTTAGCCGCCGCTTTTGGTATTGCGCTTGAAGCCGCCGTGCTACGGCTACGCAAGCGCCCCATTCGTGTGACGCTGAATGACTCAAGTGCCCTGCTTACCGGCGTTTTGCTGGGCACGTCACTGCCACCCGCTAGCCCCTGGTGGCTTGTCGGCGTGGGTATGATCGCGGCAATTGTAGTCGCCAAGCAGCTATACGGCGGCTTGGGGCATAACCCGTTTAACCCCGCCATGGTGGGCTATGCGCTGCTATTGGTGTCGTTTCCTACCTACATGACGCTATGGGCACCGCCCCAGGAAATGCTACCTAATGATTTATGGGCGCAAATCACCGGAACTCTACCGACCGCCCAACTAGATAGTTTGAGCGGCGCAACACCGCTAGATGCTTTTAAGCACAAAGGGGACGCCGTGCTTGCCAGCGAGTTTTGGGCGGCTAACCCACTGCCGAATGGAACCCTAACTGCCTGGCGATGGGTAGCACTTGCTTGGCTAGTAGGTGGTGTGGTGTTGTTAGCGAAGCGGATTATTAGTTGGCATATTCCGATCGCGATGCTTGGCAGCCTAGTACTACTGGACACGCTGTTTTATCTCAGCGACCCCAGCCACTTTGCTTCACCGCTGTTTCACCTGCTCACCGGGGCAACGCTATTCGGGGCGTTCTTTATTGCCACCGACCCGGTCTCCGCTGCCACCAGCCAACGCGGCAAACTTATTTATGGCGCGGGGATCGGCGCGCTGGTTATCATTATTCGCACCTTTGGCGGCTACCCCGATGCTGTGGCGTTTGCGGTCTTACTGATGAACCTGTGCGTACCATTACTGGATATATATAGCGTGCCGCGGCCCACTGGCCAGCAAAAAGCTTCACCGGGTAAGCCAGGAGAACAGCCATGACGCTGCTCCAGGCCATGCGGCGTGGCGCCTTCGCGCTGGGCACCTTTGCACTGATTACCGCCGGCAGTGTCGCGCTTACCCGCGCGCTAACCGCCGAACGTATAGAGACACATCAGTTGGCTTACCAACACCGCCAGTTGCAGGAAGTACTGCCCCAAGCGCTGGCGAATACCCCCGTCACCCAGGTACTGGAGAGCACCTTTACCCTTCCCAACCCACAAGCGCTAGGGCTGGCGAGTGATAGCCAAGGCTGGTGGGTAAGTGGCAGCGAGAACAATAACCCGAGCCGAAACGGAAGCAGCGCAGTGATCTTGCCGGTGGTAACCCGCCAGGGATATAACGGCAAAATCCACCTACTGATTGGCATTGATGAGCACCAGCGTATCAGCGGCGTGCGCGTTACCCAGCACCAGGAAACGCCTGGGCTAGGCGATGACATTGAGCGCAGCCGCAGCGACTGGATCACCCGGTTTAATGGTTTAAGGTTAGATAGCTTGCCACCAGAAGGCTGGGCGGTAGCTAAAGATGGCGGTCACTTTGATGCGTTCACCGGTGCAACGATTACGCCCCGAGCCGTGGTCAACGCTGTCCATAAAGCGCTTCAGTACGCCGCCGATACACCGCTACCGATGTCATTTGAGGAGCCCACCTTATGAGCCAGTGGCGCGAACTAGCCCAAAGCGGCCTTTGGTCGAATAACCCCGCGCTGGTGCAACTGCTGGGACTTTGCCCGCTGCTAGCCGTGAGTGGAAATGTCGTCAATGCGCTGGGGCTGGCGCTGGCTACGCTACTGGTAATGGTAGGCGCCAGCACGGCGATTTCGCTGATTCGTCACCAGGTGCCCAGCGCGGTGCGCTTGCCCGCTTTCGTAATGGTGATTGCAGCTTTTGTTACCTGCGCTGAACTGCTCATGGCCGCCTACGCCTACCCGCTCTATCAGGTATTGGGGATTTTTATTCCGCTGATCGTGACCAACTGCGCCATTCTTGGCCGAGCCGATGCATTTGCTTCCCGCCAGCCGGTGCTTCCAGCGGCCATCGATGGCTTTATGATGGGGTTGGGTTTTGCTGCGGTACTGGTGTTACTTGGCGCTCTGCGCGAGTTGCTGGGCCAAGGCACGCTGTTTAGCGATATGGCGCTACTGTTTGGGCCGCAAGCGGCCAGTTGGCAGCTGACGATTGCCGACGACTACCAGTTCCTGTTTTTCGTGCTGCCGCCCGGCGCGTTCTTTGTGGCGGGCCTGTTAATCGCGCTGAAAAACGTTATCGATCAACGCAATGCTGCCCGTGCCAAGCCAGTCGCGGCAGCACCCCGAACTGAGCGCCGCGTACGGGTTACCGGCACGATTAAATAGTTGGCAAGATGCCGAAAGTACACATGTAAGCAACTGCTTGTATTTATAACGCGTATTTATTAAGAGACCCGCCATGAATGCCCAAAAGCGTCATGAAATCTTTGCTCGCCTTCAGGCAGAGAACCCGCACCCCACCACCGAGCTTAACTGGAACACGCCCTTTGAGCTGCTGGCTGCCGTACTGCTTTCTGCTCAAGCCACCGATGTAGGCGTCAATAAAGCCACGGCGCGGCTCTACCCGGTCGCTAACACGCCCCAAGCGATCATTGATTTAGGTATCGATGAGCTTAAAGCGCATATCAAAACCATCGGCTTGTACAACACCAAAGCCGAAAACCTCATGAAGACCTGCCACATCCTCGTTAATCAGCACGCCGGCGAAGTGCCCGACACCCGCCAAGCGCTGGAGGCCTTGCCCGGCGTAGGCCGTAAAACGGCCAATGTAATTCTCAACACGGCATTTGGTCAGCCCACAATGGCGGTAGATACGCATATTTTCCGGGTATCCAATCGCACCGGCATCGCTAAAGGCAAAGATGTCGTTGAGGTAGAGCAGAAACTGCTGCGCCATGTGCCAAAAGGGTTTCTGCACGATGCTCACCACTGGCTAATTCTGCACGGCCGCTACACCTGTATCGCGCGCAAACCCCGCTGTGGTAGCTGCATTATCGAGGATCTGTGCGACTACAAAGACAAAACCGAACTTGCTTAACGGCTAGCAGCCTGTCGGGCTTGACCGATCGTCGCGAGAAGAACGGATTTTGAGCCAAATTTATCGATCGATTGAGGCGAATAGCGCGCTATTTAACGAAATCGATCGAATAAAGTTGGCCAAAATACCGGGATTCGCAGTAGATCAGTGTTAAGTCCGACAGGCTGCTAGGCCATCAAGTCGAACTCATCAGCAACTGGCGGTAAGCCTCACGCCAAGCGGGCCACTCCCAAGCGGTAGTATCAAGTAGTTCAGGGCGAGTCGCTGGATCGTTAAGCCAAGCACTGAGCCGGTCGTAAAGCCCTTCCCGGGTACCGTCATAGCGATAGGCAGGCGGATAAAGCGCCGGGAAGCAGAGCCGATCCGGCACCAGCGGCAACGCCCCGCGCTGGGCCGCCTCCATGATCGCCAACCCCTGAAATTCATGCCAAGTGGTCGAAACCACAATATCCGCGCTATCCAACAACTCACGGTAGGCCTCCTCCGGCTGTGGCCCCCAAGCCACAATATGCTTGGCTAAGCGCTGCTCGGCCTCGGCAAAAATAGCGGGGACTTGGCGGAAACGCTGACCAAGCACCGCCAGTTCAAACGCTACACCGGCTTCGCTTAACGCAAACAACACGGTGAAGAAGTCGTCGGGATTTTTGTCATACTCCCAGCGGTGATTCCAAATAATTCGCTGTGGCACCATTTTTTGAAAAGCCGTTTGCTGGCAAGGTGCTAAGTTTTTAGATGCTAAGTTTTCAAGCTCTACGTTTTCAGGTGCTAAGTTTTCAGGGGCTGTGCTATCAGGAATGGGCACCGGCAATACCATAGCCCGCTCGCGTATCGCTTCTAATGGCTTAGCTGCCGGAAGGTTTTCCGGCATTTTTTTCAAAAAAGCTCGCGCGCCATCAATAAAGGAGTCACGGTTATAGGCGCTGTTAAACACCACGCTATCCGCCGCCAGCGCCGTATAGAGATTGACCATTTTGGCCTCTACTTGTGGCATTTGATCGCTCGACTCAGGATAGGCGAACTGGTTTTCATGAAAGTAGACAACCTTTTTTGCTCGACCCAGATGCGGGAACAGCCCTACCAGCGTTGCCAGATCAACCATCGAAGTGGCTAGCACTACATCAAACGACTGGCTGAGAGTATCGTGCTCTTTGAGCATCCAGCTCAGCGGATTGCCACGAATACGCCAAGCAAAATGTCGTGGCGGCAGGCTCAACTGCGTCCACGACACCTCCTCAAGCTGCGCCATTAAACTTTGTGCCCAGTAGCGATGGCTCACCGCCTCGTAGGCAGATAACAGGAGAACGCGCATTTACAGCCCTAACAGCCAGATCAGTGGAACGCCATAACATGTTAAGCAATGGCACAGAGGTGTGCAGTGTAACAAAGCGCGCTTACTAGGCTTTGTACGAAAACTGCCTGCGCTCGACAATACTGCGTTAAAAATCGCCTCGAAATGCTCATTTACACCCCGTAAACTCCGCTTTCTCGTTGATTTTTGCCTTGTCTAGTCTTCGCTCGCCGACTTTTCGTGCAAACCCTATCTCTTTTGCAATAGCTCCCTGAACTTGCACGCATTCGGCCAAGGTCGTCTTGGCTGACCTGTTAGATCTATCTAGACTGCATTCATACGGCTTTAAAACAAATAAACGTTAAAACAAATAAAAGCAGGAGAGCTCCATGGCTAAAGTGCTCGTCGTCGATGACGAACCCAACATTGTTTTATCGCTAGAATTCCTGATGGAGCAAGCGGGGTTTGAGGTCGTCACTGCCGAAGATGGTGAACAGGCCCTGGCAAGAGTGAATGATAGCCAGCCTGATCTACTGCTACTTGATATTAGCCTGCCCGGGATTAGCGGTTTTGACGTTTTAGAGCGGCTGCGTAGCGAAGCGGCTACTGCCCAGCTTCCCATTATTATGTTGACCGCTCACGGGCGTGACGTTGAGCGGGAAAAAGGCATGGCGCTGGGCGCCGATGATTACATCACCAAGCCCTTCTCTACTCAGTCGCTGGTCGAAAAAGTCAAAGCGCTACTGATTGAGGAGCAGCCATGACCCGAGGCGGGCTGCCCAAGCGTCAGCGCCTGATTGGCCTCTGGTTGCTACTTAGCGGCATCAGCCTGCTGGGTGGAGCCATTTTCGCCGCTTGGCTGGATGCCAAGCTTGCTCCCACAGGCGTAACGCGCATCGCTCTCTGGCTAGGCAGTTTCTCCGGTGGCGCGACGATTTTTTTAGTCGGTTTGCTGCTTGAGCGCATGCTGTTTACCCCGCTGCGCCATTTACAGGTGCAGCTGGCACGCCTGGTCGCCAACCCGGACGCCCGAGACGAGCACCCACCCGAAGGTTGGCTAAAAGGGCTGGGGCCCGACCTACGTCGAGTACGCGAAAGTTGGCGATCAGATCGCAGTCGCCTTGCCACCGCTCACGCTGACGGCGCCCGCAGCGCTGCACGTATTCGTCAGGAGCTGGAAACGCTGCTGCAAGTGCTCGAAACACCGCTGCTACTGTGTGATCACCACCGCCGGCTCATGCTGTTCAATCAGGCAGCCGAGGACTTTTTTGAGGGTAATACCGGGTTAGGGCTGGGTAAACGCCTGGAGGCGCTGCTGCCAGTAGTAAGCTTACAGCAAATGCTCGGTCAACTGCCTAATGACGGCTCCCCGCGCGAGTTACTCGCTCCCTGTGATGACCGCTGGCTCAAAGTCATTTTACGCCGCGTACCGGGTAGCGATGGCGAAACACTGCTGACTTTTAGTGACGCCACCGCCTCTTGGTCGAGCGAAATGGGCGTTAGAGCGGAACTGGCGGCCATGCTGACCCCGCTTCGCCAGCATACCGCCAGCCTGACCAGCGCTGCTGATGCGCTGATACAGCTGCGCGATCAAAATGACGCCAGTACATCCTCTTTACGCCAGCGTTTTGAGCGGGTAATCCACGAGGAAGGCGTTACGCTTGGCGACAACGTGGCTAAAATCGGCCAGCTACTCGACGACATGCAACACCAGGGCGAGCGCTTGACGCCCATGTGGTCAAACGATTTCTGGCAAGCGTTGGATGAGCGTCTTGATCCGGAGCACCGCCTAATCACCCCGGTGGGCATGCCAGCCTGGTTTAAAGGCGATGCTCCGGCACTCATTGCGCTGTTCGACTCTTTAGTCAAACACCTCAATACCCATCTGCCTGACAGTGGCTTTGAGGGTGAGATGTGCCTGGGCAATAAGCGCGTCTATCTCGACCTTATTTGGCGTGGCAAAGCAATCCCTGAACACGAACTGGCGGAGTGGCGCCAGCAGCCGCTAAACTCCCTGCCATTGACGCCAAGCGTCGCGGATGTGCTGCGCCAACACGCCAGCGACATCTGGAGCCTTGCCGACGATGACGGCGTTCATTCACGCCTGCGACTCCCCCTGCCCGCCATGGAGCGCGTCGGCGCCCCACGCGAAACCGCCCCGCCGCGCCCTGAATTCCATGACTTTGGCATTGCCGACCTGCCTCCACCAGATGAAGCGCTGGCCAGCCGAACACTGCGCAGCCTGGAAATAGTCGCCTTTGATACGGAAACCACCGGGCTTGAGCTACGCCGAGGCGACACCGTCATCAGTCTTGGCGCCTGCCGCGTGGTCAACGCCCGTTTATTGGCAAGCGAGGTCTTCGATCAAAAAGTTGATCCGCAGCGGCCGATCCCGCCGGCTAGCACCGCGATTCACGGCCTTACCGATGCCGATGTGATCGGTGCGCCACCGCTGGATATTGTGCTTACCCGCTTTCGTGATTATGTCGGCGAAGCCGTCTTGCTGGCCCATAATGCCGCCTTTGATCTGCTTGCCATTAGCCACAAAGGGGTCGTTTTTGATATCCCTGTGATCGATACCCTACTGATTTCACGGGCACTGGACGAAGCACTCGCTGGGCATGATCTGGATAGCCTTGCCCAGCGCTATGATCTGGCTTTTCCGCCGGGCACCCGCCACACTGCATTAGGCGATGCTCGTGTTACCGCCGAGCTATGGCTAGCTTTGCTGCCACGCCTAGAAGCCCGCGGCGTCGATACCCTCGAGCAGTTGTTAGCGCTGCAAGCCAACGCCTTCGACCGACAGGATGCCAGTGCCTAATGAAACCGTTCGGTGTTAAATCACGCCAAACAGAGCGCCTAATGGCTCTGGTGGCGATTGCCCTGCTACTGTTCTGCCCGCCGCTGATTATCGTGGTGGATCGCCTTCCCGCGTTTAGCGTGGGCTGGCTACCGCTCTATCTATTTATCGCCTGGGCTGGGGTGATCGGCTTAACCGCCTGGCTGATGGAACAGCGTGCAGGCCGCTAACCATGCGTAGTGAGGCGATTATCCTCGGCACCGCTTTTGGCTACTTGGCGCTGCTGTTTGTGGTCGCCGCCTGGGGCGACCGGCGGGCAGAGCAGGGTCGTTCCATCATTGGCTCGCCAACGGTATATGCCCTTTCTATTGCTGTTTACTGCACGGCCTGGACGTTCTACGGCAGCGTAGGGCGCGCCACTGAGTATGGACCCAGTTTTATGCTCATCTATCTGGGGCCGACGCTGGCGATGCTGTTGGCCCCTTTTGTTATACGCAAGATGGTGCGCATCGCCGCGCGGCAGCGAATCACTTCCATTGCCGACTTTATCAGCGCCCGCTATGGCAAAAGCACCAGTTTAGGCGCGCTGGTGGCACTGATGGCGCTCATTAGCATCACCCCCTATATTGCCCTGCAGTTAAAAGCCATCACTGTTAGCCATGCGGTACTGATCAATTATCCCCACGCGGCCGACACTACGTTGGTGGATGAACACTTCTGGATGGATAAGTCCCTCTGGGTCGCCCTGGTGTTGGCGGTGTTTATTATTCTGTTTGGCACACGCCACCTGGATGCCAGCGAGCGCCATGAAGGCATGGTGGCAGCGATCGCCGTGGAATCTATCGTTAAGCTGGTAGCCTTTATGGCCGTTGGCGTGTTCGTAGTGTTTGTGATGTTTGAAGGCCCCGCCGCGCTGTTTGCCCAGGTAGCGGCCACGCCGGCCCTTGTCGATAGCATGCGGTTGAATAGTGTTCCTGGTGGGGTCACCGGCTGGGTGGGCATGCTGGTGCTGGCCTTTTTGGCCTTCTTAACTCTGCCTCGCCAATTCCAGGTATTGGTGGTGGAGAATGTCGATGAGCAGCACTTAGCCAGAGCAAGCTGGCTATTCCCCCTCTACATGCTGCTGATTAATCTGTTCGTTATTCCCATTGCGCTGGCTGGCCTGCTGTTAGGCGTAAGCGCAGGTGATCCAGACAGCTTCGTACTCACGCTGCCGCTCTCAGCTGGTTTAGAAGGGCTGCCGCTACTGGTCTTTATTGGTGGTCTGTCTGCGGCGACAGGCATGGTGATTGTGGAGACAATCGCGCTTTCCACTATGGTTAGCAATCAGTTGGTGATGCCACTGCTGCTGCGCTCACGGCGCCTGCACCTGAGTACCAAAGGGGAGCTTGCCGGTTGGCTGTTGGGTATTCGCCGCATCGCTATCGTGCTGATTCTACTGCTCGGATATCTCTATCATGCTCTGATTGGTGACTCCTATAGCCTTGTCACTATTGGCTTGGTCTCCTTCGCTGGGGCCGCGCAGTTTGCTCCAGCGCTTTTGATTG
The DNA here is from genome assembly GCF_054065485.1 of Vreelandella sp. 2A-K22. NCBI lineage: Bacteria > Pseudomonadati > Pseudomonadota > Gammaproteobacteria > Oceanospirillales > Halomonadaceae > Vreelandella > Vreelandella sp. 2A-K22. The sequence goes on along the minus strand of NZ_JBSUGC010000003.1, from coordinate 207,744 downwards.
GACTCTATTGGCGTGGCGCTACTCGCCAAGGCGCCACCGTTGGTTTAATCGCCGGGTTCTTAATCTGGTGCTATACCCTGCTGCTACCCGGGTTTGCTCAATCCGGTTGGTTGGATACAGCACTGCTCACCGAGGGGCCATGGGGCATCGGTTGGCTAGTGCCCTACAGCTTATTCGGGCTCGAAAATTGGGATATTTATACCCATTCGCTGCTCTGGAGCATGTTGGCCAACGTGGGGCTATTGGTGGGGGTATCGCTGTTTACCCGCCCTACGCCCCTTGAGCAAACTCAGGCGGCACTGTTCACCGAAGCGATGCACCCCAATTTGCAAACCACCTCACTATCTTCGTCACTATGGCGCGGGCAAACTACCCAGGGTGCACTCAAAGAACTACTCGTTCGCTATCTTGGCACCCCGACCACCCGCCGTGTATTTAGCCATAGCGGAGCCAAAAGCGCTTATGCAGCGGACGAGCCCGCCACCGCGGAGCTGATTACTCGCGCCGAACAGGCACTGGCGGGGGCGTTGGGTAGCTCCTCAGCGCGAGTATTGATCAACTCGGTGGTACGCGGCGAAGCACTGGATATTGAGTCGATTCTGAGCATTCTGGACACGACCTCACAAACTCTGGAGTACAACCGCCGTTTGGAGCAGAAGTCTCAGGAGCTGGTGCAAATTGGCGAAGAACTGCGTAGTGCCAATGAGCGCCTGCGTGAGCTGGATCGCTTGAAAGATGAGTTTGTCGCCATGGTCAGCCACGAGCTACGCACGCCGCTCACCTCGATTCGCGCCTTTGCCGAAATATTGCGCGATAGCAGCCAACTGCCTGATGAAAAACGTCAGCATTTTCTTGGCGTGATCGTCCACGAGAGCCAGCGCCTGTCACGTTTAATTGAAGAAATTCTGGATCTTGCCCGTCTGGAGAGCGGCCGTTTAACGCTTAACCCCGTTCCTCTTGATCTTGCCGCCCTGACTCGGCATAGCATTGATGCTATTGCGCATCTGCATGAGGAGCGCGGCATAGTGCTAGACGTTAGCTTAGAAGCTGATCCTGCGATGGTGGTTGGCGATCATGACCGTTTAGAACAGGTGATTATTAACCTGCTTGATAACGCGGGTAAGTTTGCCGATCGGGAGCAGCCAAAAGTGCGCCTCACGCTTTATCGTCATCGGCGTCATTTCCGTCTGAGTGTAGAGGATAACGGTGCGGGTATTAGCGAAGATGAGCGTGAGCGGGTATTTGAAAAATTCCATCAAATTCAGCAAGGCGATGATATTCCCCGTGGTCGGCCAAGGGGCAGTGGCTTAGGGCTACCGATTAGCCGGGGCATTATCGCCCACCTGGGGGGACGGCTTTGGGTCGAAGATGCTAAAACCTTAGGCGGTGCCTGCTTAACGCTAGAACTCCCCGCTGCGCCTCCAACATAAAGCGTTGATTCCTTATTGGTGACAACGGCTAGCCTTGCTCACTAAAACTAAGTTATTCTTTACTCCAGAGTTCTACTTTCGCCTAAAGAAGCATGTCGTGGATGAGCCGATGAAAAATGAGTGTCACCTTCCTCAAAAAGCGAACACAAATGAGTACACTATTGCGATCCAGCCAATAGTGGATGCTCAGCTACGTCATGTCGCCGATGAACTTCTTTATCGGGCTAATGAAACGAATCAGACTGCTAACGTTTTTGATAATGTCCAAGCCACCGCCAGAGCATGTGCTATTGCTGTCTATGAAATTGGCCTGGATAAACTTTGCGGCACACGCCAGCTGTTTATTAATGCTTCTGCAGACTGGCTCACCAATCCAGACCTGACTGGGCTACCTAGTCAACAAATAGTCATTGAGGTTCTCGAGGATACTTCGCCTACTAAAGAAGTTATTGATGCCTTGCACTACATTAAAAGCCAAGGGTATAAATTAGCGTTAGATGATTTTATCCTAGATGAACATAACCATGCATTTCTGCCCTTCTGCGACATCGTCAAATTTGACATATCCAACGACTTACCTAAAAAACTAATAAAAAAGCTACACAAAGAAGGGATTACGCTTCTGGCTGAACGAGTTGAGACACAGGAAGAGTTCAAGCAGTGTAAAGCGCTAGGTTTTACTCTTTTCCAGGGCTATTTTTATGAGCGCCCCAAAACCCAACTAACTCAAACAGCTCGTCTCTCAACGTCACGCGCCAATCAAATGCAGCTACTTTCCGCACTGTATAGTGACAATGTGCGTCTCTCTGAAATCAGTACGTTAGTGGCTAGGGATCCTTACTTACTGAGCGCAATATTCAAGCGCGCAAACTCCGCGGAGAAGGGCTCACGTCGTCCCACGACGAAACTGATTGATTGTTTACATATTATAGGGCTGAGGGAGCTACGTACCCTGGTTACCATTGTTATGCTCGCTAACAACAGCCCTGTGAGCAAACTTAACCTTATCAAAGGGTTAACCCGGGCATTTGCATGTGAAATGATGGCCGACCAACGTAGACTCGATGAACAGGAAAGCTTTATCGCGGGTTTATTCTCGCTAATGCCTACCATCCTGGGGATTAGTGCCGAACTCATGAAGAATGAAATCAGGCTTGGGCGCTTTATTGAAGATGCTATCAATCAGCGTATAGGCTCATTAGGTAAGTTACTTAATGATGTGGAGGCCGCAGAGAGTCAATTTTCTCCTCTAGATTTTCCATCCGACGTCATGCTCCAAGCGGCTTCTAAAGCGCGCTCGCTTGTTTATACCGACGCTAGCTGATTTATTTTATACGCTGCTTTGAGCGCTAGCACTCAAACGTTTAATCTGCTGTAGATCAAACTTCAGCAGTAATCGCTCGTCTTCGCGCAGGCGCCGCAGGTCAACCCAGCCATCTGCAGCCTGACCGCGAGCTTTGTTATACCGCTGCTGATCCAATAGGCGCTGCTGCAGTCGCTCAAAAGCGGCTACAAGCAACGCCGATTCAGCCGACGTTAGCGCATCCGTTGCATGGCTTAGCGCGATCAATCGCTCGCGTGTGGGTATATCGCGCAGCCCGTACCGCAAGCAGAGTAAGCGTGCAGCGCTAATCAACGGCAACAAGCCTTGATGCTTAAGATTAAGGGCTTGTTCGTGAGGGGCATCCAGGCCCGGGCTTGAGGCAAGCCGCCCAAAGCGATCCAGCGCCACCGGCAACTCATCCAGTAGCGCCGCCATTTCATCCATAAACAGTGGCGCTTTGGGAAGTGTCGAAGCGATGCTCTCACCCAACTGCTTAGCAAGCGCCGGATTACCAGCGATCGGGGCAAAATCGAGTAAGATATTAGTCTGTTGTACGCGCTTTACCCGGCGATCAGCGCTCCAAATGTCTAGCTGCGCGTGCCACTCACTCAGCCGTTTGCGCCACATCGGCCATCGCGCCATGACATGGCCATTGCAGAGCGGAATACCGGCCTCATCCAGGCGCTGGGTAAACCGCTCACCCAGCGCTTGAAAGTAGCCGTCGATCTCTACGTGGCGATGGTCAGGATAATCGTCAATAATCAGCGCATTATCCTGGTCGGGGCCTAGCAGGCTCTCAAAACGCGCCGCGGAACCTAGTAGCAGTATGCAGTAGTCGACTGGCGGAGCGCCCCACCCCTGCGCCTGCATTTCGTCCAGGGATTGCGCAATAGCCTGACGATAAAGTAAAGCATTGTGGTCGCTGATGATTTGGCTAATACGCCAGGCGGGTAAATCATAATGCACCAACGTTTCGACCAGCGGCAGTTGCCACGCATAGACATCAGCTAATGAGGTTTGCGGCAAGGGGAATGTAGAGAAGAGTTTCGAGAAGAGATGATCTAACGGCGCATTAAGCGCCGAGGCATTAAGCGTTCCATCCTCATGGAACAGAGAGCGCCAGGGTGAGGCTTGGTGTACTAAACGCATACGCCTCTCCTTTACTAGAATGATATGATGGCGTTGTTGCTACTCGCCCTCGCCTGCCCTGCGCGGGTCTGGCTCGAACATCGCTTCACCTACTTCATCAATATAGCGTTGCGCTTTGGTGATCATCATGGCATCACAGGCCTCTCGCCCTGGGAGCATATCGGAACGCTCAAAGCGGTGCTCAAGAGTTTCACCACTGGCGTCGGCCTTGCGAATCCAGCCACTGACGCGGTACTGACCGCTCTGATTGTCTGGCTGAGAGACAATCTCGTAACCTTTGTATTCCACCGGCTCAGCAGCTTTGGTGGTAGCACCTGGCTCAGCCTGACGATCACTACCGAAGAGACCGGAAAATAATTTCTTAAGCATAATGGCTCCTTTGCTTGCAGGGCGGCAAGGAGATGGCCACCCTGCAAGATATAAGCTGCTTTTATCAGCGCTTAATTAGCTCTGCTTACGACCCTTGCCTGCGGCAATGCGCAAACGCAGCGCGTTTAGCTTAATAAAGCCTTCGGCATCTTTCTGATTGTAAGCGCCAGCATCATCTTCAAAGGTAGCGATTGATTCATCAAACAGCGACTCATCGGACTTGCGGCCCACTACGGTAGCGCTGCCTTTGTAGAGCTTCATACGCACGACACCCGCTACATTCTTTTGGGTCTCGTCAATGGCCGCCTGCAGCATGCGACGCTCAGGGCTCCACCAGTAACCGTTGTAGATCACTTCTGCGTACTTCGGCATCAACTGATCTTTTAGGTGGGCTTCTTCGCGGTCTAGGGTGAGCGACTCAATGGCACGGTGAGCACGCAACATAATAGTGCCCCCTGGCGTTTCATAACAGCCACGAGATTTCATGCCCACGTAGCGGTTTTCAACAATATCCAAACGGCCAATACCGTTGTCGCCACCCAGTTTGTTGAGCTTTTCGAGCACTTCATGGGCTTTCAACGGCTCGCCGTCGATGGCCACGATATCGCCCTTTTCAAACGTCAGCTCAACATAGGTGGGCTGGTCGGGCGCGGCTTCAGGAGAGACACTCCAGCGCCACATATCGTCTTCAGCTTCGGCCCAGGGATCTTCCAAAATGCCGCCCTCATAGGAGATGTGCAGCAGGTTGGCATCCATTGAGTAGGGCGATTTTTTCTTTTTATTAGAAAAATCGACCGGAATTTTATGCTCTTCGCAATACGCCATTAGCTTTTCGCGGGAAGTTAAATCCCACTCCCGCCAAGGGGCGATCACTTTTACGCCGGGCTTCAGGGCATAGCCGCCAAGTTCGAAACGCACCTGGTCGTTGCCTTTACCCGTAGCACCATGGGAAATAGCGTCAGCCCCCGTTTCATTGGCAATTTCGATCAACCGCTTGGCAATCAGCGGACGAGCGATAGAGGTACCCAGCAGGTACTCGCCCTCATAGATAGTATTGGCGCGGAACATCGGGTAGACGTAGTCACGCACGAACTCTTCACGCAAGTCTTCGATGTAAATCTCTTTCACGCCAAGCGCTTGCGCTTTAGTTCGCGCCGGTTCGACTTCTTCGCCCTGACCGATGTCGGCAGTAAAGGTCACTACCTCGCAGTTGTAGGTTTCTTGCAACCACTTAACGATAACGGATGTGTCCAGGCCGCCTGAATATGCCAGCACAACCTTTTTGACATCGGACATTCTTTGCTCCTCGTTGACCATAAGATATTCATTAGTAAAAACTACACTTGCCACTAGCGCCTGGCGAATGTGATAGCTCGTATTTGATAGCTCGTTGGAGTAAACCGTTGAGACTGACGTTGAGTATAGCGTTCTCAATGCCCAGCGAATACCGTCAACGACGCCTGGGGGCTAAAGCTGCTAGAATCTCCCCATTCAAAGCGGTGGTTTGCCGCTGATGTTGACTGATGACTCGCTTTACTATTACTCGCTTTAAACCAAGGAGAGCTGCATGAGCGAGGCTATTGCCCGCGAATTAATGGCCCAACGTTTTCGCAGTTACCTGCCTGTGGTCGTTGATTTAGAAACCGGGGGATTTAATGCCCAAGGCGACGCTGTACTCGAGATAGCCGCCGTCACGCTGACCATGGATCCGGAGGGCAACCTGCTTCCTGATGCCACCTATGCCTACCACATTCAGCCCTTTGAAGGGGCGAATGTAGAGCAGTCTGCGCTCGATTTTACCGGTATCAACCTGGACGACCCCCTGCGTCGCCAGGTGGCGCTGAGCGAGTCTGAAGCGCTGGGCGAAATTTTCCGCCCGATTCGTAAATCGATCAAAGCCCACGACTGCACGCGCGCTATTTTAGTCGGCCATAATGCGGCGTTCGACCAGGGCTTCTTGAATGCGGCGGTCAATCGCTGCGGCATTAAGCGCAATCCTTTTCACCCGTTCTCAAGCTTTGATACCGCCACCCTTGCAGGCCTGGTCTATGGTCAAACGGTGCTTGCCCGGGCCTGTCGTGCCGCGGGCATTGAGTTTGACAACAAAGCCGCTCACTCCGCTCGTTATGACACCGAGCGCACTGCCGAACTGTTTTGCGCGATGGTTAATCGCTATAAAGACCTGGGTGGCTGGCAGCTTGCCCAGCGCGAGCAAGAGATGGACGGTGCGGATTAACACCTCGCCGTCAACAGCGTAGCCGCTAATGCAGAGAGCCAGGCTTTACGCTAAACTTCGCCCCATTACAGCAATCTGGTTTAGAACCGACAATGCCGGGTAGCGGGTATTTGGCGGTGATAAATATATCGATTAAAACTATCCGTTTTTAGGAGATGAGACGTTTCCATGGCCCAGCATAATGCCTTTTACGCCCAATCAGGTGGCGTCACCGCCGTGATCAACGCCAGCGCCTGCGGCGTTATCGAAGCCTGCCGTCAAGCCCCCGATCAAATAGGCAAGGTTTACGCCGGTCATAACGGCATTATCGGTGCCTTAACGGAAGACCTTATCGACGTTACCCAGGAGAGTGATGAGGCCATTGCCGCACTGCGCCATACGCCGGGCGGCGCTTTTGGCTCCTGCCGCTATAAGCTCAAAGACATCGACACCCACCGTGCCCAGTACGAGCGCTTGATCGAAGTCTTCAAAGCCCACGATATTCGCTACTTTTTCTATAACGGCGGCGGCGATAGCGCCGACACCTGCTTAAAGGTCTCTCAACTTTCCGAGAAGCTGGGCTATCCGCTGACCGCTATCCACGTGCCTAAAACCGTCGATAACGACTTGCCGATTACCGATAACAGCCCGGGCTTTGGCAGCGTAGCCAAGTATATTGCCACCTCAACGCTGGAGGCATCGCTGGATATCGCCTCCATGTGCGCTACCTCCACCAAGGTATTTGTGCTCGAAGTGATGGGCCGCCACGCGGGCTGGATTGCCGCCGCAGGTGGTTTAGCAGGCGAAGCCGAAGGCGAGCCGCCGCATATGATTATCTTCCCGGAAATCCCCTTTAACCGTAAAGCGGCCATGGCACGGGTTGAAGAGAGCGTTAAACAGTATGGCTACTGCGTTATTGTGGTCTCTGAAGGCGCTCGCTACGAAGATGGCACTTTCCTGGCCGATGCAGGTAACACCGATGCGTTCGGCCACCGCCAGCTTGGCGGCGTGGCACCAACACTTGCCGGTATGATCAAGCAGGATTTGGGCTACAAGTATCACTGGGCAGTGGCCGACTATCTGCAGCGCGCGGCGCGTCACCTGGCGTCTAAAACCGACGTTGAACAAGCCTATGCGGTGGGTCGCGAAGCGGTAACCTTGGCGCTGGCGGGTAAAAACGCCATGATGCCCGCCATTCGCCGCATCTCTCAGGCGCCCTACCAGTGGGATGTGATCTCTGCCCCGCTCTCCCAGGTGGCCAACCAAGAGAAGTTTATGCCCCGGGACTTTATCAGCGAAAACGGTTTTGCCATTACCCAGACCTGCCGGGACTATCTCTCACCGCTGATTCAGGGCGAGGACTTCCCACCGTTCGAGAATGGCCTACCCAAAGTCGCCAAACTGAAACTGGCCAAAGCAGAACGCAAGTTGCCCATTTTTACGCTGTAAACGGATCACCGGTCATTGCGAACTGAGATTGCTTCGTCGCTTCACTCCTCGCAATGACCTACCCTTATGTCATTGCGAACGCAGTGAAGCAATCTCGGGGTTGGCTGCCACAATACACTTAGATTCCCGCGTCGCTTCGCTCCTCGCAATGACATAATCTTATTTATCCACCTTTACTACTTGGAGTTAGCGTAGCAACCAGGAAAGCACTAACAGCAATAACAGAATTCCCGCCACACCCTGCCAGAAACGCCGCGGCTCCTGGCGGCTCTCTTCCCGATTGGGCAGCCGCCCGAGCGGCACCCTAAGCGCATGCAAAAACTCAGACATACGCCTAAACCGCAACGCCCTTTGTGGATCCAAGGCGCGGCGTAGTGCATCGTCTAATTCCTGGGAGATTTCAGGATTGGTTGTTCGCGCACTACGATAGGTCAACTCTTCGAGGTCGGTATGGCTGCGCAGCCTGTTGGGTGTCAGTGTGTAAGGTAACGCGCCGGTCAAAAGCCAGTAAGTAGTGGAGGCTAGCGAGTACTGATCACTACGCCGACCGATGCTGTCGCCCAAGGCATACTCAGGTGCGCTGTGTTCGTTAAAGCCAATCTGCCTGAGCAACTCACCTGAGTGGCGATGCCCTTCCCCATCACGCATATGGCAGGCACTAAAATCGGTGAGCACGAGCTTGCCATGTGGGTCGATCAAAATATTATCGGGATTGATCTGCTGATGAATAATGTCCCGATGATGCAGCGCTTGCACCGCTTTACCCAACTGATTGGCAATGTCCAGGCGCTGGGTCAAGCTGGCTTGAGGATGGCGCTCTGCCCACTGTCGCAGCGTCTCGCCTTCAATATGCTGCATCAGATAATAGAGGTAGCGTCGTGGCCGAGATGGCTCCATCACCTTAACCACAAAGGGCGAGTTAACCCGCTCCACTACCCACTGCTGGAGCAGAAAGTGCTCAAGATAGGCATTGCGCAACGAGAGCTCGGGGCTGGGCGCTTTCATGACCATTTCCCGTTCGCTATGCACATCACGGACACGGTACACCCGCGACTGCGCCGTTCGCGATAGCACGGCGAGAACCTCCAGGCCATCTAAACGCTCACCCGGCGCCAGCTCAGGGGGAATGGGTAGATCACCGTAGAGCTGCCCCGGGTGCTCGGCGACCTCATCGGGTAATTCATCGATACGTACCAGCTGAAAGCAGAACTGATCACCGCCATAGCCACGCTCCTGGGCGCGCTGCTTCGCCTCATCAGCTAGCCGCTCGCAGGCGGCATCCAGATCACTGGCATCCTGGCGAATCAAGCGCACATAGTCGGAAGGTAGCAGCGTGCCGCGCACGCCCTGGGTAGTAAACAGGAACAGATCGCCCTGCTTAAGCGCAATGTGGGTGTAATCGATATCGACACTGCCATCCAGACCCAGTGCCCGTGAAGGGTAACGATAGCCGCCTAAATCAGTCACATGGTCGCGGCTTAGCTGTTCAAACTCGGCACCCCGTAAGCGAAAGACCAGCGTATCCCCCATATGGAACAGGTGGGCTTCACGGCCACGAAACACCATCGCCGACATGGATGAAACAAAACTCCCCTCTTTCACATGCTGGCTTTGGCTGTAGCACCAGCTATTAAGCGCGCGCAGTACGCGGGTGGCAGAGGTTTTTACGTCCCAGTGATCAGGGGTGGAGAAGTAATCGGCCAGGAAGCCGCGCACGCTGATATCACCGGCCTGTTTGGCCATGGTATTGCGTGAAATGGAGTCGCTGATCACCGCACAGCCGCCTTTGGCGCGAAGCAGCGGCGCTTCAGGAAAGCGAACTGACATTGAGCTGCGATGCAGGCGCCGATCGGGCGCGACAAACGCTTGACCATAACTAATGAGCAACTGGGCGTGCGACAAGTCATCCTCCTAGGCTGCCGACTCGATCGAGGGACATCACTGCCAACCAACACTATTGATAAACTCTGGCTATGATACACGCAGCGGAACAGAAACGATGCCCACCAAACGTCTCTATCGTATTCGTCCAAATAGCAGGACATATGAATGATCACCCACGAGCAACCTATGTCGCATTGGTAATCGTGCAGTCATGTTCGTATAATTCTCCGCCATAAACGACTCTGACACGTTTGCCTAACCACGGCACGACTCTAGCCACAGCACTACCAAGGAATCAACGATGAACTTCGATAATATCCCTGCTGGAAAGGATCTCCCCAACGACGTTTACGTGGTGATCGAAATTCCAGCCAACCACGACCCGATCAAATATGAAATTGATAAGGACATGGGCGCGCTACTCGTTGACCGCTTTATGGCCACTCCCATGTTCTACCCCGCCAATTACGGCTTTATCCCGCATACCCTCGCCGACGATGGCGATGCGCTGGACGCCTTGGTGGTTACCCCGCACCCGGTTCAACCTGGCAGCATTATTCGCGCGCGCCCGGTAGGCATTCTGAACATGACCGACGAAGCCGGTGAAGATGCCAAGTTGATCTGCGTACCCCATGCCAAGCTAAGCTCGCTCTACGACGATGTCCACGAAGTTACCGACCTGCCTGAGCTACTGCGCCAGCAAATTGCTCACTTCTTTGAGAACTACAAAGATCTCGAGAAAGGCAAATGGGTAAAGGTTGAGTCATGGGAAGGTGCTGACGCTGCGCGTAAGGCGATTGAAAAGTCCGTAACCGCCTATCAAAAAGCGTAAAAATCTCCTTGCGGTGTATTTCTCCGCCGCCAATGGGATAAGAGGCCGCCTTCTGGGCGGTCTTTTTATATGCGCAGGATTAACGCATTATTAACGGCCGCGTCACGTCACCGCAGCGTATACGCCAGGGACTTAAGGTTGCGGTATGCTGTTCGCCTTTCATTGCGATGCCATTGATTAAGGACGCACCGTGTTATCTCTTAAACGCCTGAGCCTGTTTACATTATTGATTTTCTTTCTTGGCTTGCTACCGCTAAGTGCAAACGCCCAATGGTTTTCATCGTCTAGCAACCAAGATGAATTTTTGCCGGTTATGGAAGCCTTTCAGCCGACTGCTTGGCATGATGGCGATACGCTCTATATCGGCATGGATATCGCAGATGAGTACTACCTATATCGCCACCAGTTCGCGGTAGTCAGCCAAACTGAGGATGTCAGTCTCGGCGACCCCATTATCCCCCAAGGCATCTTTACCAACGATGAGTTTATGGGCGATGTGTATGTGTTCCGCGATCAGGTAGTGTTTGAAGTACCGCTGGAAGCACCCTACTCAGGCCCGCTCAATATTGCCCTGACCTTTCAAGGCTGCGCAGATGCCGGGCTCTGCTACCCTCCAGAGCAAACAACCCTAGAGGCCAGCGAAACCCAACCCCCCAGCCAGTTTGCCGATTGGCAAGCCGATAGTACGGCATCCAGTCCAGCAGCCAACACTTCAGCCGCTAACACCTCTGAACAGAATGGTTTCGCCGCCCCCAAAAGCGAAGATAGCCGCTTTAGCGCTTTGATTAGCGATGCTAGCCTACCACTGGCACTGGGGCTGTTTTTTATTGCCGGCCTGGGGCTTACCTTTACCCCCTGCGTGCTGCCGATGATTCCAATCTTGTCATCGATCGTGGTTGGCCAGAACCCCACACGCCCCCGCGCCTTTGCCCTTTCGTTAAGCTATGTGCTCGGCATGGCGCTGACCTATGCCCTGGTCGGGGTGTTAATGGGGTTGTTTGGCGCCGGGCTTAATCTTCAGGCGCGACTGCAGTCAGCACCGGTATTGATCATCTTTGCAGTACTCTTCACGCTCTTTGCCCTGGCCATGTTTGGGGCATTTAACCTCAATCTGTCGCCTCGTTTAGCCAACCGTGTTGACGCTTGGCAGGCACGCGCTCAGCGCAGTGGCCCGGCCGGCCTAGCGCTGGCTGGCGCCCTCTCGGTATTGGTGGTATCGCCCTGTGTAACGGCGCCTTTGGCCGGCGCGCTGGTGTTTATCTCTTCAACAGGGGATGCCGCGATGGGCGGCGCGGTGCTGTTTGCGCTGGGCATGGGCATGGGCGTGCCACTGCTTTTGGTCGGTACCTTTGGCGCCACGCTGCTGCCCCGTTCCGGCGCCTGGATGAACGGCGTAAAAATTGCCTTTGGCCTTTTACTGTTGGGCGTAGCGATTTGGATGGTCGAGCGTTTAGTGTCCGCGCCTATTGCGCTGCTGCTATGGGCAGCCCTTGCGATCGGCACGGCACTGGCACTTGGGGCGCTGAATTTCAATCAGCCGCAGGGGTGGCCGCGGGCACGCCAAACGCTGGGGCTTATGCTGCTAGCTTGGGGGATAGTGTTGGTGATTGGCGCCGCTCAGGGGGGTAGTAACCCCTTGCGCCCCCTTGCGGCAACCTCCAGCATTTCCGGCGAACCTCAGGCAGAAGCACTCGACTTCATCGAGGTCAACAGCTTAACTGAGCTTGAAGCGGCTATTGCACAAGCTGAAGACGCCAACCAGCCCGTCTTTGTCCACTTTACCGCCGACTGGTGTATTTCGTGCAAGCTGCTGGAGCGGGATGTTTACCCCGACCCGCAGGTCGTCGCAGCGCTTAATGATTACACCTTGATCGCCGCCGACGTCACCCGCACGGACTCTCAAAGTCGTGAGTTGCTCAACCAATATAATCTTTTCGGCCCACCCAGCCTGCTCTTTTTCAGCCAGGGTGAGGAGATTCGCGATGCACGCATTCAAGGCGAAGTGACCGCCGATCAGTTGCGCGAACATCTGGAGTCAGTTAGCCAGTGGCTAGCAAATAGCTAAGCTCAAACCCTATGCTGGCTACTCATTGAGGCACTAAAGCCGCTTTCTGACGCGAACATCGTCAAACAGTTGTTTAATTCTTAACTACATGATGGCTTGGACGTTGGCGTAGGCAGTTGCTGGACATCCTGGCACTTTTTCGGCAAACTCCGCTCCCATATTAGCTAAAAACTTGCTTTTTTAACGGTGAGAACGGGGTAACGTTCGCTAACATGCAGCGTTCTCTTCATTTTTAAATTTGGTTTACTGCGCAACGTACGCGCCATAAAGAGCTTCCTGCACTTATGCTCGCGCGCTTTGTGACTACCTTTTATGACATTGATGGGGCTATGCCATGGATATCCGCAAAGTTAAGAAACTGATTGAGCTACTCGAAGAGTCCAATATTAGCGAGATTGAAATTCAGGAAGGCGAAGAGTCAGTCCGCATCAGCCGTCACCCTAATGGCGCTTCGTGGCAGCCACAGCCGATGCCGCAATATGCGCAGCAACCTGGCTATGCGCCTGCTCCCCCCGCAGCGGGCGCTCCAGCATCAGCACCGGCTGCTGAAGCAGAGCCTCAGGGCGCAAGCTACCGTGGCGAGGCAGTCAACTCTCCCATGGTAGGCACCTTCTACCGCAGCCCAGCGCCGGGCGCCAAATCGTTTGTGGAAGTCGGCGATAGCGTCAAACAAGGTGACACTGTATGCATCATTGAAGCCATGAAAATGATGAACCAGATTGAAGCTGACCGTGACGGTGTAGTGGAAGCCATCCTGGTGGAAGATGGCGAGCCTGTAGAATTCGATCAACCCATGATCGTTATCGCTTAATCTTTCATTTTCAACACGGGTGGACTCTCCCATGCTGGACAAGGTACTTATCGCCAACCGCGGCGAGATTGCCCTCCGTATCCTACGGGCCTGTAAAGAACTCGGCATCAAAACCGTAGCGGTACACTCCAAAGCTGATCGTGAACTGATGCACGTTCGCCTGGCGGATGAAGCCGTGTGTATTGGCCCGGCATCGTCAGCGCAGTCTTACTTAAACATTCCGGCCCTAATTAGTGCAGCCGAAGTCACCGACTCGACCGCCATTCACCCCGGCTATGGCTTTTTGTCTGAAAACGCCAACTTTGCTGAACAGGTTGAGCGCTCAGGCTTTACCTTTATTGGCCCCCGCGCCGAGACGATTCGTCTGATGGGCGACAAAGTCAGCGCCATCCAGTCGATGAAGGAAGCGGGCGTTCCCACGGTGCCAGGCTCAGACGGTCCCTTGGGTGATGATGACGCAACGAATCTCGCCACGGCACGTCGCATTGGCTACCCGGTGATCATTAAGGCTGCCTCTGGCGGCGGCGGTCGTGGTATGCGCGTGGTGCACACTGAAGGCCATCTGCTTTCAGCGATTACCGTTACTCGCACTGAAGCCCACGCCGCCTTCGGTGACGGCACGGTCTACATGGAAAAATTCCTTGAGAAGCCGCGCCACGTGGAAGTACAAGTATTAGCCGACGGCCAGGGTAACGCGATCCATCTTTATGACCGCGACTGCTCGCTGCAACGTCGTCACCAGAAAGTGCTTGAAGAAGCCCCGGCGCCAGGTCTTGACCCAGACGCCCGTGCTCAGGTGCTTGAAGCGTGCCGCCAGGCATGTATCAAGATCAACTACCGTGGTGCGGGCACCTTCGAATTCTTGTATGAAGACGGTGAATACTTCTTCATCGAGATGAATACCCGCGTTCAGGTCGAGCACCCGGTCACCGAAATGGTCACTGGCGTGGATATCGTCAAAGAGCAGCTGCGTATTGCCTCAGGCCTGCCGCTGTCGATTCGCCAGGAAGATGTGCAGCTCAACGGCCACTCCTTCGAATGCCGTATTAACGCCGAAGACTCGCGCACCTTTATGCCGTCTCCCGGCAAGGTAACGCTGTTTCACGCACCCGGTGGCCTCGGCGTGCGGATGGATTCCCATCTCTATACCGGCTACACCGTGCCGCCGCACTATGACTCTCTGATCGGCAAGCTGATCAGTTGGGGCGCGGATCGTGAAATAGCCCTGACACGGATGCGTAACGCCCTCGACGAGCTGCTGGTGGAAGGCATTAAAACCAATATCGACTTACAAAAGGATTTGGTTCGCGACAGCTACTTCCGTCAAGGCGGTGTCAACATTCACTACCTGGAAAAGAAACTCGGCAGCTAATGCAGCAGCCAAGCGCTTTCCAGCGCACTGTGTGATACCCAGCGGGGTGGCCATGTCCACCCCGTCCTTGTCTTTACTCCATGTGTCTGTACTGTATTTATCTTTAATTCGCCTTGCGGAGAACCTCCATGCCCTGGCTTCAACTCAAAGCCCACGTCGCCCCCGAACAGGCAGAGTTCCTAGAAGAACTACTGCTTGACGAAGGCGCAACGGCTATTGGTCTTCAGGATGCCCACGATGATCCGGTATTTGAGCCAGAGCGTGGCACCACACCGCTGTGGGAAGATACCATCCTTACCGGCTTATACGATGACCTGGAGGGGGTCGAGAGCATGCTGGAGCGTATCGAGGCCGCCTGGTCAGAGCAGATGCCTGGTGAGCCCTGCCCGACCATCGAGTATGAGCTGCTCGCTGATCGAGATTGGGAGCGCGAGTGGATGGATGACTTCACGCCGCTGCGCATGGGTCAACGCCTGTGGATTGTACCCAGCTGGCACGAACCACCCGAGGCCGACGCCGTTAACCTGATACTCGACCCGGGCCTCGCCTTTGGTACCGGTACGCACCCCACCACAGCGCTGTGTCTTGAGTGGCTGGATGAGCTGGCCGTAACCGGTCACCTAGCTCAGCAAACCGTACTGGATGTGGGCTGCGGTTCTGGCATTCTCGCTATCGCCGCGCTCAAACTGGGCGCTAGCCACGCCGACGCCACCGACATTGATCCCCAGGCGCTGCAGGCCAGCCGAGACAACGCCGAACGGAATGGTATTGCCGAGTCGAACCTAAACCTCTACTACCCTGAGCAGTTAAGCGACGGCGGTGACTATCCTATCGTAACCGCCAATATTTTAGCGGGGCCGCTGGTCGAACTAGCGCCAATGATTGCCGGGCACGTGGCGCCAGGTGGGCGCATTGCGCTATCGGGGGTGTTGGCAAACCAGGCCAATGAGGTTTACGAGGCCTATGCAGCGCAAGGCATTGCTATGGATGAACCGGTGATTCGCGAAGGCTGGGTGCGGCTTAGTGGCTTGCGTCCACGTTAAAGCGGCAATTGGCCTTCACCCCACCACCGAGTAGGCGTATCATACGCCTCCTTGAAACGCCTACTCGCCGTTAGCACTGCACCCATAGCTTAAAACCAACAAAGTCTGACGCCATGACGTTAACCACACTACCTGCCAGCATTGGCCCGTTTGCATTACCTAATCGAGTAATGCTTGCACCCATGGCTGGCGTCACTGACCGACCTTTTCGCCAGCTATGCCGGCGGCTTGGGGCTGGCTGGGTAGTGGGCGAAATGGTCACTTCAGACCCTAGTTTGTGGCATACTCGTAAATCGCAGCTGCGCATGGATCACCGCGGTGAACCTGACCCGAGAGTGGTGCAAATTGCCGGAGGCGACGCTGAAATGCTCGCCCAGGCAGCGCTCTTGAATGCCGAGTTAGGCGCCCAGATTATCGATATCAATATGGGCTGCCCGGCTAAAAAAGTATGTAACAAGGCGGCAGGGTCGGCGCTCCTTCGAGATGAAGCCTTGGTGGCCGAAATTCTCGATGCAGTAGTGGCAGCAGTTGATATACCCGTGACGCTAAAAATACGCACGGGCTGGTGTGCCGAATCCAACAACGCCCTGCGCATTGCCCGGCTCGCCGAGTCAGCCGGCATTCAATCGTTAGCGATACATGGCCGTCATCGCCAGCAGCGCTATACTGGAAAAGCAGAGTACGACACAATTGCCGAGATTAAGTCTCACCTATCGATCCCGGTGATTGCCAACGGCGACATAACAAGTCCGGAAAAAGCCGCCGAGGTACTCGCTTATACCGGCGCTGATGCCGTGATGGTAGGCCGCGCTGCGCAGGGCAACCCATGGATATTTCAACAGATCAGCCACTACCTCCAGCATGGAGAGCGGATGGCACTGCCAAGTCTTTCGGAGCGTCACCAAGTGCTCCACGGGCACGTTGAAGCGCTGCATGAGTTTTATGGCACCACCATGGGTGTACGTATCGCGCGCAAGCATGTCGGCTGGTACCTCAGCGATGACCAACGCTTTACGCCGCCCCAACAGCGCGCGCTTAAGCAGCAGTTCAATGCGTTAGCGTCACCTGAAACGCAATTTGATTGGATCAACGACGCGATGGCCCCCGGCGCCGCCTCGCGTTTGCTAGCCAAAGGAAACCATGCTGCATGACCGAACGCGATCTTCTCTCTAGCGACACCTATTCAAGCGATAGCTATTCCAATGATGTCGGCTCCAGCGATAGTTACTCCCATTTAGCAGGCACGCTAGCGGATCCTGCAGCCAACTCACCGCCGCAGCCGCTTCGGGAGGCAGTGGAAACGGCCATGCGACGCTACTTTGAACATTTAGATGGCAGCCAGGCGACCGATCTATACGCCATGGTGATGGCCGAAGTTGAGGCGCCTTTACTTGCCTGCGTCTTGGAGCACACCGACGGCAATCAGACCCGTGCCGCCGATGCGCTAGGGCTAAACCGTGGCACCCTGCGCAAAAAACTCAAGCTATACGGACTTATCGAAGGTGACGCCCCATAACCAGGGGCGTTGTTGTTTTTAATTCTCGACTCTGCACACGAGCACTCTAATGGCTGATACCCCTCTCATGGCTGATAATCCTTCCCTGACTGACAGCAACGCCACTCCCGTCCGCCGCGCCCTGCTGAGCGTTTCTGATAAAACCGGCATTGTGGAATTTGCTCGGGGCCTCACTGAGCACGGTGTTGAACTCCTCTCCACTGGTGGCACCTTCCGTCTACTGCAAGAAAATGCTATTGCCGTGAAAGAAGTGTCTGAGCACACAGGCTTCCCCGAAATCATGGATGGCCGCGTTAAAACGCTGCACCCGAAAATTCACGGCGGCATCTTGGCTCGTCGCGGCCAGGATGATGCGGTCATGGCTGAGAACGATATTACGCCGATCGACATGGTGGTGGTCAATCTCTACCCCTTTGCCGCCACGGTAGCCAAGCCCGACTGCACACTTGAAGATGCTATCGAGAATATCGATATCGGCGGCCCCACCATGGTTCGCGCCTGCGCCAAAAATCACGCCTACACCACGATCGTCGTCAATAGCAGTGACTACGCGCGAGTGCTGGGCGAGCTGGCCGCCCAAGATGGTCAGGTCAGTAGCGCTACGCGCTTTGACTTAGCGGTTAAAGCCTTTGAGCACACCGCCGGTTATGACGGCGCGATTGCTGACTACCTAGGCCGTAAGGTCAATGCCGCTGATGAAGCGTTCCCACGCACCTTTAACCTGCAGCTCGAGAAAAAGCAGGATATGCGGTACGGCGAAAACCCGCACCAAAAGGCAGCTTTCTACGTTGACCCCCAGGCAAGCGAACCCAGCGTTGCCACAGCAAAAATGCTTCAGGGCAAACCCCTCTCGTATAACAACGTCGCCGATACCGACGCTGCATTTGAATGCGTAAAAGCGTTTAGCGAGACGGCCTGCGTGATTGTTAAGCACGCCAACCCTTGCGGCGTCGCCATTGGTGCAACCGCCTTAGCAGCTTACGACAAAGCCTTTGCCACCGACCCTACCAGCGCGTTTGGCGGCATTATCGCCTTCAATACGCCGCTGGAAGCCGAAACCGCCCAGGCGATTATTGACCGCCAGTTTGTCGAGGTGATTATTGCCCCGGGCGTCAGCGATGAAGCTGCCGCGATCGTGGCTAATAAGCAAAACGTACGCTTACTGGACGTCAGCGCTCACTGGCCCGGCGAGCAACAGCCTGCACTAGACTTTAAGCGCGTCAACGGCGGCTTGCTGGTGCAAGAACGTGACGACGGAATGGTCACCCGCGACGAATTGACCGTGGTCAGTCAGCGCGCTCCCAGCGAGCAGGAACTGCGTGACCTTGCTTTTGCTTGGCGGGTAGCTAAATTCGTTAAGTCCAACGCCATTGTGTATGCCAAAGAGGGCCAAACGGTGGGCGTTGGCGCGGGTCAAATGAGCCGTGTTTATTCGGCTAAAATTGCAGGCATCAAGGCCGCAGACGAAGGCCTTTCGGTTCCCGGCTCGGTGATGGCGTCTGATGCTTTCTTCCCTTTCCGTGACGGCATCGATGCTGCCGCAGCGGCAGGTATTACCGCGGTTATTCAGCCCGGTGGTTCCATGCGTGATCAGGAAGTGATCGACGCCGCCAACGAAGCAGGCATTGCCATGGTATTTACCGGTATGCGCCACTTCCGCCACTAAGTCCGCTAAATAACCCAGATTAGAAACACAAAGCCCCTTAGGCGCTCTTTTGATAGGAGCATGCCTAAGGGGCTTTCTTACTATCATCAATAAACGCTAATCAATCACTGCCTATCGACTCAATATCGAGTTTCTAGCCAATATTGAGCCTTTCAGCCCAGATCAATACACAGATACTTGGTTTCCAGATACTCTTCCAAGCCCTGATGACCACCTTCGCGGCCTAGGCCCGAGGCTTTTACCCCCCCAAAGGGCGCAGCAGCGTTAGAAATGGCGCCAGTATTAATACCCACCATACCGTACTCCAGCGCCTCTGCGACACGCCATACGCGCGCAAGATCACGGGAGTAGAAATAAGACGCCAGGCCATACTGGGTATCGTTGGCCATCTCAATAGCGGTCTCTTCATCATCAAACGGGAAGACAGCAGCTAGCGGGCCAAAGGTCTCTTCGTGGGCCACCTTCATCTTGTCAGTGGCAAAACTGATCAGCGTAGGCGTGAAGAAATTACCCCCCAGCGGGTGCGGATGCCCACCTAACAGCAGCTCAGCGCCATTATCAATGGCGTCCTGCACATGCTCACTGACTTTCTTAACAGCATTTTCATCGATAAGCGGCCCAATATTAATATTGGGCTTGGTGCCATCACCCACATGCAGCTCGCTGTTCATGGCAACAGCCAGCTTTTCACAAAAGGCGTTAATTACACTGGACTGAACCAGGAAGCGATTAGTGCAGACACAGGTTTGCCCGGCGTTACGGAATTTAGCTGCCATGGCGCCTTCCACAGCGGCGTCTAAATCGGCATCCTCAAACACGATAAAGGGCGCATTGCCGCCTAGCTCTAGCGATATTTTTTGGATATGTTCCGCCGCTTGGGCCATCAGCTTGCGCCCCACTTCAGTCGAACCCGTAAAGGTGATCTTGCGCACTTTGGGAGATTGGGTCATCGCTTGGGCAATATCGCTAGCGCTACCTGGCACCACATTAAAGACACCGCGTGGGATGCCTGCCCGCTCAGCCAACAGCGCCAAGGCTGTTGCGGAAAACGGCGTTTGGCTAGCGGGCTTCACCACTATCGTGCAGCCAGCAGCCAATGCAGCCCCGGCTTTACGGGTAATCATCGCCGCAGGGAAATTCCAGGGCGTGATCGCACCAACAACACCGACTGGCTGCTTGGCAACCACAATGCGTTGATTGGCGTTAGCCGCGGGAATCGTTTCGCCATAAACGCGCCGCGCCTCTTCGGCAAACCAGCGTAAGAAGCTGGCTGCATAGGCAATTTCGCCCGCGGCTTCTTTAAGTGGCTTGCCCTGCTCAAATGTCATCAGCATGGCTAAATCCTGCTGATGCTCCAACATCAGGTCGTGCCACTTCATCAGCAAGTCAGCGCGTTCTTGAGCAGTCAACGCCCGCCAAGCCGGTAGCGCAGCGTCCGCCGCATCAATGGCCCGCTCGGTTTCGGCTTTACCCAAGCGAGGTATATCGCCAATCGCTTCACCGGTGGCCGGATTCAATACCGTGATCTGCTCACCGCTATCTGCCGCGACCCAACTGCCGTCAATATAGGCAAAGGGGCAATATAGCTGTGTTTCTTTAAGCGCTTCCATGACAGGCTCCTGACCAAAAATGATGGCCTTGTAGGCTCATTAACGTCTTCATGCTAAGACGAAACACCCCTTTAAACCAAATTTACGGCGTGCATAATCGGTCAATGACAACCGTACACGTTAGCTAATGAGCATTAAAAATTCTTGCCGGGTTGCTTGGTTTTGACGAAATCCACCCAGCATGACAGACGATGTCATGCTGGAGTTTTGCTTCTCCACGCCACGCATCATCATGCAGAGGTGCCGCGCTTCAATAACCACAGCAACGCCCTTTGCCTCGGTCACTTCCTGCACCGCCTCTGCAATCTCGCGGGTTAGGTTCTCCTGAATCTGCATACGGCGAGCATACATATCGACGATTCTGGCAAATTTAGATAGCCCCAACACTTTGCCGTTAGGCAAATAGGCGATATGGCATTTGCCTATGAACGGTAACAGGTGGTGCTCGCACATTGAGTAGAGCTCAATGTCTTTTACCAACACCATCTCATCCGTTTGCGACTCAAACACCGCCCCATTGATAATGTCGTCCAATGACTGAGTGTAGCCCGCATTGAGAAACTGCATGGCCTTGGCCGCACGTTTAGGCGTATCTCGCAGACCTTCCCGGGCGGGGTCTTCGCCAAGTGCTGAGATTATCTGGCGGTAGTGCTCGGCGATATCATCGGACATATTTAGCCTCATCAATAGCTATCTCAAAAACGATGCGCAATCGCTTCCAGGCGGTCACCAAGGTCATCCCCTTTTGCGCATGAAAAAGTAACATCATTATTAGGAGGACATTAATCAGCGTCATCCACCACCTTCATTGTACAAAAGGTATACTTTAAAAAAGCACTGCACAATGAGTATTAAGCAAAGAGTGCATTTTACCGCATCTAGGCTGCCTGTGGCTCCCCAGGCTTTGTACGAAAACTGCTGGCCCTCACTCAGGTTTTTTTTGCGCAGCCTTGAACTGCGTCAGAGCGCCGCGCCACTCAATTTGTCCCCCCAATGCCTGTGATATAATAAAGCGTTTTTATTTAACTGCCTTTATTGCAGGCGCCAACATTGAGAGCTCGCCATGTCATTCAAGCCAACGCCTTTGTGGTTAACCGCCCTTGCAGCCCCCTTTCTTGCTACACCGCTCTTGGCTACCGCTGCAGACGCTACGCTTTCGCTGCCCAATGAAGCAACCGTCGGCGTAGAGGTTGTGGAAGAGCTTGCGTTTGAATCAAACCAAACGCGCCTTAACGATATTTTGCTACACCCTACTCAGGCTGCTAGCGCCTCACACTCTTTACCGGAATACTGCGTTATCGTAGGCAGGGCGCAACGGGTTGATGAGCGCATTCGCGTTACCACCCAAGAGGCGACCTGTATTGAAACACACGACGCTGACAGCGATATTTTCACTGGCGAATTTAGCGCCAGCGCTTATGGCGAAGATGGCCAATATGGTATCGCCTGCGAAGGTTCACAGTGCGCACTCTCCCCTGGTCAGACATTCCTTCTCACACTGGATCAACCCGTAGAGATTGAAGAACTGGACAATCCGTCTGCAGAGCTTAACGAACAGCGTCGCCAAGCAGACGGAGAAGGTATCGCCAACCCTGTGCCGCGCGACGAAGCCGTGCCTGATTGACCTTGTTCTAATATCGCCATAACAAGTCAGTGGTGGGCTGAAAGCTCATTACGCCAGCCAGCGTGGGTTCTCTAACTGCAGGCACTGCTGCTCTAATTGGCGGATATGCTGGTCCCAGTAGCCACTATCCGCCAGCCAGGGGAACGCCCGAGGAAAAGCGGGATCCTCCCAACGTGATACCAGCCACGCTGAGTGCCTGATCAGCCGATAACTCCTAAGCGGCTCGATAAGCGCCATCTGCTCGCTAGGAAACGGGCACGTCTCTTCATACCCTTCGGTAATTTCACTTAACTGCGATCGCCATCCCTGCGGGTCATCGGTGGGCAGTAGCATCCAAATATCCTGCATGGCGGGCGCCATGGTGCAGTCGTCAAAATCGACTAGGGTAAACTGCTCGTCACGCCCCAGCACATTCCCCAAATGGCAGTCGCCATGGCAGCGAATCATGCTGCTGGCGGGCACATTATGTTTTAGGAGCTGCTGGTGAACCTTTTCGATCACACGGTCATAGGCCCGGCGCTGATGACGGCTCATCCAATTGCTGGCCAGCACGCGCTGCTGAGCATCAAGAATACCGCTCGCCATTTCTAAACGCGGGCGATGCTGAAAGGTTTTTTTAGCTGACACTTGGTGCAACCGCCCCAGCAACTCCCCCATGGCAAATAGGTGCGATGGATTATCAAGCTCTGGCGCCTGGCCGGGGCAATGGGGGAACAGCGTAAACCGAAAGCCCTTAAAATAGTGTAAAGACGCCCCCGCCTTATCACGCCAAGGGGCAACGACCGACACCTGTTGATCTACCAGCTCCTGCAGAAAATCATGCTCTTCCTGAATCGCACTGTCTGACCAACGATCAGGCCGATAAAACTTAACAATCCAGTTCTTGCCATCGTCATCGCGAAATAGCAGTACACGGTTTTCATAGCTATTTAGCGCAAAAGGCTCGCCTGCAGGCCAAATATCCAGCGACTCCACTGCAGACATCACTAAATCAGGCGAAAGAGAGCTAAACGGGTGTGACATAGGCCACTCCTGGGTTGGCGAAAGAGCTAATGAATAAGCGAAAAGACTATTCTATCAATCCTTACCTAACGGTGTCCGTGCGGCCGCCCAAATATCAACACGTTTGGCACCTGCCTCCAGCGCAGCGCGCCCTAATGCGTTGCCTGTGGATCCGGTGGTGACCACATCATCGATTATTAACAAATGCGCCGGGGGCGGTGATTCAAAGACAAAGGCACCCGCCAGGTTGGCAGCCCGTTGGCGGCGGTTCAACGTGCGCTGGGAGGGGGAATCCTTTATCCGTTTGGCCGACACCATTGGAATTCCAAGCTGGCGGCTGAGATGTTCGGCCAACCAGTGCGACTGGTTAAATCCTCGGGTGCACGCATGCGTGGTAGTCATAGGCACTGATAGAAGTGCGTTTCCCAGGTCTATCGGCGGGGTTAAGAGCATCAATTCAGCCAATAGCGTGCCCGCCCGCGGAGAAGCATGAAATTTAAAATCATGCACCAACTGTTTGATCGACCCTTGATACAACAGCCCCGCTTGGGTGGTCGAAAATGCCGGTGGGTCAACTAAGCAGTGCCCACACAAGCTTGTACCATGAGCAACTGGGTCACCGCATTGGCGACAGGCATGTAGGTTCCACGGCAGCTCGTACAAACAGGTTGCGCACCACCCTTGCCCTGCGGATGCCGGCGCCAAACAAAATGCGCAGTAGCCGGGCATGGCCTGCTTTACCCAATTACTACCCCACTGTAGCCACCCCTTTAATGCCATGCCCTCTCCTGACTGCCATATGCATTAATATCAAATCATTGATTGACTTCTATCACAAAGTTGATAATATACGCCTCGTCTTAGCGGATGTGGTGGAATTGGTAGACACGCTAGATTTAGGTTCTAGTGCCGTAAGGTGTGGGAGTTCGAGTCTCCCCATCCGCACCAATTACTTGTTAGCTTTCAAGAGGTTAGCACAGCCCCTCTTGTATTTTGAATAGCTTCCAAACAGCTTGATGTTAGCGCTACTTGGATAGCTTTTGGTCAGTATTCTTCGCAAAACACCTTCTCTTCGTTTGAAAAATACCCATGGCTTAAGGCCATTTTTTTGTGTGCCTGGTATTTGCTCAATACTACCTCTATCAAAGGCCGATTTGGCTGACTTACCCCCACTTTTCCGCTAGTCTCTATTCCTAAATAATGCTACCCAACCTCCCTCAATGGCTATCCTCAAAAGCCCGTGTCAGGGATTAACACCAATAACAATGAGAAGGATCTCATATAATGGAATGGCTCAACGATAATGCTCAGGCAATCTCGGCTGTAGCGAGCATTTGCACACTCTTTGTATGGGTATTTTACGCCCAGCTACTTTATAACGGCTATGTGCGACAGCGTCGCCCCCGCGTGATCATTAATCGCGGCAAGGGTATCGGCGTGGACTCCATCTGCTTAATTAGCAATATGAGCAGCGAAGCGATCTATGTTCAACACCTGGTAGCGGTACTGCATACCCAAAAGGGCAGTTACTCCCTTGACGTAGTGGAGTACCAGCAGCACGGTGGTGAACAGCAAACGGGTAGCCAACAGAAAGGTGAGCAACAAGAACCCAGCTACCGCACTCATCAAGGCCCGTTAGCTTCCGGGGATTATCTGAACATTCAATCGTTTGGTGATATTGTGAATCAGGTTAAAGATTATTGGGAAATCGATGATAATCTACTGCAAGAGCAGGATATTCAGCTTGAAATTCGCGTTATCGCTATTTATGGCTCCGAGGATATGCCGACAGGCGCGTCACGAACCTTTAACCTCGACCTTAACGCGCCACCCAATCACCAGCTTATCCCGGCGAGCGTCGATACGGATCGACTCAATAGCCGTGGCCAACGCAAGCGTGTGCTGGAGTGGGCAAAAGAGATTGAGACCCATAAAGCACGCTAAATAAACGCTATTGTTAAGCAGCGACGCCCCATTACCGAGACTATCGACGATGCATAAACTGTTAACCCTCTGCTGGCTTGGCCTACTCACTACGGTTTCGACGAATGTGTATGCCGAAGAGGAAGATAGTGACTTACCCGAGTGGGCGGAAGAGCGCATTGAGCCGTTTCGTGAAAGTGTAGGCAACTGGGTTGATAACACATCGCGCCGCATCGATGGATTCTTTGGCACTGACGACCATATGCAGGTCAACAACGAGTCCTATCTACGTTTCGGCCAAGAGATTGATTGGATGGAGGGGGATGGCACCCGCGGCGACACCACCCTTCGTTACCGTATTGACCTACCTACCTCAGAGGATCGCCTGCGACTGGTCATCGAGAGTGACCCGGAAGAGTCGCAAGGCACCCTAGAAGAGCAGGGCTCTGGGCGCCTTGCCAATGACCAGCGTGACCGTCGCAGCTCTACGCTCGGCCTGGATTGGTTAGAAAGCCGAGATAAACGCGAAAACTGGAGCAATCGAGTAGGTGCCGGTGTTCGCCTGCGCCTCCCTCTTGACCCCTACGTGCGTTTTACCAGCGAGCGCCTGTGGCAACTGGGTGAAGGGCCGTGGCAGCTTGAGTCAAATAACCGCGTCTCATGGTTCAACAATGAAGGCTACTCAGCGCGCACACGCTGGGATGTCGGCCGACCGTTGAGCAAACGCCGCCATTTACGCTTTATCTCGACAGTTCAGTGGCGCGAGGAAGAAGACAAACTGGAGTACAGTGAAGTTGCCGAAATCAATCACCGCATCAACCGCCGCAGTGCACTGCGCTACTCGGCTATCGCCATCGGCGAAAGTGTGTCCAATCCTCGCATGACTAATTACTACCTTCAGACGCGCTACCGCCGTGATCTTCATAAAGGTATTTTATTCGCCGATGTGATTCCGGAGCTACACTTCCAGCGCGATGTCAGCTACGACCCACGCTGGGCGATGACCCTGCGCCTTGAGATGTATTTTCAGCGCAAAATTAGCCACGACTACTTTTAAGCGTTATGTACAGATGAGTGAGTTCACACGTTCATCTACACACGCAACGCGGGCGGCCTTTTAGAGCCGCCCACCTATGCAACACGCCTTTGTCTTACCACGGCCAAGAAACTATAGCCGTAAACCGCCGTCACACTCGATGATGCGCCCAGAGAAGTAGTCGTTCTCCATAATAAAGGCAACGCTTTGGGCAATATTATCGGGCTCACCCAAACGCTTTAACGGCACGCTTGACGAGATACGCTCCAACATATCAGGACGCATCGCAGCGGTCATTTCGGTAGCCACAAACCCAGGCGCTACGGTGCCGGTACGAATACCATAGCGTGCCAACTCCTGGCTCCAAGTGACTGTCAACGCATGTACGCCCGCTTTTGCGGCAGCGTAATTGCTTTGCCCCATATTGCCTGCCCGGGAAATACTGGAGATATTGACGATCACGCCTTCATGTCCGGTTTCAATCATCTGAGTGGCGGCTTCGCGACCGCACAGGAAAACGCCAGTTAAATTGACATTAATAACGTTTTGCCAAGCCTCTAAGGACATGCGCTTTTCCACTTGCCCCTCTTTGGCTTTTACCAGCAGCGCATCCTGGGTAATGCCCGCATTATTGACACAACCGCTGATAGGCCCCATGCGTTGCGCGATATCGGCAAACGTCTGAGTCACGGAGGCTTCTTCGGCGACATTCACCACAAACGCCTGGGCATCGATACCTTCAGCGGCAAGTTGCGATACTGCCTGATCAAGCGCTTCAGCGCTCATATCCAATAGCGCCATGCGTGCACCCTGCCTGCCCAAGCGCAGCGCCATGGCATAACCCAACCCTCGCGCCCCACCCGTGACTGCAATGACTTTATCGGTAAGTACCATTCGTGACTCCTTACAAAAGATTAAACCAGCTTCATTGTGCATCGCAGCATAGAAGAATTATGGACATAAATCGAGCTACATCATCGCTGGAATACGTCATGTCAGCTGCTTGCTATTTATATTTATGTCACCATATTACGCATTTACGACTGTTATCGAGTCGCTTTTTCGGGAGTTAGCCATGCCTATTCTTATTTTTATATCACTTTTCACTCTACTGGATTTTGTGGTTCTGTTTTCGATTGGCAGCCAGATCGGCCTACTCACCACCCTACTTTTAGTGCTCGGCACAGGTTTTGCCGGGCTACATCTGATTCGTAAAGAGGGTGTATCCACCTTTGCGCGGGCACGCCAGCGCATGGAGGCTGGTGAACTCCCCTCCAGTGAGCTATTAACTGGCGCTGCACTTATCTTCGGCGGTGCCTTATTAATGGCCCCAGGCTTTTTGTCTGATGCAGTAGGCTTGGCATGCTTGATCCCCAGCGCGCGGCAATTGATGTTCAAAGCACTTACCTGGCTGGGGCTTAAAAAAGTTGCCGGACAACAGCAAGGCCCCAGCGCTTCATCAGCTCGGCCCAATGAATATCAAAACAGCCAGTCTTCACAACAGGATGGCCCGATTGAAGGTGATTTTATTAGTCGAGATGAGCCCCCACGCCGTCGCTGAGGTTTTCTTCGGAAGAAATTCAGCGGAAAAGCAATTTTTTTATTACTCTCCCCCTTGAAAGGCCATTCGCAGCCCCCATTTTTCATTCAGCACACAAATTCGGTAGCGATCGAGACGGTAGCTGCCATTAACAAAGAAGACCGTGAGGTCTTCACTTCTCGCGGGTTACTCCCTCGAGAACACTTTTAGGCTAACCGCCCTCACCAGGGCTTCAACCATACTCAGGAGAACGTGAATGAATATCCGTCCTTTGCACGATCGTGTCATCGTCCGTCGCGTTGAAGAAGAGCAAAAAACCGCAGGCGGCATCGTGCTTCCGGGCAATGCAGCAGAAAAACCGACACGCGGTGAAATACTCGCCGTCGGTAATGGTCGCATTCTGGAAAATGGCGATGTCCGTCCGCTAGACGTTAAGGTTGGCGATAACGTGATCTTTAAAGATGGCTATGGCGTCGAGAAGCAAAAAATCGACGGCGAAGAAGTCTTGATCATGAGCGAAGCCGATATTCTTGCCGTTGTTGAAGGCTAAGCATCGTTGCAGCTGGTACTTATTTAACCAGTGCTTCGACTATTTACTTTCACGTTTTTGCATTCAATATTAGGAAGTAGCAGATATGTCAGCTAAACAAGTTAAGTTCTCCGATGATGCTCGTAAACGCATGGCCCGCGGTGTCGACGTTCTCGCCAACGCGGTAAAAGTTACCCTCGGCCCGAAAGGCCGTAACGTAGTACTGGAAAAATCTTTCGGCTCACCCACCGTTACTAAAGACGGTGTTTCTGTTGCCAAAGAGATCGAACTGAAAGACAAGTTCGAAAACATGGGCGCGCAAATGGTGAAAGAAGTCGCTTCACAGACTTCTGACGCTGCAGGCGATGGCACGACTACCGCTACTGTTCTGGCCCAGGCCATTATCGCTGAAGGCCTGAAAGGCGTGACGGCGGGCATGAACCCGATGGATCTTAAGCGCGGCATCGACCAAGCGGTCAACGCCGCGGTTAAAGAAATCAAAGCCATGTCGGTACCTTGCACCGATACCAAGTCGATTGCTCAGGTAGGCACTATCTCTGCAAACGGCGACAAACGCATCGGTGAAATCATCGCCGAAGCGATGGAAAAAGTCGGCAAAGAAGGCGTCATCACTGTTGATGAAGGCCGTGGCTTTGAAGACGAGCTGGAAGTCGTTGAAGGTATGCAGTTTGACCGCGGCTACCTCTCGCCCTACTTCGTTACCAACCAGGACACCATGACGGTTGAACTGGAAGATCCCTACATCCTGCTAGTGGATAAAAAGATCTCCAACATCCGTGAGCTGCTGCCGGTTCTCGAAGCTGTTGCCAAGCAAGGCAAGCCACTGGCCATCATCGCTGAAGATATCGAAGGCGAAGCCCTGGCAACGTTGGTTGTAAACAACATGCGCGGTATCGTTAAAGTAGCCGCTGCTAAAGCACCGGGCTTCGGCGACCGTCGTAAGTCCATGCTGCAGGATATCGCTATTCTGACTAACGGCACGGTCATTTCTGAAGAAGTCGGCCTGACGCTTGAGCAAGCCAACCTGGATCACCTGGGTACTGCTAAGCGCATGACGATGTCTAAAGAAAACACCACTATCATCGATGGTGCTGGTGCAGAAGGCGATATCGAAGCACGCGTTAGCCAGATCCGCGCGCAAATCGAAGACACCTCTTCTGACTACGACAAAGAGAAACTGCAAGAGCGCGTTGCCAAACTGGCAGGCGGTGTTGCCGTTATCCGCGTCGGTGCTGCCACCGAAGTAGAAATGAAAGAGAAGAAAGCCCGTGTTGAAGACGCTCTGCACTCTACTCGTGCAGCCGTTGAAGAAGGCGTGGTGCCAGGTGGCGGTACAGCACTGGTTCGCGTAATGGCCAAAGTACAGGGCCTTACTGGCGATAACGAAGACCAGAATCACGGTATCAACATGGCGCTACGCGCTATGCAGTCACCACTGCGTCAAATCGTTTCCAACGCTGGTGAAGAGCCTGCCGTTGTGATTAACCGTGTGAAAGATGGCGAAGGCAACTTCGGCTACAACGCACAAACCGGCGAGTACGGCGACCTGTTTGAAATGGGCGTCCTGGATCCAGCGAAAGTAACCCGTACTGCACTGCAGTCCGCTGGTTCTGTTGCTGGCCTGATGATCACCACTGAGTGCATGATCGCAGAAGACCCTGAAGAGAAAGACGCTGCACCTGATATGGGTGGCATGGGCGGAATGGGTGGTATGGGCGGCATGATGTAATGCACCCCTGAGCCCTTCGCTCTATCGACGGCTAGCATTTAGCTGTCAACAAGAACCCCGCCTTGTGCGGGGTTCTTGCGTTTTGAGGCGCCTACAGGCGTGAGGTTGTCGATAGCGTTTTGTCAGCCATTTCCAGGGCCGAACGTGCTACTATCTGGGCGATTTTTTTAAGCTACATTTTCACTACTGGGCACCAGCGCATGTTGCAGCATATCCGTATCGTACTCGTTCAGACCTTCCATCCCGGCAATATCGGCGCTGCCGCGCGAGCCATGAAAACCATGGGCCTGACCGAGCTGGTGCTGGTTAATCCGCGCCTATTCCCCGATGAAGAAGCGAATCGGCTAGCGGCGGGTGCCACTGATGTCCTGGAGAGTGCGCGGGTGGTTACCTCGCTGGAGGAAGCCGTTAACGACTGCGTGCAGGTCGTGGGTGCCAGTGCACGCTTGCGCAGCCTGCCCCTTCCCCACTTTGACGAACCTGATGAGATGGCAACAGACGTCATCCAGAACGCTCAAACGGCGCCGGTGGCACTGGTGTTTGGGCGTGAACGTTCGGGGCTGACTAACGATGAGATTCGCTGCTGCACGCATCAGGTCAGCATTCCTGCCAACCCTGATTACGGTATTCTGAATCTATCCCAGGCAGTACAGATACTCGCTTATGAAGTACATCGCGCCTGGCGTAAAGGTGATGGGAGCGGTTTTACTTATCAGCGCCCGCTGGAGGCAACGCCACCCAGCCGCGAACAGTTCTTACACTTTCAAGCGCATCTGGGCCGCTTAATGCAGGAAAGTGGCTTTTTAACCCAGCCACATGCCCGCACTGAAGAGCAGCTTCAAGCCCTATTCGCTCGCGCTCAGCCCAGCCGCAAAGAGCTTTCGCTTCTGCGTGGGCTATTAAGCGCGTTTGAAAGTCATCTGCCTAAATAGTGATAGAGTTAAAGCGACTAAAAAGGGACAACCAAGTTGTCCCTTTTTAGTTTGAAGATAAGGCTTTTAGAGCATCATTGCCGCTAGCCAGCCAAAGCCGACTAACGGAATGTTGTAGTGCAGAAACGTTGGCACCACGCTGTCCCACATATGATCGTGCTGACGGTCAACGTTAAGGCCTGAAGTGGGGCCCAGGGTAGAGTCAGAGGCAGGCGAGCCTGCATCACCCAACGCCGCTGCCGTACCCACCAGCACCACCGTGGCCATGGGAGAGAAGCCAAACTGTACCGCCAAGGGCACAAAGATGGCAGCAATAATGGGAATGGTTGAGAACGACGAGCCGATACCCAGGGTAATGAATAGCCCTACCAACAGCATCACCAGCGCCGCTAGCCCACGGTTATCGCCAAAGAGTGAAAAAGCTCCTGACACCAGGGCATCAATCTCTCCCGTGGTTTTCATGACTTCAGCAAAGCCCGCTGCGGAGATCATGATAAAACCGATCAGCGCCATCATGCGCATACCACTGGTAAATAGATCGTCTGCTTCGCGCCATTTAAAAATACCGCCCATTGAAAGCAGGCCAATCCCCACCAAGCCCCCCAGAATCATCGAGCCGCTATAAAGCTGGAGACCGAGCGCTGCGACAATAGCTATTCCAGACATCACAAGCCCCAGCCTATGAGGTTTAGCGGGCGTATGGCCTTCGGCAACGTTGGCGTTAGCGATATCTTCGGCCTGATACTCACGCGGGCGGCGGTAACTCCAAAATAGCGCAACGATTAGCCCCAGCGCCATCCCCCCTACCGGTACTGCCATGGCCAGCGGCACCATGCCACGGGTGATCTCTAAACCCAGCGGTTCCCCAGCGCTATTTAAGTTGGCCAAAAGAATATCGTTTAGAAAGATCGCCCCAAACCCTACCGGCAGCAGCATATAAGGGGCCGTTAAACCAAAGGTGAGCGCACAGGCCACCGCGCGTCGATCCAACTTTAAGCGGTTCATCACGGTTAATAGCGGCGGAATCAGCACCGGTATAAAGGCAATATGTACCGGGATAGCGTTCTGAGAAGAAATAGCCACCAACAACACAGCCGTTAGCAACAGCATTTTGACCCGCGTCTGCTGCGCAACGGTTGCCTCTTTTTTACCCAGCAGCGTAATCAAACGATTAGCCAGCATATCCGGTAGCCCAGAGCGAGAGATCGCCACAGCGAAGGCCCCCAAAGTGGCGTAGGCCAGCGCCACCTGGGCCCCGCCGCCCACGCCTGTATTAAAGGCTTCCAGAGTTTGTTCTAGTGACAACCCGCCCACTAAACCGCCGACTAAAGCGCCCACCACTAACGCAAATACCACCGAGACACGCGCCAGCGATAGCGCCACCATCACCAGCACCGCAAGAATTACTGCATTCATGAAAATCCTTAGAGCTATTGAGAGGTCATTAACGGCGAAGGGGGCGGATTTTAGCAGATTAATAGCATAAAACTAATACTGCCTTACTTACCTATTCCTAGCTTCTAAAAGCGCACAACGCATGCGATAGTGAGCTAACTGTTAGCCTGCCAACAAAGAGAACATCATGGCCTTCGTTCTTCGCCACTCACTGCTGCTGATTATATTGGGAAGCTTGGTTATTTCCACGGCCATGGGCTTACGCCATGGTTTCGGGCTCTTTATGGAGCCCCTCAGCAGCGAGCTCGGCTGGGGGCGTGGTGTATTTGCTTTTGCACTAGCCTTACAAAACCTGGTTTGGGGCTTATCGCAACCCTTTACCGGGGCGCTCGCGGATCGCTTCGGTGCGGCCAGGATTATCGTTGTTGGCGGCTTGCTGTATGCCTTGGGGCTGCTGTTTATGAGCCTCTCTACGTCAGAACTAGGCATGACGGTCAGCGCCGGGCTGTTGATTGGCCTTGGCCTCTCCGGTACCACATTCTCGGTTATTTTAGGTGCTGTGGGGCGCGCAGTGGCGCCTGAAAAACGCAGTATGGCCATGGGGATCGTTAGCGCAGCGGGCTCGTTTGGGCAATTTGCCATGCTGCCTGGCACTCTGGGTTTGCTCGAGTGGCTCGGCTGGGCCGCAGCGCTGATGGCGATGGCAGCTATCGCGACCATCATTCTGCCCCTGGGGGCAATGCTGCGCGACAAGCCCTCCGCCAAAACGGCATCCGATTTAAGCCTCAAAGATGCGCTCAACGAAGCAGCAGGCCAAAAAGGCTTCTGGCTACTCTGTTTAGGCTTTTTTGTCTGTGGCTTTCAGGTGGTGTTCATTGCCGTGCACCTCCCCGGCTACTTATTCGATAACGGCCTGGCGGTAAAGGTGGGTACGACGGTACTGGCCTTAGTGGGACTGTTTAATATTGTTGGCACTTATACCGCGGGTTGGATGGGCGGCATCTGGTCAAAACCCAAGCTGCTAACCTGGCTCTATTTGATTCGCGGCGTAGTGATTACGGCGTTTGTTTATTTGCCGTTAAGCCCAACCAGCGCTTACCTATTTGGTATCGTCATGGGGCTTCTATGGCTCTCTACCGTACCATTAACCAACGGCATTGTGGCTTCCGTGTTTGGTGTTCGTCACCTCTCCATGCTGGGCGGCATCGTATTTCTGTTTCACCAGTTAGGCTCTTTTATGGGTGTATGGCTGGGTGGCTATTTTTATGACCTTACTGGCAACTACAATACGGTCTGGCAAATTGCTATTGTGCTCTCGGTCGTCGCTGCTGCACTGCATTGGTTTATCAATGAAAAGCCGCTCGAGCGCTCGCAGTCAACAACGGTGATCCCATGACACGCAATAATTTACTCAAGGCCATGGTGGCAACTCTGCTGTTTAGCTGTTTAATACTCGCATGGTGGGGCTGGCAGCATATGGATGCTGCCTTGCTACTGATGGGAACCCGGTTATGCTAACGAGCAAAGGTTGACTACTTGCTAAGATGACTATTCCTTACCCTGAGCATGTCACCGTGGTGGTAACCACTTTTATTACCGTGGTCATTGCGGTGCTGCTTCACTATGAAGCCCTGTGGCTTATCTCGCACCAAATAGAAAAATCTCGAAGACCACATCGGCAACGCATCCTGGCGATGGCGTTTGGAGTATTGATGACCCACGTTGTCGAAATTTGGCTATTTGGCATCACTGGCTGGTGGCTTACCGAGCAATTAAGCATTGGTGCTTTACATGGGTACGACAGCTTCAACATTTTTGATTATATCTTCTTCTCTGCGGTGACCTATACCACCGTGGGCTATGGCGATATATATGCCATTGGGCCGGTACGTTTTCTGTACGGCACGCTGGCTTTAACAGGCTTTGTATTGATCACTTGGTCAGCATCATTCACTTTTATAGAAATGCAAAAGCACTGGCGAGTTGGAAGATAATCAGCTTCGTTACGCGCTCTAGGGATCCGGCATGTTTGAAGTGGTTATTCTATCGGTAGCGTTTATCTTTGGTATCGCAGCACGACAGCTAAGTTTACCGCCACTCGTGGGGTTCTTATCAGCAGGGTTTGCACTCAATGCCTTTGGGCCCAGTATTGGCCTCCCAAGTGATGCGGGCCCAATGCTTGAACACCTTGCCCATCTAGGGGTTCTGCTACTGCTGTTCACCATTGGTCTTAAACTCAATATCCGCAGCCTGGCAGAGCCCGTTGTGCTAGGAAGTTCCTTTATACACTTGGCAATTACCTGCCTGTTGTTTACATCTGGTTTTGTCATTTTTCTATCGCTGCCCCTGGACAAAGCAATTCTGCTGGCCACTGCGCTGTCTTTTTCAAGCACGGTATTAGCGGCCAAAGTCCTTGAAAGCAAACGCGAATTACGCGCCCTACATGGCCGAATTGCGATTGGCATTCTGATTATTCAAGACCTTGTGGCTTTAGCCGTTCTCAGCATCTACAGCGGCAACTCCCCTAGCCCCTGGGCCGTGCTGGTTTTTTTGGTACCGTTATTAAGGCCGGTACTTTATTGGCTTATGAACGCGGCGCAGCACGATGAATTACTGGTGCTACTAGGCGCCGTATTAGCTATTGCCGTTGGCGGCATGGGCTTTGAAGCAGTGGGTTTAAGCTCAGAAGTAGGAGCCCTGGTCATGGGTCTGCTGCTGGCCAAACACCCCCGTGCGCAAGAATTATCCAAGGCGCTCTGGGGGCTGAAAGAAGTATTGTTAATCAGCTTCTTTCTGCAGATAGGCATGGCTGGCTTACCTGATCAAGACGCACTGCTATTTGCGGTTATCCTAGCAGTTCTGCTTCCGCTTAAAGGGATCCTGTTTTTTGCACTACTCATTGCCTTCCGAATCAGGGCACGCAACGCCTTTTTGGGAGGCTTAAGCTTGACGGCTTACAGTGAGTTTGGCCTGATCGTCGCTGCGAGCATTTTGCAAGAGTGGCTTGTTCCTTTGGCAATTACCGTTGCCTTGTCGTTTGTCATCGCCGCACCGCTGAATCGCATTGCCCATCAGCTTTTTGATCGCTGGGAGAAACACCTGCTCTGTTTTGAGCGGCACGCACGACATCCTGACGAACAGCCTGTGGATTTAGGCAACGCCACCATCTTAGTGCTAGGCATGGGGCGAACCGGTAACGCCGCCTACGACTTTTTTACCGATAAAGGTTTGTCTGCCGTGGGCATCGATTCAGATCCCAATAAAATAAATACCCAACGGCATGTTTTTTATGGTGATATTGAAGATGTGGGATTTTGGCATCACCTGCATATTGCGCAAATAACCGCAGTAACGCTGGCCACCCCAGAACTTGAGAGCAAGCTTATTGCCACCCGCGAACTGCGTAAAGCGGGCTTCACTGGCCACATTATTGCGGGCATCCACTTCCAAGATGAAGCCGAACCGCTGCATACCGCTGGAGTAGATCAAACGTATTTGCTGATGACCGGTGCTGGCATCGGTATTGCCGAGAAAACCTGGGAATGCCTGCAGTCGCCGCCGTTGTAAACGCTTAAGTAAATGGTGCTAACTAATTTGACGATGGCACCAAAAACGCATCAGCCCCCTGATTGGGCGAGAAAAGCAGCGCCATAAAGAACCAGCAGGTAGCGACGAGCACGATTGCACCGCCCGAGGCAACGCCCAATACCACCGAAAGCCATAGCCCGATGACCGCCGAGCTATCCTACACCTACGGAAATCAGCATTATGGTTTTAAAACGGTCGGTGAGCAGGTGTGCCGTTGCTCCTAGGGTGATCAGCATCGCCACCACTAAAATGATACCCACCGTTACCAAACCCGCCACGATGGTAGGGAAGGAGAAGTCGCATTCTCTTGCGCTTCGGCACTGGGCGCTTCGGTACAGGCTAGTGCAGCGCTCAGCCATAGCGGTAGGCTCAAGGCCATACCCAGATTGCGCTTACTCATTGTCTCTCCTTTTTTGTACATGACCGATAAGTATATTGCAGCTCAACAAGAAAGCATTGTGCAAATAGTTTAGCCTAGGCTAACAATATTGCACAAAAATACGTTACTATCCCAGCGACTATCCAATGATTGTTCCCACTGCTTCCGATATAATTTACCAATGACTGATTCTAATCCGAACGCCTCATTGACTGCCCCAAGTATCCCTGGAGATGCCCTACCCCCTGTGGAGCAGCATGCCCAGCAGTATGCAACGGTGCGAAATGCCCACGAAACCGAACTGATTGAAGACTACGTTGAGCTAATTGGCGACCTGCTGGCACACCGCGGCGAAGCGCGCGCGGCGGACATTGCCAGCCGTATGGCGGTCAGCCAGGCGACGGTTTCAAAAATGATTCGGCGTTTAAATGAGCTGGAGTTGGTTACTAGCAAGCCTTATCGCTCGCTGTTTCTAACCGAAGCGGGTCAAAAAATGGCGGAAACGTCACGCGCCCGCCACGATATCGTGCTGCACTTTTTACGCGCCCTTGGGGTGAGAGATGCGACTGCGCGTATTGACGCTGAAGGCATGGAGCACCATGTGAGCGACGAAACCCTCGCTATCATGCAGCGCTTTACCGAACAGCAGCAAAACAACTAAACCCGCTGCTCGTCCTCAATGGGAAAAACGCAATTGATTCGCCTGGGTAATGGCGCCGTTCCAAATCATTTCCAAATAAGTGGTTTGGATAATGTCAGCAACGCAGCTTGGTGTCATCAGCGCCCAGTAGTTACTAGTTTAATAAAAAGTATCTGCAAACACAGTTTTTTACTCTTATTGATCAACCTTCTGTTACCTTGACGGGCATCCCCAACCGCCCGATGCCCGGCAATTTCAAAGCGGGTCGCATGACATCGATACCAAAGCTCAAGCCCAGGAGGTTAAGTTCAATGCCCTCCTCAAGCGCCAACATAATGCCAACCACCCCACCCAAAGACAGCTGGTAACCGCTGCCGCTGGGCGCAGCAGCAAAAACGCCATTGAAAATATAATCCTTACCAATAGCAGTTACCGGGAGCGTCACCTCAAAGCCTGGCACTTCGCGTATAACCCAGGCAATAAAGCTATTGCTGTTCGGGCCAGGCCACACTCGATAAAGCTCAGCTTGTGGGTAGTCAGCGGCGGCGGCCTCTATCTGCGGTATTATCTGTGCAGCCGCCTCGCCGCGATAGTCAGCCAACAGTGTAGGAGGACTGCCAAACCAGGCTCGATCAGGCGTGTCGATTGAAGACACCACCGTGGGACGCCGCCAGCTCAACACCTGATGCAGTCGGTAACTATCGGCGTTTTCAGTCTTGGTCGCAATCCAGATATGCTCGCCAAACGCTCCGCGCCAGTTATAAGCCCGGGCTGAATATACCTGAACGACGGCTTCAGCGTTCACCGCTGGATCAGGCGCTATGCCAGCAGATGACCGATCCAGCGACGACCAATGCCCATCGGTCGCCACCTGATTACTCGCCAATAGCCAAACAGGCCCCGCTAACAGCAACGCTAACAGCGCCACTAGACTATGAAGCCAACGCATTAGCATTTTCATCGCATTATCCGTGATTGGAGATTATCTGCTTATTACCGCGATAGCTCAATGGGTGCAAGTATAGATTCCAACGACGCCATGTGCTCTATAGAGTATGATCAACAGTACAGTAAGCTACTTTTCAGGCACCACTTGAAAAATTAAAGAAAAATTTATACCCAAAAAAACCCTCCAATATTTATGGAGGGTTTATATTTTATGAACCTTATACAGAGTCAACAACATTTCATTTTATTGATCAAGATCTCTCGGGCTTTGCAATACCTATTAGCAAGGCTAACTTATAAGTAGTTGAGTAAATCTTAAAGTAATAACACAACAAATATGCCAAAAACTTTCTAGAAAATGAGAGTCCTTTTCTACCAAAAATATTTAACTGTCTTCGTGGAGGAAAATAGCCTTTAAGAAGAATTAAAAAAAAGGTATTTTTAGAAGCATTATTTTTATTGCATACTTCCCCACCGATCACCCTTTTGCGTTTTTTTAGCATAGCTTTCATATCGGCACGAGCAGGATGATTTACAATAACGTCTGGAGCATACTCAATAGATATACCTTTATCTTTTGCTCGCCAGCCCCACTCATTATCGCCTCCTGACATTAATGTATCGTTAAAAAGCCCAACCGTCTCAAAGTGTTTCGCCAATGTAATCATATTGGCAGTTGCTGCTCCTCCAGTCTGAGCATATTTTTCCTGATCAAAGGCAAAAGCCTTCTCATAAATTTCGACTAGGGTGAGCTTATCAGACTTAAAAAAAAGCTCTATTTTTCCTGCTATTCGCTCTACACCTTTATCAAAATGGTTAACAGCAGCTTCCAACCAGTAAGGATCCGGAATACAATCAGAATCAGTAAAAGCAATAATTTCACCTTTCGCCAATTTTAAAGCTGCATTTCTTGCAGCATATGATCCCGGCTTTCCCTCTTTAATGATACAGAAATTGTGAGGCAAAGAGAAATCAACAGGTGGTGTATCTTCTGGTGCATTATTTACAATAATAACTTCAAAATCATCCTGGGGAAATGTTTGATTTTTCAAAGCATTAACACACAGCTTCAATCGAGCCCAATCATGATAAGTAGGCACAATTACTGAAGCTCTTGGGCTGCAAACCTTCGTAACCCCACCTGCATCCTCTATCGCACTTTTACATTTCACCGCTTTTTCAAATTCATAAATGGACATTTAGTTGCTCTCCCCGTAATTATTAAAAACCTGAAAAATTGACGTCTGATGCTCAAGCGAAGCTTTCAGGCTTGGGGTGATATATTCCAGATAATTTCGTGTCAGGTGGTGGGTATCAGACCACATCAATCTTTCATCAAAATATGCCGGACATAATCCCTCAACACAAATTAATTCGGTAAAGTCTATTGAGATAAACAGAGGTATTTCACCTACATACGCATCTGCAGGATTAACAGATAGCAACACCTCTTCAATGGGTCGAGCGCATAGGCTTGCCTCATGACGGTTCTTCCAAACGCAATAGCTTGGATCACTTTCAAACCAAGGGTTATCTCTTATACCCATTACAGGAATACCTAAAGCAGATATTTCCTTCCATTTTTCCACATGTCCAGAAGGAACAAACTCAACAGGATTCCCTACTACTAATCTATTCTCACGGGGACGATTCGACCTCGTCGAGTTTGTTATAACAAGATCAGGGGACAGGTCACTTAAATAATCAACGATATTTTCATTCCATAACTTACAAGTATCATTACCTTCCACAATTTCATAGCCAAGGGAACAAGAATTCTTTATGATACTTACCA
This sequence comes from Vreelandella sp. 2A-K22, assembly GCF_054065485.1. Lineage (NCBI taxonomy): Bacteria > Pseudomonadati > Pseudomonadota > Gammaproteobacteria > Oceanospirillales > Halomonadaceae > Vreelandella > Vreelandella sp. 2A-K22. Next base: position 167,928 of record NZ_JBSUGC010000003.1, on the reverse strand, counting down.
CTTTAAATCCATATTCATTCCCTAGACTCGAGAAAAAAGGTTCCCACTGACCTATATGCGACCCGCCTACGAGTGCGACTACATTTCCTGAAGAGGTATCTCCAAAATCACAAGATGAAATTTTGGACTCTGTAATGACCGTAGCACAACCATTATCTCTGTCCATGGTCTCGCCTAAGTCATTAGAAATGGCGGTAACATACCAATAGTTCAAATTGGAAGCATCGTCTTGTATAGAAATCTCATCGCCCTCGAATGCAGATCTTTTAAAATCAACTTTTACATCATGCAGATTTTCAATATAGTATTTAGCACCCAACCCAAGCGTAACCGAAGGAATGAAAAATGAAAAACCTGCAATATAGGAGATCCAAACCCTAGACTTGGGTATTTTCCTAAAAGGCTTTTCAATCAACCAGGTCGTAATAATAGCCAGCAAAACTCCTAATACAACAATGGTCATACCTTTTACAACGCCTAAGTTTGTTGTTTCATAATAGTGCTGAAAAAAAACCAATATCGGCCAGTGCCAAAGGTAAATGGTAAAAGACATGGCACCCAACATGACAAGATATCGATTTGACAATAACCTATTCACCAGTGTACGTTTTTCAGATTCGTTTCCTGAAATGATGATAAAAGCAGCTGAAACAACAGGAAATAGCGCGACATATCCAGGGAAATTCCAGTCGCTAGGAAATGCTATACCGATGCTAAAGAGAATAAAAATACCTAGAAAAGAGATGATTGATGCCGTTTTTTTATTCAACTTAATATAAGGAATAAATATAGCAACCAAGGCACCGGCTAGAAACTCCCAGACTCTTCCTAAAGGATTAAAATAGGCTGTGTTAGGAGTAAAATGCGTAGAGACCAACGAGTAAACAAAAGAAATAAAAAAAACTATAGAAACTCCCAACATTAAAGGTATCAATGATTTCATTTTGTTTGAAATATACAATAGTGGCCCAATAAGCAAAGGGAGAAAGGCATAGAATTGCACTTGAATTGATAGTGCCCAATACTGTTGAAAAGGGCTTGCTGGGTCTCCAATTTGTAAGTAATCAACCTCTCTTCTTATTAGCAATAAGTTTTCTAAATGCCCTGCGCTAAAAATAAATTCATGTATTGTAGCCACCCAGTAAACAGGTGGTACGAAAAAATAACTGAGAATGAAAGTCGTTAAGAGTACAACATAAGCGGATGGAGCCACCCGTTTAATAATTCCTCCCCAAAAATGAAAGGGCTTTATATTACCATCCTTTGCATACTGACGAAGCAACATTCCGGTCATTAGAAAACCAGATACAACGAAAAATACATCGACACCTCCAGATACCTTCTGAAACCAGATATGGAAAACAAGCACCAGTATCGCGCCGATGGCACGAACTCCTTGAATATCCTTACGATACTTGTTATCGAGAGTATAAACATCAAACGTTTTGTTCACTTCTATCCTCCTTAATAAATAGCAAAAACATTCAACACATCTACCCACAGATGCCCTTGAGGGCCTCCAGAGGAGAGTTTAAAGTCTGCGTAAAGGAGTTTTCGGCAAAAATAGATAATTTTCTTACTCATCAACGGGTATTTTCTAGAAAAACCAACCTCGAGTTAAATCAATTAGCTCCTAAGTAATCATTCATTAGTATTTTGATAAAATCATCTATGTGTTTCGTATTCGCTTGCTCACCATCTTCAGCATTAACCGTTAACACTGGTACTCCTCTTTTCTCAAATTCCCCGATCACTTTCTTTCTTTTTTTTTGAGCTTTTCTACAATATTCAGCAATTTCATATTCATGTTTATTTTTATAATATGGCAACAGGTTACCAGTCTTCCTATAACGCTTAAGAATGCGCTCCGCTATAATTTCTGGCCGAGCGGTCATATGCACAATAACCCTTTTTTCCATCAGCTTACTAAATAAAGCTTTATCCTTTCCCCAATTATCACTAATTTCATATTTGAAGTGGTGAAAAAGGCCTTCGTCTATTAGCAAGACAGTCGGGATTTTTTTATCTTCAACATATTTATCTACTGCTCTTGGAGTAATAGCGTACTGGGAATACTTAAACCTTGATTTTTCATTCTCTAAACTTATTAACTTGTAATCTAAAATTCTTTTATAAGCACTATCGATGTTCGTATTACGTTGTAGTCTGGCAATCCACAATCTTGCACGAATCAAACCTTTAATTAACCCCTTTTCTTCCATATAATCTATCAGAGTACTCTTTCCCACCCCTGGACACCCTACAACTTCTATAAAAAGTGATTTATTTGCGTTCTCTATCTGATAATCAAAGACATCTTTCACAAAAAAATGTGCCTTATACTCAAAAGTACGCAGTCGACCTAACCAGTTTTTTGCGATGAATTCTAATTGTGTCATGGCTAATCACCTAATAAGGAAGATCTTGCATAGATTTATTATTATTCGCTGAGATATGCTGACGTCAGACAGGATAGTTAGTGTTAGCGACACAACAGTTCCCGCGAATCCTCTGAGAATTGCGCCGTTATTTAGATAGTCTACTTTACTTTATCACTTTAATTTCGAAAAAATCTCTGCAATAAAAAAGAAGATACGATTTTTAACCACTTAGCACACGATCCCGTAATCTACAGTAATATGGCTGAGGTATTATTAGAGTCGCCAAAGTCATCCATTGGCGGGGCCGCATACTAAATAGTATTAATGAGCATATATCTTTCTTAACTGACCTTCCAACTATCTTTTTTTCAACCGCCCATGACAATATTTTACGATTAATGGCGGCATTTAGATAATGTTTTTCAAGCCACGTTAGGTCAACTTCACATTCACTCTTTAAGTCTAAGCAAGGATGAATTTGAATCATATTATTTTTGTCGCTTACCACGCCACTATTATGAAGCAACCACATGCTCGTAACGGTGGGATCATAGTGAACCATTTTAAGACTGCATATAACTTTTAACCAAAAATAAACATCCCCAGCACGTCGGTATCGATCAACAGGAAAACCACCAAGGGCCATGAATGTATTTTTATGTATGCAAGCGCCGTTCATGTGAATGAAATCAGAACGTGAGAACGCTGCTAAAGCTTCCTGTCGACTCATGACTCCATTTTTTAAAGGTTCACTTCTCGGAATTACTATATTTCCTTCCATCTTCCGAAATGCATTTACAAAAAGATTAACAGATGGGTTTTCGGAAATAGCATTAGCAAACCTTGAAAGGTGGTCATACACAAGCAGGTCGTCTGCATCAAAAAAAACCAACCATTCAGCTGTTGCCTGCTGTGCTCCATAATTGCGTGCTGCGTAGCCGCCTGGGCCAGGCTTATCTCGCTGGAACAGTCGCAGCTTACCCTTGCGTTCCTCTTGTAATAAAATCTGGAGAGACCCATCTGTAGAGGCATCATCAACGACAATGATTTCAAAATTCTTAAAGGTCTGATTATAAAGACACGAGAGAGAGTCCAACAAAGTTGAAGCCTTGTTATGAACAGGCACTATGACAGAAAACTTATACATAAACTCACCTCGTCTTAAGCTATTAGCCAACTTTAGCCAAAAAACTATAAACTTTCACATTTATAAATTCTCAATGGAAGACATTGACTTTTAACCGGTGAATCAATGTATTCAATTTCAGGTGAAAACAAAAAACCTTCAACCAACCCAGCTGTTACAATACCAGCTTTTTTTAACTGTCTTCTTCGTAATAATTTTAATATCATATATAAATCTAAACACATAATTTTTACTACGACATGAGCTGGACGATATTTTTTTGTGACAAATATTCTATTTCTTATTAAGTACTTATAATACTTAAGGCGCACCTCACTATTTTCAGAAATAATATTTAGCACTCCTTTCTCCTGCCGTAAATGCATCACTTTGCTGGCACCCACAACAAACCCGGGAACATCTTCCGTTATTCTTAATGTATATTCAGTATCCTCGCCCCATATGAACATATCGGAAATAGGCAAACCATACCTGTCAATGGTACCGCGGGGAACAAGAATAGATACAAAAGTTGCTCGATCAACGGAGACAACACCATATTGAGCAAATTTTGGCCAATCTTTATATCCAATATGATTAATTTTTTTGTTGATAGAAGGTGAATTAGTTACATAACCATTTTCTGTAAAAGCAGTAGAGATAAGGTAGGCTCTGTCAATACCATTTTCATCCAAGGTATTATCTGCTTCAATTAATCTTTGCAAGGCAAACGGCTCAGGAATGACATCATCGTCCATCATCCAGATATAATCAGCTCCTTCCTTATATGCGAGACGAAACCCAGCATTGAATCCACCTGCAGCACCTACATTCTGCGACAGCAAATACACTTTTAGATTCGGATAGTCCAATTCACTTAGCATTTCTTGTGTATTATCATCGCTAGCATTATCGACCACAATCACCTGGTCACAAATGCATGTTTGTGAATAAATGGCAGCTAAACATAGCTGTAGCAAATCCTGCCGATTGTAGGTGAGTATCACCGCGATCACCTTGCTCATAGTGTCCCCTGCATAATCATGCCCTTGAAAACTCAATACAGCGTTTAATTATTGGCTAACATATACATGCGATTAATACGGCAGCACCTGACCTTAGTTGCCATTTTAATATAATAAACATTTTTGTTTGGCATAAAGAGAAGCCTGGAATTTCGTGCATTCGTAAAATGCAAATGGAGAACACACACACTTTATGTCGCTAATTATTTAGTATTATGCTATTCCAGGTGCGATCCCTAAAGCATATCAAAGATTAGCATCATTATAATTTCCAAAGGCTCACCCTTTTCAAGCGACGCCGGATGCTTCTTGGAATGTTATTATAAAAAAATTTAACAAAAGCAATTGGAAAATAGTAGAAAGGAGCTTTAAGCTGTCGTAATTTTTTTAGACTAATTTTCAATGAATTAAATGTATAACTCAATCGATTTCCGACTTCAAAGCTCTGTCCTTCATGAAGTCGTTTAACTGTTAGCGGTAAATCCACTTGGTAAAATATAAAACCTTTTCTCAGAGCGCGTACCCACAGGTCTATATCGACCTGTCTAAACAATGCTTCATCGTACCCTCCAACCTCATCAAAAAATCGTCGAGAGAACAATATAGAGCTATGATTTATTGGATTGTTAACATAAAAACTATCACACCCCATTGGTGTGACGGAGAATCCTCTACTAATAACTAACTCCCCTTCCCCTTCTCCATAAACGATCTGGCTAGCTGTTACGACAAGCTCCACATTTGGAAATAGGCTTATAGTAGCGACCTGCTGCGCCAATTTTTCGGGTAGCCATTGGTCGTCTGCGTCGATATTGGCCAGCCACGGATAACAAGTATGATTGACAGCAAGGTTAAGCGCCCGCGCACGACCAACACCTTGCGTATCCACTAACTGAACCTGGACAGGGGCCATGTGACGTAACTTCTTGAGCACTTCCCAGGTATCATCGTCTGACCCATCGTTGACCACCACAACTTCTTTAGGTAGATAGGTTTGAGAAAAAACGGAAGAAAGACTTGATTCCAGGTATTTGGACCCATTTTTCACAGTCATAATGACAGAAATATCAATCTGATTCATTAGGCCACCTCCATGGCATCAGACAAGCTGATGATGAGAACTTTTTCTATTAATAATAATTATCATTAACAGACAGTAAAAACTCATTAGCATATTAACTACAGAACTAACAATTTATTTAGCCAGAAAATAATTTATATCTCTTTTCTATCGGTGAAATTTCATATTGACTACTTTCCATATCAATAATTTTATTTTATTCTTGGCAAAACGAGCCCCAAGCTGATCTTCAGGATTATATATACGGCTATCACTAAAACAGAAAACAGGCTTACCTGCTTCTCGACAAATTAGTTTTGCTTGATAAGAATTAAACTCGACAAACAAGTCCGCCGTGGATGCAACGAAAGTCTCAACCTTGAATTTCACCTGCGAATCAATAGTCATGACATTCTTATTATTTTTCTTCATAACGAGATTACGATACGAAACCCCGTTATCCATCAGTAAAGCTTCTACCTTATGTCGGTTTGACTCACTCTGAGACGTAACGATTGTATCGATATCTCTTGAAGGAAGGTAACGAAAGCGTGTAGTACCTGTATCATCACAAAGTTCGTTTTCTGACATCATCCCCTCAAGACAAATACAAGACCTACTCATTACATTATGATGAAATATATTCCATTCAAAAGCTCTTGGATGGGGAAGAAATTCAAGAATAATATCTACATCACTTCTGATTGGCTTGCCTGAGTAAATAGCCAGTGTCGATGCACGTGCTGCTAACCAATCGGGGAGCGCGTTAATTTCGTTTCTTATTGAATCTCCGGTCATTATACTGTCGTCTACAATAAGAACTTTTTGTGCCTCCCAGGGAGAGTTCAAATCTTTTCTCACGCATCGCGTAAGCCCTTTTTTCAATGGATAATTATTAACCCAGGATGAAATATCCGTACAATTTATATTTAGTGCAAGTGCAATCATGTAGGCGGGAACCATACCACTTCTTGGTACCCCGACGACTAAGTCCCAGTCACCAGAAAATTTTTCAAAATTCTTTGTAATATCCCTGCCGAGATCACCATATGACTTGAACTGAATCTGCATTAAGTTTTCTCCGACAACTCGCTCAATATTTTCAGCAACAGCTATCTACCACCCATTTAGCTGATACAGATAGATATATGGTGACCACCAATCGAAATACCTATTGCATCAGAGATGCCGCAGCTATTAAATTAGATAAAATCAGGAAATTAGTATCGAGGCTGTTAGTACTTTTGCAGGGTATAATGTAGATAACACGCAGCACTACGCTACAATTTTATTTAGCAGTAATAGTATCAAATGGTTTTTGCACCCTATTACGAAGCTCTGGTTTTCCTATACCCATTGCTTCAAGCATAACAGCATTGACTTTATGCACATCGTATTTATCTTTAGCAATCTCGTGGGAGCGCTGTCCCATGGTTTTAACTAAAGCTGGTCTGTCAATAAAGTGTTGCATGGCTTTAACAAGCGCATCGACATTTTTTACAGGTATCAAGTAGCCGTTATCGCCATTAGTGACGGTTTCTCGACATCCAGGTGCATCGGTAGTGATGACCGCTCGCCCCATAGACATGGCTTCCAGAATTGAGCGCGGCGTGCCTTCTCGGTAATAACTAGGCAGTACAAAAACACTACTCTCGGCAAGTGCCGGGCGCACATCATTCAGCCAACCCAAGTGTTCAAGCGATCCCTCTCCCACCCAAGTATCCAGCTCTTGTTGCGAAATCGTATCGGGGTTGCTGTCGATATCACCAGCCAGTTGAAATACTACCTCAGGGTGCTGCTGCTTGATTCGCCTAGCTGCCTCAGCGTACTGGCGGACACCTTTGTCTGCCAACAAGCGAGCAACCAATAAAAAACGTGGCGGCCCAGCAGGTAAAGGGGCTGCCGCAAAATGCGCCATATCGACCCCTGACCCATTGAGTACTTGGGAAGGTACGCGATCGCGTAGTATTCCCAAATCACGAAATAAGCTTTCATCATCGGGGTTCTGGAAAAAAACCTTATCCACCTTATTCAAAGCTGCCGAATACAGTCTACGCACCAGATGGAAAACCAGAGCGCGCTTACCGCGTGCCTCTCCGGCAAAGGCATATCCCAGGCCAGTGATCAATGCATAACGTTGAGGAACCTTCGCCAGCCAAGCCGCCAACATCCCATACACCACCGGCTTGATGGTATATGCCAGAACGACATCGGGTCGTATATTACGCATCAACAAGTAAAGTGCTTTTAGCGTCAAAAAATCATACCACGGGTTAAGGCCTGTTCGTTGCATGGGGATATCGTGAACAAATACTCCCCAAGCCTCTAACTGGCGGCATGTCCTTGGATCATCATGTAACCCTGGTGATGCCGCATGTACTTCTAATCCTGCACTAATCAGGCTTTGTACGAGCGGCCCCCGAAAATTGACTAAGGAATAGCTTGAGCCCGACACTAGCAGAAAGCGACGTTTTGGTTTATTAAGCTTAGAGTTCATGCTGCCTCCTCAACGAACACCAGATAGTAAAAAATTACCAGCTAAAAACATATAAATTCGAAAACATAAACGCCTACTTATAATAAAGACCCATGCATAACATAAATGCATCCTTAAAGTAGTGAATATAAACAAAACCATGTGATACATGGAATATTTAATTAGAAGCTAGATATGAAGATTCTAATGGGCTGGGCCTACCTACTGAATAATAAGTAAATCCTTTCGCCCTCATTCGGCGCGGCTCATAAATATTACGCCCATCAAAGATAGTGGGTTCAGTTAATTTCTCTTTAATAAGATCAAAATCAGGTGCACGGAAGTTCTGCCACTCCGTGACGATAATCAAGGCGTCAGTATTCTTTAAAGCTGCTTCTTTGGTTCCACAAAGGATTAAGTGATCATGACTCCCGTAGAGACGCTGAGCTTCTTCCATGGCTTCCGGATCATAAGCCTGCACCTTGGCACCAGCTGCCCAAAGTGCCTCCATTAGTACCCTGCTGGGGGCATCGCGCATATCATCAGTGTTGGGCTTGAATGAAAGCCCCCAAATGGCGAAGGTCTTACCCTTTAATTCAGCATGGAAGTGCTGGCTTATCTTATTGAATAGCGTGTTTTTTTGCTCTTTATTACGCGACTCCACTGCTTTGAGTAATTTGGCGTCAAAATCAATGGTATTCGAGACGTGGATAAGAGCCTGCAGATCTTTAGGAAAGCACGAACCGCCATAGCCCACACCGGGATAAATGAAGTCGTAACCAATGCGTGGATCCGAGCCTATTCCTTTACGCACCGCCTCAATATCGGCACCCAGACGCTCAGCCAGGTTTGCCATTTCGTTCATAAAACTGATTTTGGTAGCCAACATGCAATTAGCTGCATACTTGGTCAGTTCGGCACTTTTTACATCCATCACGATGATCTTGTCGTGATTACGATTGAAGGGGGCGTATAGCTCGCGCATGACTTCAATCGTGGCATCGCACTCTGTGCCGATAATAATACGATCAGGCTTTTGGCAGTCTACGACCGCACTACCTTCTTTTAAAAACTCAGGATTAGACACCACGTCAAACGCGATATCATGGCGTCCGCGCCTTTCCAGCACTTTTTCCACCTCGTCACGCACTTTGTCAGCACTACCTACAGGTACGGTGGATTTGTTAATGATAATTTGGTTCTGCTCCATATGTTCGGCAATGGTGGCAGCCACAGTGAGAACGTACTTGAGATCAGCACTACCGTCTTCGTCCGGTGGAGTTCCCACAGCAATAAACTGCACTTGGCCATGGTTGACTCCCGCGGCCGCATCGGTAGAAAACTCAAGGCGCCCAGCGGCGTAGTTCTCTTTTACTAAAGATTCTAGACCAGGCTCATAAATAGGGATGTTGCCCTGCCTAAGTTGTTCGACCTTATGATCATCTAGATCGATGCAAACAACATGATGGCCAACTTCAGCCAGAATAGTTCCTTGAACCAGGCCTACGTAACCCGTGCCGAAAACTGTAACGTTCATTGGATTTCCTAACTGGAGAGTAAAGTGGTGAGAAAAATTAGAGAGAAGTTTTATTTAGGCAAGCTATGAATTTCACTTATGGTGCTGCTCGCCTTATTTGGCGAATAGTAACTTCGATACCATTCGACAAACTTGGCAACGCCATGAAAAACTGATGTGGCGGGCCTATAACCAACCTTTTTTTCTAATTCACTTGAATCCGCATAAGTGTCTGGAACATCGCCAGGCTGCAAAGGCAGTAGATCCTTGATGGCCTTTCTACCTAATGCTTTTTCAATGGCTTCGATATAGATGTTGACCGTCACAGGATCATTATTGCCAATGTTGAAGATACGAAATGGCGCATTGCTGGTAGCAGGGTCAGGGTTATCGCTATTCCACTCAAAAGCAGGAGTGGCTATATCATCACTGGCGCGAATAACGCCCTCAACAATATCATCCACATAGGTGAAGTCGCGGGTATGGCAGCCATAATTGAAAACCTGGATGGGCTCATTGGCCAAAATATTTTTGGTGAATTTAAAAAGCGCCATATCTGGGCGCCCCCAGGGGCCATAGACGGTGAAAAACCTTAGCCCGGTGGTCGGTAATCCAAACAAATGACTATAACTGTGGGCCATCATTTCATTGGCTTTTTTGGTGGCAGCATAAAATTGCAGTGGATGGTTGGCTCCTTCATGCTCGGAAAACGGCATTAAAGTATTAGCGCCATAAACACTACTGGTACTGGCGTACGTCAGGTGCGCAATGCTGGAGTAACGACACGCCTCCAAAACATTAGTAAACCCAATCAAGTTACTTTCCACATAACTAAGTGGGTTTTCCAGCGAATAACGAACCCCTGCTTGGGCAGCTAGATGAATAACTCGGTCAAAGTGGTGTTCATTAAAACACTCGGCCACCGCCTGTTGATCAGCTAGATTAGCGCGAATAGAAAGGTAGTCGTTTCTTGTCTCTTTCGCCGTCTGCTCAAGAATTTTTAGGCGCGCCTCCTTAATGGCAGGGTCATAATAGTCATTGACGCTATCAAAGCCGACGACACTATCACCGCGCTCCAGTAGCCGCTTGGCAGTGTGAAAGCCGATGAATCCGGCATGGCCGGTAACAAGAATCTTCATTTAATAACTCCATGACGTGGGAGGAATAGAGGGCATTGGCAGGAGTAGGGCAAATAACAGCGCTAATCTCAGCTGCGTACAAAGCGCTGAATATGGCGCCAGCTCACTCGCCTCAAGCCATCCAACGTCAAGGGCACCAGAGCCACTGAACGCACCATGGCAAGTAACGGACGCGGAAGCTCACTCAGACATAAGGTTCGCGGCAGGCCGGTATAGGGAAACCAACATTGTCGATAGGAGCTCTGCCGGGCTGAAGGAGGTAAATCGCCGGTAAAAATCGAAGGTACGGCGTACCAGGCATAGTTGCCTTTCAGCGTCTTTATTTCGTCAGAACCGGGCTGTAGAAACTCGAAATCGATAATCTTTAGCCCTTGGCAAGGGTCATAGATAAGGTCATGCGGATTAAGATCGATGCATTCATAGCCAAGACTGCGATAGTGCAAAATAACGGCTCTCACGCGCTCGATGGCCCAGATAGGCAGCAAACCATGATTAGAAAAAGGCGCACGAGGCGATAAAATGCGTTCCATGCAATTGGCATAGCGCTCAAACACTAGATAATGAGTACCGACTTCTAGCAGACGGGATACTTCTGGCAGAGAGGCACCGAGTTCACGCGCCTTTACTTCACGCTCTAGGTAGCGCTCACGCCCAGGCCGAAATGTCTTGCAAATCGCCTCAGTGCCATGAAAATCCACCAGCTCTACTTTGGCTCGGCAAACCTCTTTACTTAGGTCAGCTAATACCGGGTAAGGTGTGCGAAATGCTGCATCGTTGCTTAGGGCTGCTTCACGTATCTTACCGATCTGCTCGGGCACCAAGGTTTTGAGATACTTAAACGCCTGATCCGCATCGCGGGAGCAATGTATCGGACTCTGTTGTTCTGCTTTGCTCTCCTCTGGAGAGAGCGTGGCACTGAAGGTTGCCCTGATGGTAGGTAGTCTTAAATTGGGAGAGTCACTCGACATCCGCTTCACCGGTACTGGATGGACATCCTGTACCACAAGCAGAAAAACTGGCGGCGACCCACTGCTGGCAAAATTTCCTTGCTCTTGTCCATCATCAAGAACCCACTGAGCGAGCGTCTGTTGCTGCCCACTTTCGATTGGCACGCTACACAACACATTAAATCCATAGTGATCAAGCAACTTAAGAAGGGTGTCCAAATACGCCAACTCACACTCTCTAATCAGAAAAACAGTAATCCCGGATAGCCACTCTTGTTGCTCGTCATCAGATTGTTTGTTCGTCATGACTTGCCTCCTTGTGCTAAAGAGAGCACTTATTTTTAAATAAGCATTGATGACATGCTCAATAATGCTTTTCGCATCACTCAAGCATGAAAAGTGGTGATCAGAGCGAGGGGGAAACGGCTCAGTCGCTATGGCGTAGGCGCCGGAAGTAAACGGGTTGCAGCAAAGTTGGTAAGATTCCGTCGTCTTGTGATAGCCAGCGATTCAATAAGATTCTCAACCTTCTTTGGGTACGGAGCGTAATACAGGGCCTAGTCTGGCGACCGACCTTAAGGCTGTGTTCGTTGCATCAACATGTTGGCGTTGCGTATCTGAGGTCATGGTCTGACGCGCTTTCCATACCAGGTCGGCTATTTCGTCCAAAGGGTTGTAGTCCAGTGGAGCCGACTGCAACAACTGGCGGATACGCAGGTGATCAGTAGCGATAAATGCCTGCTCCAGCTGCTTTAAAAAGGCTTCGAGCCTCGGCCATTCCCAGAAGCGCTCTTTTGAAGTCATGATACGATCATGGCGCGTCTTGCTGACGTCATGACCTATCAACAATTCCTCGTAAAGCTTTTCACCAGGCCGCAAGCCGGAATAGATGATTTCGATATCCCCTTCAGGATGCGCAGCGTCTCTTACCTCCAATCCCGAAAGGCGAATCATATTCATGGCCAGATCATGAATGCGTACCGGCTCGCCCATATCGAGCACGAAAACCTCCCCACCTTCCCCCATGGCGCCAGCCTGGATAACCAGCTGCGCAGCTTCGGGAATTGTCATGAAATAGCGGGTGATATCCGGGTGAGTCACCTTAACGGGGCCGCCCTGCTCAATCTGCTGACGAAACACTGGGACAACGGAGCCACTTGAACCCAGAACATTGCCAAAGCGCACCATGCAGAATCGAGTGTTGGACTGAGAATGTGCGAAGGCCTGACAGATAAGCTCAGTCAAACGCTTGGATGCACCCATGGCATTGGAGGGGCGAACCGCTTTATCGGTGGATACCACCACAAAGGTTTCAACATTGGCCGACATTGCCGCCTTGGCCAGATTCAATGTGCCAAAGACGTTATTACTCACTCCTTGCACGAGATTAAATTCCACCATCGGCACATGCTTGTAAGCAGCAGCGTGGTAGACAGTATGCACCTCGAAACATTCGAACACTGCCTTAAGACTGCCCGAATGCTGCACTGAGATAAGCAATGGTTTTAGCTCGCACCGTGACGCGGTGCTTTCGATATGTTGCTTCAACTCTTGCTCAATGGCGTATAGCGCAAATTCGCAGTTATCGATCAAAAGCAGGCGGACAGGATTCTGATCAAGAATCTGACGACACAGTTCACTGCCTATCGAGCCTCCTGCCCCCGTCACCATGACCGATTTATCGCGGATATTGGCCTCCATCAGTTCGGGGAAGGCAGGCACAGACTCCCTACCCAATAAGTCCTCCAGCGCCACATCGCGAAGTTCACTGATTTTGGCTCTACCGGCAATTACATCGGCGCTACCAGGAATTGTCTTAAGAGGCACGGAAAGGCCCGAAAGCCAGTGCAGTATCTCGCGGCGACGCCAACGTGGGGCGCTGGGGATAGCTAACAAGACCATTGTGGCGCGGTGTTCTTGAACCAGAGCAGCTAATGCTACCGGCTGATGTACCCGCAGCCCTTCTACCATGGCGCCTTCCAATCCCCGCCAGTCATCAACGAAGGCCACCGGCTGGTATTCCTCTCCATTGCGCAGAGCAGCCACCAGCTCGCAACCCGCGGCCCCTGCCCCATAAATCACCACTGGCTTGCGCTGTCGAAGCTGACTGTGGCGATACAACTCTCGCAATAGAAAACGCAGGCTACCGATACCCAACAATAAGAGCAGCGCATAAATGATGATAATAGATAGTCCAATGGGCGAGTTAACCATGTAACTGGCCGGCGCTACTAACAAAGTCGATGCCAGCACAACAACAGCGATAGTGGATACAGTGGCATGGCTCATGTAGCGAATGACGGCGCGATAAAGCCCTAACCAGCGGAAAAGCAAAAGGCTTATCGGAACTAACACGCTGATGGTCATCCACAAGGAAATGCTGCTGAGTGGTTGTAGGCTTTCCAGGTGAATCATTGTGGCAAGTTGCAGGCTACCCACCACAATCAAACCATCAAATACAACAAGTACCCGGCGCTTTATGGAGCGCGGCGCCATTGATAACGACTTTATTAAACTAGCCATAGTTATCTCTATCCGTCCTTGCGGGTTGCCAAGTTACGGCGCTGGCAGCCGCATTATTGAAGTGGGCGATCAAAAACGAGATTTTGACGGGAAGCCGCTATCGAGCCTTCTCGATAGAGATGCCAACAGATCACTAGTAGTACCCAGAATAACGTCGCGCGCAGCCCGTTATGAGTAGTGGAATAAATCAATGGCCCTGCTACTCCAGCCCAGATGTAAAGGGGAGCTCGGCGCAATACGGTGGCTATTATCGATAGGAAAAGCACTAGGCCTGGCAAGCCATAAGCAAACAACATGTTAATAAAGGAGGAGTGGATTTCGGCCCCATCATATGGTGCAAAACGCTGCCGTTCGGCTTCTCCTGCCCCCAATATTGCGTAGGCGGGAAAGTTAGTCAGTCGGTCAAACTTGCGTTCTTCATACACACTATCAATTTTGCTTGGTGCTCGATCCATACGCGCTTCCAGGTTGCGCAACACCTGCCCCTCAGTACTAATATTGGCGAGCACAACACCTCCCAATAATAGTGGCACCAGCAGCAACAGGCGCGCAAAGTACTTGACCTGCTTAGCATTTGCTATGGCCCAGCCGATCCCCACCATAGCCCCACCTCCCATAGCGGCCAACGACGACGCCGATAAGATCCCCAACACGCCGCTAGCTAGCCCGGCCAATGCCAAAGGCCTCATTTTAGGGTGAAAATCATCGAGCATTAACAACACCACTACGCCACATAGCGAAAAGTAGGCCAGCTGATTGGGATTATTAAAGCTGCCAGTGGTGCGGTTGATCCCCAAGGCTAATTGCACTAACACATGGCCACCGGCGATCACTAGCGCAATAGAGATGCTATTTCGAATAAGCCCTATGGCACGTTCACCGTAAACGCTTAGGAAACGCAGCAGCCCCATACCGATTAAAAAATTGAACAGGAAAAACTGGGCTGGTCTAAAAAATTCAGTGGTTTCCATCACTAACGTCCAGCTAAGGCATACCATTACTACCCACAACACCATTAATCCCCAGCACATAGCGAAGGGTGAAACTTTCAGGTGTTTGTCTCCTAATGACATCAAAAGCATCACGCCGGCAAAACCGATCAGCACAAAATCAGCCAGCTGTGGCCCACCGCTGGGAAACAAATAAAGGCTGCTTAGCGAAAGCCCCACAAACAGCAATAGCGCACCGATCAGATTCATGGCGATACCTTTTTTCTACTGTGGCTAGAGGTTAGCCATCATCTGGAAGGTATGATTGCGACTGGCCAGGTCATCATAAGTACCTGCATCACTTACTTGCCCGTCCTCAAGCATATAAATTATGTCGCACTCTTTGACCGTGGCCAGGCGGTGGGCAATAAGCACCACCGTCATTTGGCCTGCGAAGCGCTGGATATCTTCCATCACACGACGTTCGGTGATCCCATCCAGAGCACTGGTGGCTTCATCAAAAACTAATACACTGGCTTGCTGATAAAGAGCACGGGCGATACCCAAACGCTGACGCTGTCCCCCTGATATCTGCACTCCGCGCTCCCCGATTCTAGTTTCGAGCCCTTCGGGAAATCGCATGATCAGTTCATCGAGTTGCGCCATGTGTAGGGCTTCTTTGACTCTCTCAACATCAATATTTTCGCGTTCAATGGCAAAGGCGACGTTTTCGAGGATCGTGGCATCGGACAGAAATATCTGTTGCGGCACAAACCCCACACTGGCATGCCAATTCCGCAAGTTCTCCTGCGTTAAAGCCACACCATCAATGAGTATTTGCCCTTGCTGAGGCTCGATCAGACCCAGCAATAGATCCACAGCAGTACTTTTACCACTGCCAGAAGCACCGACTAAGCCGACCATCTTGTTGACCGGAATTGTCAGAGTCAGGCCATTCAGCGCCCGTGCTCGCGCTCCTGGGTAGTCGAAGGCGACCTCATGAATTTTGATTTCTCGCTGAGGAACCCACGGCATTGACTGAGCAGCAGGCTTAGATTCACTGCCTGTTTTCAGTTTTATGGTTTCCTCACTGCTGGCGATCAAATCTTCACGGATTGCATCATAAGCCGCCAGGTTGCCGCGTATTTTAGTAATGGAGGTATAGATTTTCTGAAAGCCAGGCAGCATCTTGAAACCGGCTAGGGCATAAATTGAAAGCGCCGGCAAAATGGCGCCCAGATTGCCTTGGTAGAGGTTAAGCAGGTAAAGAACCAGCAGGATTACCGAACCAAAGGCCACTAGCTCGATAGCATAACGGGGTGCCTCACTCAGTCCTTGTGTTACACCTTGGCCTCGCGCTATGCGGTTGCTGGCCTTTTCAAACCGCGTGGTAAAACTCGCCTGACGATGCAATAAAAGAAGATCTTTGATGCCTCCAAACCCTTCAGTCATCAGCTTGAAGCGTTTCGATTGAGCCTCAGATATACGCCTTCCATTAATGCTGAGAAAGCGCCGCACCGTCTGATAAAGCAGTAGATAAGTTGCGAGGAATATCACTAAGCCGGATATTGCTACAACAGGGTTATAGATAAAGATAGCCAAGCTCATCAAGGTCACCATGACCGCCTTGGCGTTGAGCTCCATCGCTGGATTGATCACCTTTGTCGTAACGCGCTGGACTTCAACGGAGACCTTGCTGATCAGGACACTGGTATTCTGGCTCGAATGAAATAACCAAGGTTGGTACAGATAATAACGATAGAGGCGGCTAGAGAGTTCCGCTCCCACTTGCTCACTGTAGAGCGACAGCCGCCAGGTGGTATACATGGAAATTAGCGCTGCCATTAACAACACTCCAAGTACCATACCGCCCAATAGACTCAAGAAGGACTTGTGGCTTTGCATTCCGCTATAAGTATAAGCCCAGGCTAACCAACCATTGCCCTGGAGTTTGCTCATATCGCCGACCACCGCCATAAAAGGCCCAATGGCGATGACACTGGCAATTTGAGCTAGCGCCATCACAATGATCAGTGCCTGAAGCCCTAACAATCGGCGGCGCTGTTGTTGCGTTAGTAAAGAATAAAATTCGCGCAATTGATTAAGCATATTGGCTCACCGGTAAGCATAGAGGTAGCTGCCATAGTATCCGTGACGGCTGCTGGTCGGCTTCTTAACACCATTTAGAATTCCACCTTTGAGCCTCACACCAGCACTCTCAAGACGACGCTTAGCGGCTTTGATTTCGCCAGGAGGGTTCGTGTCGAACCGCACCACCATTAGACTGGTACCAACCAACTTGCCGACTACCGAGGCATCGGTTACCGCCAGAATCGGGGGCGTATCCACGATTACCAGGTCATAGTGCTGGCTTATCGTGTCTAGAAAGTCGTGAAAACTCTGCTGCATCAAAAGCTCTGATGGATTAGGCGGTACGCTTCCTCTTGCCACATAATCAAGTCCATCAAGCTCACTATGGCGAATGGCCTCCTCCACACTGATACGCCGTGCCAACAACTCTGAAAGTCCCTTTATTCCCTTACCGTGAAAGGCATGGTGCAAATGGCCGCGGCGCATATCAGCATCGATTAACAACACTTTTTGGCCAGCCTGGGCACATACCGCCGCTAAGTTCGCGGCTATGAAGCTCTTACCTACCCCCGGACTAGCACCAGTAATCATCAACCGATTGTTATCGGATTCGAGCATGGCGAAGTAGAGGCTGGTACGAAGCCCACGCAATGCCTCAACGGCAATTTCAGCGGGTTTCTTGACGGCCAGCAAGCCACGAAAAACTTCTTGGGCTTTCTTGGCACGACGCGGACGAATACGCTCGGTAAGCCCTGCCTGTTCACCGGAATTCGGTAAGGTGGCATAGACAGGCAGACCCAATTCTTCAAGCTGCTCGGGGGTTTTGATAGACCGGCTGAGCAACATACGAACGATCACTAATAACATTGCCAACAAGGCGCCAAACAGGCCGCTAACAGCGGTTATTAAAGGGATACGTGGAGCAATGGTACCGGGGGACAGCATGGCCGCATCCAAGATACGCACATTGCCTACTGTGCCAGCCTTCACCAAACGCATCTCTTGAAGCTGGTTGAGTAGCTGGACATACACTTGCTGATTGACCTGAGTATCCCGAGTAAGACGCAGCACTTCCTGTTGGGTTTCGGGTAATTCACTCACCAGAGCGTTAAGTCGGTCACGCTCGGCTTCTAGCTGGCCGCGTTGTCTCAGTAACGTTTGGTAGTTAGGGTGTGAAGGACGGTACCTCTCAGCCAGATCCGCTTCCCGCATAGCCAACTCACCAAGCTGGTTTTCCACATCGACTACCCGAGTAAGCAGGTTCTGTGTCTCGAACGTCAGGTCGACAGAGTCACGCTGAGCTCGGTAATCGTTGAGCATGCCTTCGGCATCTGACAATTGGTTGCTAACCTGAGGAATTTGCTCGTTGAGAAAGGCGATCTGTTTTTCTGCTTCTTCTGAATGACGCTGCACGTTTTGAGTCAAAAAAACGCTGGTCAGCGTATCTAGTGTTGGCTGAATCTGGTTTTGATCCGCCCCGTTCAACGTCAGTTCATAGACGCCCGACTCTAACCCACGCGGAATGATTTCAAAGCGATTCTTCAGCTCACTTATTGCACTAAGAGCAGACGTTCTTACTAATGTGAATTCTGCGCCGGGGTGGGCCTCTGCCTGGCTGACAAAAAGACGATACCCCAATTCATCATTCTGTACCGTTTCCCCAACGCTACCAGTAAGCAGCGTTTCTTCTTCCAGCAGCAGCTCGAATTCACCGCCGTCGAGAAGCCGCAACACATGCTCCCCCCCCACGTTCTCCTCGGGAACATCGAAACGAGCGACTCGCAGTGATTCCCCAGCCCACACATAGGGGTTACTCCAAGCATCATCCACAGAGTCTGCTAACCACTGGCGAATGAATTCAGGCGTGAGGCTCTCGAACCACTGCTGATTAACTCCATGATGAACCAGAAAGTCCCCCACCACCGGCAACCTACGCGGCTCAACCTGAATGGCAAGGTCAAGACGGTCAGCGGTTTCACCCAACACCATACGTGACTGCAGAATTTCTAGCTCAGCAGAGGTAGGGTTGCCTTGTTGCGGCTCTCCCAATGACTCCATAAACGCCAAGTTCGATCCTCGGGTCTCTATCTGAACTAAGGCATCGGCCTGATAAATTCTCGGCTGAGAGCTGGCATTAAAGTAGCCCGCCAGCAGAAAAAATCCCGTCACCGACACAATAAACCAGCGATGATCGGACAGCGTGTCTACCAACTTACGCAGATTAAGCTCATCGCTCTCTCGAGGTGCTGGCGACGGCGCTGGTGAAGGGAAATTAGTCATGGAGATGCCTCATCACTCAGAAAATATATTAAAGCTCACCGGCATCAATAGCAGACGTTGCAAAGTCGCCTGGCAAACTAACTGATGGCAACAGCAGGGAGATCACAGAGTTCCAGCGAGCCAGCGGTGCTGACGTCACGTACACCACATCCTGCGGCTCAAGAGGAAAGCGTGTTCCTAGCAATAAGCGAGTGGCATCCTGAATATCCAACTGATAGACGGTGGCAATTTTCTCGCTACCCGGCGGGTTTCCCCTTACTACGAAAATACCCGACGGCTGGGCGCGATTTTCATTCACACCACCTGCCCTTCCCAATGCATCCGTCAACGTGATGCGTTCATTGCCCAGGGCAATGGCACCTGGACGGCTAACCTGTCCCAGAACGACCACGTTTTGATTTTCCATGGTGGGCACGTGAAGTAGATCGCCATCACGCAGTAACCGGTTTTGTGTCATATCCCCTTGACGCATCATGGCGTAAAGCGATATCACCTCTTCACCACCATTGCGGCTTAGGGTGACATTACGCCAATCCGCATTATCACGTGCCCCGCCTACTTCACTAATGGCATCAAGTACCGTCATCGGCACAATACTCAGAGGCAGAGTGCCGGGGTTTTCCACTGCACCACTGATGTACACTTTTTGGGAGTTAAACGCCGCAATGCCTACCTCTACCTGCGGCTCATTGATTACTGCGGACAATCGCCGTGCGATTAACTCGCGCACCTCGTCAAGCGTCATGCCCTCGACTCTCACACGCCCTACGTAGGGATAGAACATCGTGCCATTGGGCCGTATACGGTTCCCGGTTTCCGCAGCGGAGCGCTCGGCGCCGGCAGGAATCGTTAATTCTGGATGGTCATAGACGATCACGCTTAAAATGTCCCCAGGCCCTACCCGATATTCGTAGTCTTGCACTTCTTGATTCAATGCTTGAGACGTGGCTTGCGTGGTAGGCTCTTCTGGGACATACAACCTATCTACAAACTCTGGTGTAATGGGTTGTACGTCCACTCGGCCATCAAGCGATTGGTCGAGCTCGCTTTCATCAATATGCCCGCCTGGGGCCATGGCACAGCCACTTAATATCCCCAGCAGCATGATGAACATTAGATAGCGAACCAGCCGCAATGGGTTTTTTCTGGTTTCTACACCTTCTATTTCTTTGAAATTATTCATTTTTTGTTCCCTTTGCTTTGTGTCTTACCACGCTACCGCCCGGGGATTTTAAATGGCATTTCCCAGAGCCTATTTGGAAACTCGCCTTGGCAGTGCAACCTTCGAGCCGCCATAAGACATGAATGCCATTACGGCAGACAAATATAATGTTACATAAAAAAACAAAAAACATACTTTGATTTACTTCATTGCTGAGGATGAGATAGCTAACGCTATTTAGGCGTTTAGAAATGAGGTTTGGCGTCATGGGTGAGAGGAGAGGAGATCATGCCTAGCGGTATTAAACATTTAATGATAATAAAAAATTTATATTTAAAATTAATAAGTTGTAAAAAGTTACAAAAGAAGAAATTTCAAGTTACAATCGCGGAACAATTGTAATATCGCCTTAATTGAGGGGTTTCTTAGTGACAGTGGTCACATAGAAAAAAGCCACCCTTGGAGGGGCGGCCATAAGTTGGTCTTTGAATCCGCTCACGCCTTTTTGGGTTTCCACCGCTCCCTCAGTGCCGTCTTGAGGGGGCTTGGAAAGCTAGATAAAATCTTTCTTTTGCTGGCGCTGAGAAGGCGTTTCGTATAGCTATGCGATCCCTTTTTGGCGGAGATTTTATCAGACGCTGTATAGACTCTATTATCTTCACAGCAATAAACGGCTTTCCCCGATATTTTTGCAATACTTGCAGCCTGCCTGGTAGCACTCTCAATGAAGAAAGTGTAATCCGAGTTCTTATAGAACAGGCCCTTGTGCGTAGAGTGAATCCCCTGGCGTTGGCGCTCCTCTTTCGAAGGCAGATCCAGCATGACCAAGCGCTCATAGTCAATTCCCTGTTGCTTCAGCCACTGCTCTGTCTGGCTACGGTACTTCTCAAGACGGTTGGTTACCAAGCAGCCGATTCGGCCAGCAGGTAGGAAAAGAAGCTCCGCGTTATTCAAAAACGCAATGTACTGCTCTCCATCATCGTTCTGAAGGTCGGTAGGATCGACGCACAGTACACCATCGATATCGACACATGACTGGGAAAGTATGGCAGGAGTGAAAAGGTTCCACTGGAAAGCACAAGGCGATTCTAGCGTGTAAAAATGAAAATCAACATGTTGCTTACCGTCGGGATCAGCATAGATCGCCAAGGTATCTATTATACAAGGACAGTTTTCGGGGATAGCACTCCGTGCTTCCTGCACAGTCTTCCCTGTAATGACGCTATCATCGACGAAAAGAACTTTTTTCGCGTCCCAGGCGGCTCCCGGCGGCTTTTCTTCCTTTCTACGCAAGCGAGTTTTCAGCGGTTGGTTGTCAATAAAGTCTGGGAGCCCCATCATATCGAGATGCAAACCCAACGCAACCATGCTGGCAGGGATGATGCCGCTACGGGGAATACCGACCACCAGGTCGTAATCCTTCCCGTGAACTTTGAACAAGGACGCAGCGATGTCCTCACTTAAATCACCATAGGATTTGTAATTCATTGTCTATCCCTCCTTATTTATCAGGCTTGACCGCCAAATTAATGGATGGTTAGGTAGAATCGCCTTTCTTGTAAAACCCAGCGGTGATGGCCCTAAACACAAAGACATACTCTCGGTACGTCACGCCTCTACCCAAGATGGAGCATCACGCCAGAGAGTTAAAAAGGCTTTTCCGATAGTTTCTGCAATGAACAAAATCGCTTAGTTACGACTTATAGTGGAACGGTAACTTTATCGAATGACAAAATCGTGTCACTTAAATGATAGGTTATATGATATCTCCAGAAAAAATTATTAAAACTACAATAAAAAAAATACAAGCATTTGTTTCTGTTAAATTTATTCACCTTCATAGTCTAAAGACAGAAACCTCAATCTTCTACTTTATTGGCATTTAAATCAGGCATTTTTAACAATTTTACTCCTTCAAAATAAATGAGAAAAACAACACATAAATCCCATCATAAATACAAAGATCAACATCTTAAAAACACGAAACACATAATTAAAAAATAGCAAAAAAATCATTACTTAATGATTAGTCAACTAAAAATTTTAAAACGAAAAATGGATCTAATACTGACATGCACATTGGTCATACCGCAGACAGATCAAGCAGTAAAAAAGAAAAAGAAGCGATGGCGATGCCTCTAGAGCCTCTCTGCCCACGTAAAGGCAGCGTCCTTTAGCAACATATGGATATGCTCGAAAACTTCCCTGGATTTTCGGTAAGGATCGGGGATATTGCGCCCTTTGCCACTATCTAGCCAACGACCTAGCAATAGCGTCTTACCTAAGGCTTGGGGTACGTGTTGTCCTACGGCACGGCGCTGGCCCTCAGACATCACCAGAATGAGATCGGCTTCCTGTATCATTATCACCGTTAATTGCCGTGCCTGGTGGCTGGTCACATCCAAACCATCGGCCTCGGCCAATTGACGTGCAAACGGGGATACAGGCTCGCCTTCCAAGGCGCCCAAGCCTGCAGAACTGATATGACGCTCGGGTAGCCGCTGTTTAAGAAATGCCTCAGCGACAGGACTACGACAAATATTACCTGTACACACCACTAAAATACGCTCGAACATGTCTTACTTATCTCCTGGGTGAGCAGAGGTAGACGTTTTCAAATGACACCTTCAATGCTCCCACTGAATAGCAAGCAACCCAAGGGTTTCGTAGATTGCCCTCTCAGTCTTGCGTAGCTCACGGGCAGAGGGCAGCCAATAAGCTAGCGCTAATCCCTCCGTTCGATCGGCCAAATAATGGGTAGGTGCAGCAACTGGAGCTAGGCCTGCCGCCTCGAAATGACGCATAGCGCGCGGCATATGCGACGCTGATGTCACAATCAATACTTGCGCACCTTCACCGAGCAGCGCCCGAACTGACTTGGCCTCTTCAGCAGTATCGTTGGGCGACACCAGCGTCACGATACTCTCTGGCGGAACCCCCAATGCTTCGGCAGCTTCGGCGTAACCATGAGCCATGGTCATTTTTGGATCTTGCCCTCCCCCTGACACTACCTGTAGCAAGTCTGGACGCTCATGCCATAGCCGCAGGCCTTCCATCAGACGCAAACCCGAACTTTCGCTGAGCCTGCCGGTTATCGACCAAGGGCGATCCGGCTGCCAACCACCCCCGAGGACTACCACTGCTTCGATGTTCTGCTCTTCAGGCCATTTCTCCCAAGCGACATATTGAGACTCCAACGGCCCTAGCAAATTATCTGCCACTGGTGCCCAGGCCGCCAGCAATAGCAAGAGCATTGCTAACGTCATTATGCTGTGACCCAGGCGGTACCACCCAAGCTTACGAATCAACCATCCGATAGTAAAAGTGAGGGCCATCAGAGACATTGGCATCAGCAATATCGCCGTCAGGCTTTTCATTAGTGTATACATGGCAACCATCTTGCAGAACTTGCTCGGAAACGAGAACCCAAAGGAAAATCAGCCAGCTAGCATACACCGCTACCCCTGCTGGATAAGCAAAAAAAGAATAGCTTAAGCCAAAGCCCATAAAAGTGATTGGCAGCAATATACCAGCCACGGCATAGGAGCGCTGAGTGGCGCTTTCAGCGCGTAAACCTGGGAAAAAAAGCCACAGGGGAATGAGATAGAGGCTCACTACTATAACAAGACCTGGCAGCCCTTTTCGTACCCAGGCATCCAGAAGGTCGTTATGCGCATGCCAGTAATTGCCTAACTCGGGGCTTAGCACGCCTTGAGTCTCTAGTCTTTGCATGGCGGGTAGATAGCCCTGATGCCCGTAGCCCACGAGGGGACGTTCATAAATCAGCCAGAATGCGCCGCGATACATTTCCAAGCGAGCCCCTACGGAGCCATAGTCAGCGCCTTCCATGTAGCGATGCACCTCGGCCACCGCCTTATCCACCCTTTTTTCTACGCCGCTATGGGGCGTCGTATACACCCCTATCATCACAGCTATTGCAGCAGTCAGTGCCAACCATCGCCACAGCGCTCGCCAGCGACGCGCATAACCGTAATAAAATACCCATATCACTAGCGGCAGTGCCAACCACCCGCCCCGGGTGCCAGAAAGAGCCGAGGCTAGTCCGCCCCCCATTGCGCCGCTCAGCAAAAGCGCTACCCAAAAAAAACGTGTTGATCGCTGTTGCCAGGCCCACCCCAATCCGGCCAAACATAACAGCGCCATCAATAGCGCAAGATTGCCGAAAAAGATTGAATGTAACGGTGGGTGGCCTGTAGCACGGGTTAAACCGACTATCCATTTTTGCCACGCCGCCCAACCCCCTGCACCCAATCCACTTAGCGCTAAACCCACCCACCATGCTGAAGGACGTGGTGGAACGGCGCGCACTAACATAAACGCCAATGCCGCGAGCCAAGCTGCACCAGCTAATGGCAAGGCCCGCTCCAAGCTAGAATGCCAAGCGCCAGCCACTACTTCGACAATACCGACTCCTAGTAGCAACGCCAAAAGAAGGCCATCACCACGCCCCATTGGTTTTCTAAAAAAGCTACGCCTTTGTCGCTCATGCCTAGCAAGAAACGACCATATAATAGTGATCGCCAATCCTAGCCAATAGCCCAAGGGGGCCAATAGCGGTAACACGGTGATTGCTAAAGCCTGCATGCAGTATTTACCTTGTAGGCCACAGGAGTGCGCATGCTTTATTGTCTCACCCGGTCTCCGCTTCCTCTACCCATCACAGTGAGGAACAGGTAGCGAAAATACGTCGGCATCGCCATTGTCGCCAACATTTTTTGATCCGTTTCTGCCAGTAATTGAGGCGTAGACATATCAATATCGTTAAGTTGCGCCAGCCCGGTAATTCCTGGGCGAGCATTGTATACACCACGCTCAGTACGCTCTTTGATCAACTCATCTTGCGTATATAAGCAAGGACGAGGCCCCACAAGGCTCATATCCCCTTTCAATACATTCCATAGCTGCGGTAACTCATCCAATTTGGTACGCCGTAAGAAATGACCGAATTTGGTAATTGAAGAAGAATCCGCAAGATGCGAAGCAACCCAAGCGGTATCAGGCTTCATAGTACGAAATTTAATCAATACAAACGGCTGGCCACGGTATCCCACACGCTTTTGCAAAAATAGAGGAGACCCCGTGTCCCAGTAACCGATTAAGGCTAATATAAGCAATAATGGCAGACCAATGAGTAGGCCCGTGGCAGCAAACAGGATATCAAAAAATCGTAATATTTTAGTCATGATGTCAATACCCGCATGGTTAAGTCACTATTATTACCATATAAAAATTAGATCTTGGCAACTTCCACTTCAACAAGAATACGCTTTATCACCCAAACAAAGGCAACCAAAGAGTAACGATCTCGAAGAGAAGTATATAAACAAGCTGTTTATATAGCTATAACTGTTAACCTAACAATTTAGGCATATTTTCTCATTCTATTTTACTAGTCTCACCAATTATAAATTAAGCAAAAAAGGCTAAAACAATTCCCATTAATATATATTATTTGGTAATCCCCCCCGAAAAACCAGGGAACTCAGAAGTAGAATTTTCCGTAAGCTAAACGCAGGGAGAACCTGCACGAAAAAATCACGTTTTTCAGACAGCCAAATACTTTCGATCCTTAAGTAAAAGGAAGGCGGTTCCCCGGTTCCGAAACTATGCCGTGAGCTCGGCATGAGCAGTGCGATCTTCTACAAGTAGATAGCTAAATTCGGTGGTATGGGTGCATCCATGGTGGCACGGCTGAAGGTGCTAGAGGATGAAAGCCAGCGGCTCAAGAAGATGTACTTCAAGGAACGATTGAAAGCGGACATCTTCAAGGAAAGCCATCATAAAAAGTGGTGAAGCCGTCTCGTCGCCGTGAGATGTCGCAGAAAGCCGTAAGGAGACATCACTATGGATCACAGGCTCGGCGGCCATCAATATAGTTTTGCATCGCCCACAAATTAGATGCATCGTAAAGATGTTCGGCGGCCTCCCATTGGTAGCACCTCAGGACGGGCGGACTAGGTACATAGCAGGATTCCCTTTGGTTACAGGATCCAACAAGCCAAAAAACAAAGGGTCATCGAACCCCTGCCTGCGATTAGACAACCCTGAAAACTCTATAACATTTAATGCTTAAGTTCTTATATGATCCGTTACTTTCCAGACGCCTGGTGAATTCCATACAGCATGGTGAATTAAGTCTTTTTCCGCAAGGTTGTGTACCTTTCCACTAAGCGTTACTTCATGATTATGAACTTCTACTTTTA
The DNA here is from genome assembly GCF_054065485.1 of Vreelandella sp. 2A-K22. NCBI lineage: Bacteria > Pseudomonadati > Pseudomonadota > Gammaproteobacteria > Oceanospirillales > Halomonadaceae > Vreelandella > Vreelandella sp. 2A-K22. Next base: position 141,049 of record NZ_JBSUGC010000003.1, on the reverse strand, counting down.
TGGCATTCGCATCCTGAAGCGCCCTTCGCTTAAGTGCGTTCTCAATATTAGCCTTAACCGCAGTAGTCGTTGGCTTAGGTTTAAGAACGATCTGGTTACTAACACCAGTCACACCTGCTAAATATCGAATTGAGCTAGCAGCTAGGCGGCGCTGATATTCCCAGGGCACTTCCCCTGACAAGGTGACCCATCCATCCTCAACCATTACCTTTAATGGGTCATTTGGAATAAAAACATTCCACTCAAGCGTATTTTTTACCGCACGCGCTATATCGGCATCAGTGCGCTGATTTTCCCCTGGCAGTTGTACGTCAATTTCCACAGCGACGCCCTTTACCCCAGCCACCCGCTGAGCTGCCTTTTCCGCATGCCATTTTTCACCATAACTATCCACATGACCGGCTAATGTTACAATGCCATCTTTTACCTCTACACCAATATCCGACGCTCGGACAGAGGGTTCATCACCAAGTTCCGCAAGTACATCTTGCTGAAGTTGACTATCTGATTTCGACATTATGAATACTCCTTGTGTTATGCAGTTATAACTTTCCGTCAACCAGACTATTTTTGACTTACTTAACCTCAAGCTTTCGCCGTAATGCCTGCTTGGATTTGGGCATGGTGATTGTCAAGATACCATCCTTAAATTTGGCCTCCGCATGCTGTGTTTCTACATCGACAGGCAATGCAATCGTACGAGAAAAAGTGCCTTGCCATATTTCTGAATGGTAATATTCATCTTTCTTTTCCTCGGTTTCACCAGAGCGCCGACCTTTTAACATCACAGCATGGTCGGTGATCTCGATATCTATCTCCTTGCGATCAACACCTGGCATCTCAGCACGAACGACGAGTTCCTTTTCTCGGTCAATAATGTCGACTTTAGGGTTGCTTTGAGCAAAAAATCCGAGCCTTTCCTTGACTAAGTCATCTCTAAAGAAAGGTTTTAACCAACTACGTTCAAAGAACCCCTCCATTAAGCGGTCGAACTCCTCAAGCGGATTCAGCGACCGATTGGTTGGCAATGCGCTGGACTCCTGCCCCGCAATAACAGGTTTTGTAGCAGTCTTCTCCATGATATTTCTCCTCTATGCTTTCATCTGCTTTGGATAGCACCTTCACCCATTACGTATTAATCTTAGGCACCAAAAAAACATCAGGTGTTACTTGAATATTTATAGCGCAAACAAGATTTTTTAAAAGCTAATCAACGTAACAAAAAGGTATTAAAATGCTTAAAAATTGATCTAGAGCAATTTATCTTCCTTTCCAGCCATTCAAAATTCTATTCTTAAAAGGGGGTTACAACAGACTTATTAAAAATCAAAAACTTAGCAGGGCAGCATGATGAGTTTTATATGGCGTTAAACTAGCCCTATTGAAACCCAAGTAGCTTATAATCTAGAAAAGAACAGCTAGTATCAAACACGATGCCAAGACGCTAAGCAAGTGGTAGATAAGAGTGAAGCACTAAATCTTGTACTCACTCTCTTGAGCAGCCTATCTACCTCACGAGGATTGATTTTGATGATTTACGACGAAGCTCAACACCAAAATATCGATAGGTTGGTACGTGCATCATTGGCCAGGCTAACGCTCGGTATTTCTCCTGCATCGGCGATGCTGACTTACTTGGACTGGCTATCCAGCCTCCAGCTTTCTCCAGGGACTCAGGCTCATCTACTACAAAAAGCAACGAAGAAACATCTACGCTTACTGATTTGGGCCAGCCATTCGGCTCTAGATCCCGATGCCAAGCCTTGTATTGCCCCTTTGCCACAGGATCGTCGTTTTCGTGATCCTGCTTGGCGTTATTTTCCCTATAACCTGCTTTATCAAGGCTTTCTTCTTCAACAGCAGTGGTGGCATAACGCTACCACCGGACCACGCGGTTTATCTCCGCATCACGAACAGGCAGTAGAATTCGGTGCCCGCCAGTGGCTTGATGTGTTCTCGCCCTCCAATTTTTTACTGACTAATCCCACTGTGCTCAAAAAGACCTTTGAAAGCGCCGGAGGTAATCTAATCCAAGGCCTGCAGCATTACTGTGAAGATATCCAAAACCACTATCTTGGCAAAAGGTCAGCGGGTACTGAAAAGTACGTCGTTGGAAAAAATGTAGCAATTACGCCGGGTAAGGTTATCTATCGCAACCATCTAGTCGAATTGATCCAGTACACGCCTACTACTGAAGAGGTGCACGCGGCTCCTATGCTCATTGTGCCTGCCTGGATCATGAAGTATTACATCCTAGATCTGTCACCGCATAACTCGCTTGTCAGGTATCTGGTCGACCATGGCCACACCGTTTTTATGATCTCATGGCGCAACCCAACGTCTGAGGATTGCGATATTGGGATGGATGACTATCGGCAACAAGGCATTATGGCTAGCCTCGATATTATCGAACATCTATTTCCTAGCCAGAAGATACATGCGGTAGGCTACTGCCTTGGAGGAACACTGTTGGCCATTACCGCCTCTGCGATGGCGAGAAATAGCGACAATCGCTTAGCTTCAATGACACTCTTTGCCGCGCAAACAGATTTTCGAGAAGCTGGCGAATTGATGCTATTTATTGACGAAAAGCAGCTCGCCTTCCTTGAAGATTTAATGTGGGCTCAGGGCATTCTCGATACTAAGCAAATGTCAGGGGTATTCCAGATACTGCGCTCCAACGATTTAATCTGGTCTCGGGTCGTGAACGAGTATTTGCTAGGCACAAGGCAACCCATTAACGATCTTCTCGCCTGGAACGCGGATGCAACGCGTATGCCTTACCGCATGCACTCTGAATACTTGCGTAACCTGTTTTTAAATAATGATTTAGCCGAAGGACGTCTTCGAGTAGATGGCCGTCCGATAGCACTTAGTGATATTCAGATACCTATCTTCTGTGTTGGCACTGAGTGGGATCATGTCGCACCATGGCGATCAACCTACAGGTTGCATCTAATTGCGGATGCGCCGGAGATTACTTTTTTACTCACTAGTGGAGGTCACAACGCGGGTATTATTAGCCCCCCTGAACAATCGCATCGGCATTATCGGGTAGCCACCGCCTTTGAAGGTGACTCTTATATTGATCCAGACACTTGGCTGAAACGCACAGCAATTAAGCCAGGTTCATGGTGGGCTGCATGGCAATCATGGCTGGCAACCAGGTCTGGCTCTCTTATTAAGGCGCCCGATGTTGGTTCACAAACTTACCCACCGCTCGAAGACGCCCCTGGTAGCTATGTTAGAAAGGCGTAACGCCTGTATGGCTAGTTCTATTAAGGTGCTAGTCACTTTGTTTCTTTTATCCTGGCTGCCTCACAGAGCTAAACGATATTCAACGTTACACGCCCTATCTCTCACTACCTATAAATCCCTGGATATTTACTGCGCCACATCCCAATGAGGCACTGTAAAATACATACCACTGCTTGCAAGATTTTAATATAGCTTACATTCGCAATATTGAAACGCTCAGCCGACTCATCAGCGGTTTTCAACAGCAAGGCATATTATCAGCTCATGGGCATGAGTACTGCCGCCTTCTTAACCCTACAAAGTTGGCTGCTATTGCTGAAATAAAAACATGAGCGCGCATCGCATTACCTCTTCTTTCAATGATGCAATTGATATCTATGAAGAAAATTCCACATACTCACCACTCTGCTTATTTATTTGAATTTGAGTTAATTGGTGTCACGAAATAGTGTGCTGTCACACTCAGTAGGCTTGCTATGGACGCTCCTAAAAGTGCCAAAACCATGTCCTTCTGTGCATCCCAAATATCTCCCTGGGCACCTAGGTATGATTCCCCCAATTCCCCTGGGAAGAGTACAACCGCCAGCCACTCAGCAATCTCATAAAACGCCGAATGGGATAAAATCAGCATCACCGGTAGTAGGCGTCTTTTCACAAGATCTTCCATCAGTGGAAAAAGTAGCAGTCCATAAAGGAAATGTACCCAGCGGTCGTACTGATTACGCTCAAAGCTAAACCGTTGGTCCAGAGAAAACCCAAGCAGGGTTCTCAACCAACGGTCATAGGGCACTTCAGAATAGGTATAATGAGCACCAACTTCATGAAATATCAAAAATAGAAAAATGCTTAACCATGCCAGACGTGAGACACCACCCTGATACCACAACCAACCCAATACGGGCACCGCGGCAAACACCAGAATATTTTCAAGTAGCCAATCTGAACGGTAATAAGGCGCTATGGCCAACCATATCCAGAACAGCACAAATCCAACAAACAGCCATGCAGGAAACGGATCAAGCGTTAGCAGACGAGCACGTACTTGCTTAATCCTAGACACACTCCCCTACCTCTGTTTATTGATTTAGCCAGCCTGTTCGGCGCATCACAATTTTCTCGAGTTCCAATATAGTCATCATCACCATGCCGATGCTGATGACCAATACGCCATCCAAAAATGTTAACGGCTGAGTATCGAAAAGGGCTTGCATAGCAGGCCAGTAGGTAAACATCGCCTGAGCAACTATCACCACAGCGACAGCAGACAGCACAGCGGGAGTGCCCAGTAACCCCTGCCAACTAAATGAGGTGTAGTGTAGATAGCGCACATTAAATAGATAGAAAATTTCCAATACGACGATCAAATTGACCACCAAGGTGCGAGCCATCGGCAGCTCATCCCCACGCCCCAGTGAGTAAAAAAATACGCCCAGCACCGCTGCTAGAAAAAGGAACGAAACAAGCGCTACCCGCCAGATCAGAAAAGGTGTCAGCAACCCTTGATTAGCAGGCCTGGGACGGCGCTGCATGACATTGGGTTCTGCCGGTTCGAACGCTAGAGCTAGGCCAAGGGTGCCCGCCGTAACAAGATTAATCCACAAAATTTGCACCGCAGACATCGGCATGGAGAAGTTAAACAGGATAGCGGCAATGACCGCCAATACCTCACCGCCATTAGTGGGTAGTGTCCACGCGGTTACTTTGCGGATATTGTCATAGACAACTCGACCTTCGTTCACCGCAGCGACGATAGAGGCGAAGTTATCATCCAGCAAGACCATTTGAGAGGCCTCTTTCGCCGCATCAGTGCCTTTATGCCCCATCCCAACGCCGACATTTGCCTGCTTCAACGACGGCGCATCATTGACGCCATCGCCGGTCATGGCCACGATTGCCCCCGTCGACTGCAGGGCACGAACGATACGCAGTTTGTGTTCAGGGTTGGTGCGAGCAAAAACACTGGTTTCGTTCACGATAGCAGGAAGGTCAGCGTCTGAAATGCCATCAAGTTCACGCCCAGTCAGGACGTGTGGATCTTCTCCAAATCCTAGCTGCCGCGCAATCGCCGCTGCTGTCTCAGCGTGATCACCGGTAATCATTTTCACCGCAATACCCGCGGAATGGCATTCTTTAATGGCGGCCACCGCCTCCTCGCGCGGAGGGTCGATAAACCCTATCAGGCCAATGAAGACGAGCCCATCCAGGTCGGAAAAAGCTAGCTTATCAGCACCTGGAGCTACTACTTTAACGGCAAAGCCGAGCACTCTTTCTCCCTGAGAGGCTGCGTTCGCGACCTTGGCGCCCCAGGCGTCTTGGTCTAGCAATGCCGTCCCTTCACCATCTATCTGGGCGACACATCGCTGCATTAGTTCATCGGGGGCGCCCTTGACAAAAATCCGACCATCGCCTGATGAATGGCGATGAAGGGTGGCCATAAAGCGATGATTAGCATCAAAGGGGATCTCATCAATTCGCGGCCATTCATGGCGGGTTAGCTCCGGCTCCAAACCAGCTTTAATGGCCAACGCCACCAGCGCACCTTCCATCGGATCGCCCATCACATGCCAGGCACCATTTTCCTGGTTCAACTGGGCATCGTTGCACAGCACTCCCGATAGTACTAAACAACCACTCTCTAGCCGCTGTTTATCCGCAGCAGCGTCATCTGTAGAAGCAGCTTCCAGCCGCCCTTCCGGCACATAACCCGAGCCTGTCACCGTGTACCGACCATGAGGGACTTCCAGCCGTCGCACCGTCATCTCGTTACGCGTCAGGGTGCCGGTCTTGTCTGAACAGATGACCGAAGTAGCGCCTAGTGTTTCCACCGCCGGTAGCTGCCGGATCGCTGCATGACGACGCGCCATACGCTGTACGCCGATAGCCAATGTAATGGTGATGACCGCTGGCAAGCCTTCAGGAATAGCCCCCACTGCCAGGGCAACGACAGCTATCAGCGCGTCCGGCCAAGCATAGCCACGTACCAATACCGCAAAGGCAAATAGTAAGACCGCCACCGCCAGTGTGATCCAGGTAAACCACACCCCAAAATGGTTAATCTGGCGCAGCAGCGGTGTGGTCAATGGTTGTACTTCACGCAGCAAAGCACTGATGCGCCCGATTTCCGTAGCACCGCCCGTTGCCACAACGACACCCATCGCCTGCCCTGTAGCCACCAGCGTCCCGGAATAGGCCATTGAGTGCCGGTCACCTAATGCAGCGTCCTTGGGCGCTGGTGTTTCCCGCTTTTCTGCCGCCACCGACTCGCCCGTCAGAATGGCCTCTTCGATACGCAAAGCACTCGTACGAATAAGCCGCAGATCAGCAGGTACCCGATCCCCTGGCTCAAGTGACACGATATCTCCAAGTACAATCTCTTCCACGGGTACCTTGACTCGCCTTCCCTCTCTTACCAGATAGGCGTGGGGAGCGATAAGATTGTGGATCGCGCTCAGCGCCTTTTCGGCCTTACCTTCCTGAATAAATCCAACCAGCGCATTGACCAAAACCACCGCAGCAATAACCGCAGAGTCAACGAAATGCCCTAGCAGCGAAGCGGCAAGCGCTGCCGCCAACAGAAAATAGATCAATGCGTTATGAAACTGGGCAAGAAGACGAAACAATGGATGTCGACCGGCCACCTTTGGCAACCGATTACTTCCAAAAATAACGAGGCGCTGCTTCGCGTCACCCACTGCAAGCCCGGCGGTTGAGGTTCCTAGCGCCGCAAGAACATCCTCGCTTCGCTTGGTATGGGCATCGCTGGGCGGTGAAACCAATGGAGAAACAGTATCTCGTTTAACAGTCGGCGTCTCCATCCTGTCTCCCTGGCAGACGTACTCAAAAGGAATAAGCAATCACCGTTACAGCTTGAGCGCCACCGTCACGGTATCGACTTCATCGCGGCCGGGCTGAACTATAAAACCAAATTCTTTGGCCATGTCCCGCATGGCATGGTTCTCTCTCAGGACATCGGCAAACACCTGCTGAATGCCGGCAGCACGAGCATAATCAATCATCTGCTGCATAAGCCGATAGCCAAGCCCGATCCCCTTCATATCACTACGCACCATGATCGCAAACTCCGCTTTTTCATTGTCGGGATCCGAAGATAAACGAACCACTCCCGCGATATCCTGCTTGCCAAATGGCATCGCTATAAAGGCCATTTCCCGGTCATAATCGATTTGAGTCAGGCGAGCAGCAAAGGCGTGATCAAACCCTCGAATGGCAGCAAAGAAGCGCAGCCTCACATCATCAGGGGAAGAGTGACGCAGCATATCGACCAATGCACTCTCATCTTCGGGGCGAATAGGTCGCAGGCTGTAGCGCTGACCACTGCGTGTTTCTATCGTTTGCTCAAGCTGCTGTGGGTAGGGACGAATAGCCAGCGGGCGCCGCTGATCACGCTCGGCCCTGACCACAATACGTGCATCTAGGGCAAGCACCCCAGAGGTATCGGCCAGCAACGGGTTAATATCCAGTTCGACCACGCGCTCCAAATCAATGACCAACTGTGACAATTTGATAAGAGTGAGCGTAACCGCCTCAAGATCAGCCGCAGGCCGATCACGATAGCCACGTAGCAACTTTGAGATACGTGTCGCCTGGATCATTTCCTGCGCTAACAGCGGGTTGAGAGGCGGGAGGCCAATCACACGATCACCTATCAGTTCAACGGCCGTTCCTCCCTGGCCAAACAGTATGATTGGACCAAAAATGCTATCTTCAGCGATACCTAAGATCAGCTCATGTGCGCCAGGACGACGAATCATCGGCTGTACACTAAATCCATCTAATCGCGCCTCAGACATTACTTGGCGAATAGACACAAGCATGTCTTCAGCAGCCTGCTTCACCGCACCAGGCGAGGCAAGATTCAATTGCACGCCGCCACTATCCGACTTATGCGAAATGTCTCGCGACAGGATTTTCAATACCACCGGAAAGCCAATCCGTTTTGCTGCCTCACTCGCCTCTTCCGGGGTATGCACCGTGATAGCAGAGACGGTTGGAATGCCATAAGCTGATAGCACGGCCACCGCCTCTGGCTCCGTTAGAACACTCCGCCCATCTTCCAGTACGCGGTCAATCACAGCATCCGCACTACTCTTATCGATAGTACTGTTGTTAAAAAGAGGCGGCGGCGTTTCCCTTAATGTTTGCTGGTTTCGCCAGTAACTAAACAGATGTCCGAAGGCCCGAATGGCCTGCTCGGGTGTTTCGTAACTCGGAATGTTGTGTGCCGCAAACAAATGGCGAGCTTTAGCCGGTGCACCTTCACCCAGCCAACAAGTGAGGACGGCTGTCCGCTGTGAGCCCAGAGTATCCACCACTGTCTGGGCAGCGTCCAAGCTATCGGCGACCGCTGTCGGGCAATTCATGACCAGAATCGCATCCGCTTCCTTCTCATTCATCAAAGTTTCGAGTGCGCCGGCGTAAAGTGCCCCTGGCGCATCACCGAGAATATCGACCGGATTGGCATGGGACCATGCAGGTGGCAGAAGATGATTCAGACGCGCTAACGCGTCTTCGGAAAGCTCGGCAAGACGGCCATGCATGTCAGCCAACTCATCGACTGCAAGCACACCAACGCCGCCACCGTTGGTGAGAATGGCTAGCCGGTCGCCTTTCACGCGAGCCCCTGTGGCCAACGTACCTGCCGCTTGAAATAGTTCATCGAGTGTTTTGACGCGCAGCATCCCAGCACGCCGAAACGCTGCATCGTAAACGGCATCAGCACCTGCCAGCGCTCCGGTATGCGACAATGCAGCCTTGGCCCCCGCATCGCTACGCCCTGCCTTAACCACCACTACAGGCTTGGTACGAGAAGCCATTCGGGCCGCCGAGAGAAATTTGCGTGCCTCAGTAATGGCTTCGACATACAGCAGGATGGAATGCGTCTTAGGGTCAAGGGCTAAGTAGTCGAGCATATCGCCGAAATCGACATCGCTCATCGAACCCAGAGACACTACATGCGAAAAGCCGATTCCCCGTGCTGCCGCCCAATCGAGGATAGAGGTCGCCACCGCGCCAGACTGCGTCACAAAGGCCACATCGCCTTTTTGGGGCATGATATGCGCAAAGCTGGCGTTGATCCCCCGATGGGGGGCTAAAATGCCCAGACAGTTAGGGCCAACAATGCGCATCAAGTAAGGCTTGGCCGCGTCAAGCATCGTCTGTTTGAGTACTTTTCCATCGGCATAATCGCCTTCGCCGAAGCCAGCTGTAATGACCACGACAGCCCGACATCCACGTTCGCCGAGTTCGCGTATAAGACCAGGAACCGTATCTGGCGGCGTTGCAATAATGGCCAAGTCGGGAACCAGCGGCAGCTCACTCACGGTGTGGTAGTTGAGGGTCGAGCGGATCGCTCTCTCCCGTAGATTGACCGTTAGGACAGGCCCGGCAAAACCAGCATCAAAAAGATTGCGTGCCAGTACCGCCCCCACAGAACCGGGGCGGTTACTGGCGCCAATCAAAGCGATCGTACTAGGTGAAAACAGGGCATCCAAATTACGAATCGACATCTAACATCTCCGATGCCAGGGATGGCCCCATCACCAACACGGCAGCTCCGGTCAGCTTGCCTTCCCTGAGATCCTTCAGTGCGTCATTAGCGGCGTGGAGCGGGTAGCAAACTGTCCTGGTCTGGATCATCGCCTCAGAGGCCAGTGATAAAAACGCCCTACCGTCCTGGCGAGTCAGATTGGCTACCGAGCGCAACTGCCGCTCTCCCCAAAGCAGCGCATACGGAAAAGAGGGAATGTCACTCATATGTATACCGCCACAGACAACGACTCCCCCTTTGCGCACGGCACGAAGTGCAAGGGGTATCAGCTCTCCCACAGGTGCGAAAATGATAGCGGCATCCAGTGGCGCTTCCGGCAACTGTTCAGAGCTACCTGCCCATGTCGCCCCCAGGTACTGCGCAAATCGTTGAGACACTTCATCCCCTGGGCGAGTAAAGGCGTACACTTCCATGCCCTGCCATTTTGCGACCTGGGCCACAATATGTGCCGCCGCGCCAAAGCCATAAATACCGAGACGCTGCAGGTCATTGCCACACATAACCAGAGAACGATAGCCAATCAGGCCAGCACACATCAGTGGGGCTGCTTCAGCAGCGCTATAGTGGGAACTGATAGAAAAGCAGAAGCGATGATCCGCTAAGGTATATTCAGCAAAGCCACCATCTATCTGGTACCCGGTAAAACGCGCCTGATCACAAAGGTTCTCCTTCCCGTGCAAACAGTAGCGGCATTTACCGCAGCTATACCCTAGCCAAGGAACGCCCAGGCGTACTCCCTTCTCTAGCACTACACCAGGGCCGCACTTAACAACACGACCAATAATTTCGTGCCCAGGAACAATCGGATAACGGATGTCCGGCAGCTCTCCGTCAAGCAGATGCAGGTCAGTGCGACACACGGCGCACGCTTCAACTTTCAGCAGTACCTGCCCCTTTCCCGGCGTAGGAATGGGCCTTTCCTGACATTGCAACGATCCACCCTGTTGCTCAAGCACCATGACCTTCATGCGACGTCCCTAAGCACCGTAAACACCAATTTTCGTTACCTTTTTCTTAGCTGGTTTCGTATGCTGCTTTTGTGTACAAACCACTCCTTTGCTCACAGTCACTACTAGAAATCTATGGATAGTTATAGCGTAAAGTCCCGTGAAGAAAAGCTCATCAAGCAAATAAAATCACTTATTCATAATAACATTGATCTAGCGCAATCAAACTGCCTCGACAGCGCCCGTTTTTTTTTCATAGCAGTCCACTCAACATAAGGAATTAAAACAACACCTTATCGCTCAAATAAAAATACCTATTAAATACAGCCTTGATATTAAAGGCGCAGATTTTAAAACGCTCCTGAATCAAAAATACCAGCCGATAGTGAGACATCTTTCATAGCGTCTTAACAAACGAGCTGTTTTGGGAGGTATGCCGCTTTTACGTGGCCACATATGCTCTAATGCATGAATATACCATGCGTGAAAGCGGCGCTTTAATCACATCGCAAGATTTAGCTCAGAAGAGCCTACTCTCCACTGTTCTTGGCACTCCCGAAGCACAAAACACTCTTTCGTTTTCTGTGTCACAAAGTCGAATAAAGGCTGGTGCAATTCAGGTGTAGCATTCGTTTCCAGCATCCAACCAAAGAAAGCACTCGTCGCTTCAGCGGCTTTTTCGGCATTCACTAGCAGGTGATGCCCCATATTTTCATCCACAACGAAGAAGTGCTTACTAACTTTATTGAAAAATGGAGGTTCCTTTTGCTGATTAGCACTCACGCAAGCACCAAGATCCATTTGGCTAGCCACTTCCTGCAAACTACAAAGTCTGTGCACACACTCCATACCAATCGCATCCATCAAACGACTAATGGGTGGATCAAAGGGTAGAAAACTCAATGCCAAGCCTCGGTAGCGATTTAACTCACGTACTTCGTGCAAATATGCTAAGTTCAGCTGGTCTTGCGGCAGAAAATTAAGTGCTGTCAAGTTATCCATCAATAAAGCCCTCTCACCATGTAGCAATAGCCCAACATTAGGCTGTTTTTCAGGAGGCATCCTAGTGTGAGAGAAAGCTCATTTTCTATGATCTCTGTCAATTTTTCATCACGGCATTAAGAAATTAATACTCCTCAAAAGAACATCCACCATTACCATTAGCCAATAACTCAAACTTCACCCTTGTAGTGCTAATCAAGTCTTAGCTATTTAAGCTGCCGGTTTTATAACAACCATACACGCATAAAAAAACAAAGCTATAAAGCTGACAACGGTCAAGTTTTTGTGCACCTATATTATCTATACTCTTTGAAAGCTATTGCGAGATCCCTAGCAATTGTCTGCATAGGAGGAATAAACGATGAAAGCACTTGTTTATGAAGGAGTAGGGAAACGGAAGTGGAAAGAGAAGCCCCGGCCTATAATCGAGACTCCCACCGATGCTCTTGTAAGGATAACGCAAACCACCATTTGCGGGACTGACCTGCACATCCTTAAAGGAGATGTTCCTACAGTCGAAGCTGGTCGCACTCTGGGCCACGAAGGAATCGGTATCATAGAAAAAGTAGGTGATAGCGTGAGTAGCCTCAAGCCAGGAGATCAAGTACTTATCTCCTGCATCACCTCTTGCGGACATTGCGACTACTGTAAGCAAGGAATGTATGCGCATTGCCGCGATGGAGGCTGGATTCTGGGGCATAAAATTGATGGCACCCAGGCTGAATTCGTACGCATCCCGCATGCCGACAACAGTCTCTACCACTTGCCGCCGGGACTCGATCCTGCCGCCGCACTTATGCTGAGCGATATCCTGCCAACCGGTCATGAAATTGGCGCACTCAATGGCGGAGTTAAACTCGGCGATACCGTGGCCATCGTCGGTGCCGGGCCGATCGGCTTGGCGGCCCTACTCACCTCCCGTTTCTACTCACCCGCACGTATTATCATGGTAGATCCCGACGAAAACCGTCTAGCCGTGGCACGTCAGTTAGGAGCTACCGATACCGTCAGTGCTGACCCGGTCGAAACAATAATGAAGCTCACGGATAGTGAAGGCGTCGATGTAGCGATGGAAGCCGTAGGAATTCCCGAGTCGTTTGATACCTGCCAGCGCATATTGCGTCCCGGTGGTCGCCTTGCCAATATCGGGGTGCATGGCCGCAGCGTTGAATTTCGAATCGAGGACTTATGGATCAAAAACGTTACCGTGCGCACTGGGCTGGTGAACACCAATACCATTCCAGTATTGATGCGTTTCCTGGAGGCAGGTGGCATTGAAGCGAAGAGCCTAATCACCCATCGGTTCGCCTTGAAAGAGATCGAGGAAGCCTATGATATTTTTTCGCGTGCTTCTTCAGAAAATGCAATTAAAGTGTTGCTGTCAGCCTAATAAGATAACTCACCGACCTAAATAAAATAAAAATCAGGACGTTAAGTACATCGAACTAATTGATTATTAATGAAAATACAAAACGAATCAAAATAAATGCAATTTTCGCCTGGCTACAAAACAAAAACACTTCAACGAGGACAAGAACATGATAACTTCAGGTCATCAAAAAAACCCTCTGAAAGCACCCGTGGCAGACAACTTGCTCGTTTTGTGGTCTCAACCTTGGATGGAATCCACTAACACAGCGATCAAGTTACAGCGCATTTGGCTAGAGACACTGAATGACGCAACGCGTCACGAACTAGACTTCTTTTCAACCGTGGCGATTTCCTGCAGTAAGCTGACAAGCTGCATGCTGTGTCTTGAGGGTCTGCTAACGCCATCATCTATGATGTCCTGCTATCACGAAATCACTGGTGATATGACAGAAGCGACGTTAAAACGCGTGCATAAGGTATCAAAGCTCAGTGATGATCTAAGAGAGCGCATTTGGTGTGAAATCTAAAAATTCTGCAAGGATCGCGCGACTTTTTCTAAAGGACTAACCTGAGATAGGACAAGGGCATGACGGTTGAAACCATCAAAGACATACTGGAACTGACCCAGCGGTTGCATGCCAATCTAGCCGATAAACTAAAGCGCGCCGCCAGGGACACCCAGCATGAAAAGCTGCGCATGTTACTTGACTATCTTTCCCAACATGAACAAAAGCTTAGCCGGGTCATAGCGTTGAGCGAGCAAGATGCAGAGAAAGCCGCGCTCCAAACGTGGTGTGCAGAATACTTTGACAAGCACCCTTTCAAGCTTGAAACACTGGGTAATTTAGACTTTGCCAACATGAGCACTGACGATGTCTTGCGCTCTTTTCTAGCAGTACATGATCGTATTATTGATCTCTATCGCTATTTATCGACACGGGCTGAAGTCTCGTCCACCGAGGAATTATTGAATGGCCTCCTCGCTTTAGAACAACACGAAATCATGCGCATGATACGAGACGCGGAAAAGCTGGAAGATCTTTAGTCATAGCTACAAGTTCTAGCGCTCATGCTGTTTGACCTTACTCAGAAAACCGTGGGGTGTAACGCCACCATCGGCCCGATTAAAACAGGTTTGAGCATAACGCGAGCTGTACCAAGTGTATTAGATGCCATATAGCGCTCAATAGAGCAACTTACTAATCAACATTAACGGGTACATCATGTCTACTCAAGATAGAAAGGCCTTGCTAGACAACCTACGGTTAGAGCTCAAAGCCCGCATCCATCACTATGAAGAACACCAGCATCGAAGCAGTGGCGCTCTGAATAAAGATCTTGATGATCAGGCGGTAGAGGTTCAAAACGACGAAGTTGTCGCGCGGCTGGAGGAAGAAGTCAGGCTAGAACTGGCCCAGGCCGAACGCGCCTTGGCACGCATCGCTGCCCAGGTCGGAGACTTATGCGAGGAATGTGACAAGCCCATCGCACCAGATCGTCTCAAGGCCTTGCCCTACACAACCCGCTGCAAAAACTGCGCCGATCTGTAACAAGGGCGAAACCTCCTCCAATAAGGCCCTCTAGTAAGCCGCATTGAGGTTAGCATGGACAAACGTTACCAAGCATATATCCTCTTTTTTATTTTCGGCTATATTGTTGTCCTATTGGCTCAGGACTTCATTGCGGAGGAGCGTTCCTACGAACCGATTCCCTATTCCGAGTTTTTGAGCAAGGCATCATCAACACGCTTGATGTTAGTTCAGAGCGGATCAAAGGCACCTACAATACGCCACTCTCCGACGGTACTACTGGCTTCACCACCTATCGCATCGACCCGACCTTGGCCAATGACCTAGCCCAATACGATGTCACTTTCAATGGTGCGCCTAGTGAGTCATGGCTGACCTCTATGCTTTCTTGGCTCTTGCCGTTCCTGCTCGTATTCGCTATCTGGGGATTTTTCCTGCGCCGTATGGTATCTAGTCAGGGAGGCCTTGGCAGCATGATGACACTGGGCAAATCGAAAGCCCGTGTTTATGTTGAGACCGAAACCAAGGTGACCTTCGCCGACGTGGCTGGCATTGACGAAGCCAAGGATGAACTCAAGGAAGTAGTGGCCTTTTTGCGCGACCCACAGCGTTATGGTCGCCTGGGGGCTCACGTGCCGAAGGGCATCCTTCTGGTTGGTCCTCCTGGCACTGGCAAGACGCTACTGGCCCGTGCCGTGGCTGGCGAAGCTGGCGTTCCCTTCTTTTCGATTTCAGGGTCCGAGTTCGTAGAGATGTTCGTCGGTGTGGGGGCAGCCCGAGTTAGAGACCTCTTTGAGCAAGCTGCAAAAGCCACGCCGTGTATCATTTTTATTGATGAGCTGGATGCACTCGGCGGCGCCCGAGGGCTTGGTATGCTCGGTGGCGGTCATGACGAAAAGGAACAGACCCTCAACCAGCTACTAACTGAGCTAGATGGCTTTGATACATCATCCGGGATTGTACTTCTGGCCGCGACTAACCGACCCGAGATCCTTGATCCCGCCCTGCTGCGTGCAGGACGTTTCGACCGTCAGGTTTTGGTCGATCGCCCCGAGCGGCGGGGACGTATTGCCATTCTCAATGTACATCTAAAACACCTCAACAAGCTGGCGCCTGATGTCGATGCCGAGCAGATAGCCGCCTTGACCCCAGGGTTTACCGGTGCTGATCTAGCCAACTTGGTCAATGAAGCGGCTCTGCTAGCCACGCGCCGTGATGCCGATGCGGTGACACTAAGCGATTTTACACTCGCGGTGGAACGCATCGTTGCCGGACTGGAGAAGAAAAGCCGTGTGCTTAATGAACATGAGCGACGCGTAGTAGCGCATCACGAAATGGGCCATGCTCTCGTCGCCGCTTCGTTGCCTGGAATGGACCCCGTACACAAAATCTCTATCATTCCACGTGGGGTTGGCGCCTTGGGCTATACACTCCAGCGCCCAACAGAGGAGCGTTTCCTGCAAACGGTTGCCGACCTAAAGAGTCGTATGGCAGTGCTGATGGGCGGCCGAGCCGCCGAACGCATGATTTTCAACGAAATCTCCACTGGAGCGGCTGATGATCTGGCCAAGGTGACCGATATTGCCCGTAGCATGGTCACCCGATTCGGAATGAGTGAGGAAGGCGGACAAGTCATTTATGAGGAAGACCGGCAAGCATTTCTAGGCGACAAATTTGGGCTCGCAAAGCCCAAGACCTACTCCGAGGAAACAGCCCGTGAAATCGATACTGCCATACGCAGACTGGTCGACGACGCTTTTGATAGTGCCACCCAGATACTGACCCGCCGTCGCAAGGTACTGGAGACCGGTGCCGCCATGCTGCTTGAGCGTGAGACGCTGACCGCCCAAGATTTTCCGCCTATCGGGGAAGTAGCAGAGATAGCTGACAGGCCAGCGACGGATCGAATATAAAGCACTCTTGACCCATAGGTACGATAGGCTCGACTAAAAAACATAATGACTACTTTGTCTGACCTATTACAGCAAAGTGTGGATTTATTGATAATGGTCACGATAAGACGAGGAGAGGCATTTTAAAATAACAATAACCTTTTACTATAGGCTCTTAAAGTAACAAAAGAGGCATCTAGCCGGCCAACGGACATTTGCGTAATGAATGTCTCGCCCCCCTTAGCCCCGAACAAGTATGGAGTGATTCGTGGAGTTCAAGGATTATTATCAAATACTTGGGATCGATAGAGCTACCGCCATCCCCGACATCAAGAAGGCCTATCGCAAGCTGGCGCGCAAGTATCATCCTGATATTAGCAAGGAGCCCGATGCTGCCCTGCGTATGCAGGAAATCAATGAGGCTAAGGCGGTGCTTACCGATCCCGAGAAACGTGCGGCTTACGACCAACTGGGAGAGCATTATCGTGCTGGGCAGGAGTTCCGGCCGCCGCCAGATTGGGATGCAGGTTTCGAGTTCTCGGGCAGAAATTACGAAGATGTCGACCTTGGTGAGTTCAGTGACTTCTTCACCGATCTATTTAGCCACGTTGGTCGGCGAAGCACCGGGTCACATCACCGTGTGCGTGGATTGGATCGTCATGCAAAAGTTTTCATCGACTTGCGCGACACCTATGACGGTGCAACACGCTCGGTGACTTTGCATGCGCCACAGACTGATCCACAAGGACATGTCTACCTGCAGCAGCACAATCTCAAGGTGCGCATTCCTAAGGGTATCACTGAAGGTCAGCATATCCGCTTAGCGGGACAGGGCCACCCTGGTACAGGTGGGGGCGAGTCCGGCGACCTTTATCTGGAAATACACTTTACACCGAACCCCGACTATCGCGTGGAAGGGAAAGATGTGTTCGCAACCCTGCTGGTTGCACCTTGGGAGGCAGCTCTCGGTACGTCTCTCACGATGCCCACACCTTCTGGACAGGTTCAACTGAAAGTGCCCAAAGGTTCCCAAAGCGGTAGAAAGTTACGATTGAAAGGCCGAGGCATTCCCAGTTCTGAGCCTGGTGATCTCTATTTCGTCCTGAACGTGGTATTACCTCCGGCCAATACCGATAAGGCACGCCAACTGTATGAAAGTATGGCGCGTGACATACCATTCAACCCGCGTCAAAAGAGGTAGATCATGGTTGAAAACAACATAGTCAATGGTGAAATACTCGACGAAACTACCCTTACACTGGAAGAGTTCGCGCATGCATGCGCCGTAGAAAGGCAATGGGTGAAAGAGCGGGTCGAGAGCGGCATGCTCGGCGATGGCACTCACTACGTCTCTCAATGGCGATTCACCAGCCACGATCTTATTCGGGCTCGCCGCCTTCGCCAAATGGAGTACGATTTCGATGCTGTCCCAGAGCTAGCCGCTCTGGTCGCCGACTTGTTTGAGGAGATTGAGCGACTAAAAGGACGGCTCAGAGCGGCTGGACTGCCCTTCCATTAAGTCGCTAGTCCATGACCACTTATGGGATTGATGAATGCTGCATTGATTTATGTTGCCGTTGCCCCCCTGCTCCAGGGTTTGTTCGGCCATAAACAACGCGCCGAAAGTAGCTGGCTGAATCATTCTTGTGCTTTTCTAAGTCTTACCAGGGCGCCAAAGAAGAACACGCTTCCAATGATGGCCAGCGCCAACAAATGCGGCCAGACAATTCCCAATCCGGCGCCACGAAAGAGAATGGCCTGAGCAAGCTCGACAAAGTGAGTGGTCGGGGCGACGAACATAATGCGCTGCACTAGATCTGGCATGCTTTCACGCGGTGTCATCCCGCCCGAGAGAATCTGCAGGGGAATCAGTACCAGAATGATTAATAGCCCCAATTGCGGCATCGAGCGCGCCATCGTACCCAGAAAAATCCCCATCGATGTGGTCGCGAACAGCAGTAGCGTGGCGCCGAAAAGATAGAGCATCTGCGAGCCGCGAAGAGGTACTTGCAGCCAACCCTCGACGATAATGCGTAGTGCGAAGACCGAAGCCAGCAGCACGACCAACCCCATCGACCAGACCTTGGCCAACATGATCTCGAACGAGGTGACCGGCATGACCAACAAATGCTCAATGGTGCCGTGCTCTCGTTCACGGATCAACGCTGCTCCTGTCAGGATAATCGACAACATGGTGATTTGATTGATAGCTTCATTAATGGCGCCGAACCAACTTCGGTTGAGATTAGCGTTGAATTCAGCACGAACCACTGCCTCAATGCGGCCCGGTGATGATTGCTGGTATGCTCCGATGAAATCGGCCACCTCACCACTGATAATCCGCTGGATATGCCCAGCTCCCGTGAATGCCTGGCTGATCTGGGTAGCATCGACATTCAACTGAATGGTCGGCTGTCGAGCGGCCAGCAGATCACGCTGAAAGTTAGGAGGAATATTAAGTGTAAAGGTATAACGCCCCGCATCCATGCCGCGATCCATCTGGCCAATATCGATAAATTCGGGCGGCAAAAAATAGGGAAGTTGAAAGGCATTAACAATACGCAAGGATGCCTGAGATCGATCCTCGTCGACGATGGCTACGCTAGCCCGGAACGGCGCCTCCGGCTCGCCAGTGGCACTCAGGTAGATCCCCAAAGTAAACGAGTAAACGATCAGTAACATCAGAGCCGGGTCGCGATACAGGCTGCGTATTTCCTTGATACCCAGTTGCAGAATATTGGCAAACCTGGCCATGTCAGCGCTCCTGCTTCCTAAGCCCCAAAACACTAAACAACGTCAGTACGGGGATAGTAATCAGCAGGGCCAGAAAATACGGTGTCAAATCTCCCAAACTAAGCGCTTTGGAAAACACGCCTCGACTGATAATCAGAAAATGGCTAGTGGGGTAGATATGTCCAATGACAGCCGCCCCCCCTTGCAGCGCAGAAACCGGAGAGAGTAGCCCCGAAAACTGGATCGCAGGCACCAGTGTAGCGATGGCGGTACCGAAGATAGCGGCAATCTGACTATGCAGAACCGATGACATCAACAATCCCATCCCCGTGGAACAGGCGACATAGAGCAGCGCTCCTAGGCTCAATGTCAGCAGGCTCCCCTTCACTGGGACGCCAAAGGCCAGAACGGCGAACGTCACTAAGGTGGCGAAATTGATCATCGCCAGCATTATGTAGGGCAACTGCTTGCCAAGCAGAAATTCCAACCGAGAAACCGGCGTGACGTAAAGATTGATAATAGAACCGAGCTCTTTCTCACGAACGATTCCCAGTGCAGTAAGCATCGCCGGTATCAGCATGAGCAGTAACGGGATCATCGCCGGGGCCATGGCTGGCAGGCTTCTAACATCGGGATTGTAGCGGTAGCGAATGGCAATCTCGACAGGAGAAGAGGTTCCAGCACTTTCACTCAAACGAGCTACGGTCTCAGCATGAATCCCCTCCACATACCCTTTGATGGTATCGGCCCTGACCGGCATGGATCCGTCGACCCAGTAAGCAACTTTGGGCACATTGCCACGCTTGAGATCGCGGCCAAACCCTGGCGGAATTTCCACCGCCAGGCTAATGTCGCCGCTGCGTAGACGTTGCTGTACATCGGTGTAGTCGGTCAGAGGAAACTTCTCGGTGAAATAACGCGATCCCGTTAGATTGAGAGTATACGCTTGGCTGGTAGTGGTCTGGTCACGATCGAGCACGGCATAGGTCAGATGTTCGACATCCATATTGATGCCATATCCCATGATAAACATTAGGATCAGACTACCCAGCAGCGCCAGCGTGGCGCGTATCGGATCGCGACGTAGCTCCAGGGTCTCTCGGTGGGTATAGCTGAACAAACGACGCAGGCTAACGGTCAGCCCGCCTGACCGGGTCGACGGGTGCGGTTTTAGAGAGGTAGTTGTCGGCTTTTCGGGCTCGGCTTCATCTATCTTGCTAGCCTCCTTCAGGTACGCCATAAAGGTAGCTTCTAGTGTGGGTAAGCCACGCGACGCTAGTAGCCCCGCAGGGGTGTCGGTGGCTAATACGCGCCCTGCATGCATCAGGGCAATTCGGTCGCAGCGCATTGCCTCGTTCATGAAGTGGGTGGAGATGAAGATCGTCACTCTCTCTCCACGGGAGATCTGCCCTAACAG
Organism: Vreelandella sp. 2A-K22; assembly: GCF_054065485.1. NCBI lineage: Bacteria > Pseudomonadati > Pseudomonadota > Gammaproteobacteria > Oceanospirillales > Halomonadaceae > Vreelandella > Vreelandella sp. 2A-K22. The sequence continues at coordinate 120,332 of NZ_JBSUGC010000003.1, read as the reverse complement.
CAGCCAGAAATCATCGCGTGCAATCGGATCCACTCCAGAGGTGGGTTCGTCGAGAATCAATAACTCAGGACGGTGAATAACAGCCACCGCCAACGACAGCCGCTGGCGCACACCTAGGGGAAGCGCTGTCGGTAATTTGTCAGCCACTGCTGTGAGGTCAAAACGATCCAGCATCTCCCTCACGCGAAGGGAGCGCTCAGCCTTAGGAAGATGAAACAGGTGCGCATGCAATTCAAGATTCTGACGAAGCGTCAGTTCCGTATAGAGAGAAAAACCCTGGGACATGTAGCCCACCCGACGGCGCGTAGCGATATCGCGTGGATCGACGGGCTTATCGAATAGCAATGCCTTTCCTTCACTGGCGGATAGTAGCCCAGTGAGCATCTTCATCGTGGTGGTCTTTCCACAGCCATTAGATCCCAGGAAACCAAATATTTCACCGCGTTCGATACGAAAGTCAGCGTGATCCACGGCGACGAAATCGCCGAACCGCTTGGTAAGTCCATGGGCCTCAATGGCTATATTGGCATCAGGTTGACGCGGCGTTATCTTGAAGTCTCGATGCCTGCGCCGTTTAGTCTTGGGTAATAACCTGATAAAAGCTTCCTCAAGCGTTGCGCTTTCCGTCGCTGCCAGCAGATCGTGGGGCGAGCCAGTATTCAGTACCTGTCCCTCATTCATGACCACCAACCAGTCGAAACTTCGAGCCTCCTCCATATAGGCAGTGGCAACTAGTACGCTCATACCTGGGCGCTTGCCCCGTATCCTACCAATCAGTTCCCAGAACTGGGCGCGTGACAAAGGATCGACGCCAGTGGTGGGTTCATCGAGTATCAATAGGTCGGGATCGTGGATCAGCGCACAACATAGCCCCAGTTTCTGTTTCATTCCGCCGGAGAGCTTGCCGACAGGACGTTCCGTGAACCCAACCAGCCCAGTACTGTGCACAAGTTCGGCAATACGACTATGCCGGTTCCGGCGATCCAGACCGAATAGTCGGCCGAAGAAATCGAGGTTTTCAAAGACTGTCAGAGTGGGATAGAGGTTCTTTCCCAACCCCTGAGGCATATAGGCAATCCGCCAGCACACCTGTTTGCGATGTCGCCCTTCTGCCATGTCACCGCCTAACACGACAACTTTACCCTGCTGAATTTTCCTGGCACCGGCGATCAGGGCCATCAGACTGGACTTACCCACGCCATCGGGTCCGATCAATCCCACCATACTGCCAGCGGGGATGGCCAAATTTAGGCCAGATAAGGCATGCACTGAACCATAGCGCAAGCTGACACCTTCAAGCTGTACCACAGGTTTATCAGGGATCATGGCGTCACATTGACCTTCAGTTCTTCGGGCCAATCGAGCGTATCATCAAGCTTGAGATAGGCCATGCCCGGCAAACCGGTTTTGACTTGATCCAGATGCTGTTCAAGTAGCGCAGGGTCGATACGAGCCTTAACTCGAAACATTAACTTTTCACGTTCGCTAGCCGTTTCCACGGTCTTGGGCGTGAATTGGGCCACGCTGGAGACGTAGCTGACGTTAGCCGAGATCACATACTGAGGTGCTGCATCTAGCACCAAGTGCACGTCAGCACCCAGCGCAACACGCCCGGCTTGACGCTCGGGCAGGAAAAAGGTCATATACACATCGGTCAGATCGATGAGATTGAGTACCACGCCCCCCGCTGACAGCACTTCACCGGGCTGAGCGACACGATACTGAACCCTAGCCACCCGGTCACTGCGCAGCTGGCTGTCTTCAAGATCTGCCTCTAATTTGTCCACCGTGGCGCTCGCCGCCTCAATGGCCGCCTGTGACTCAATGACCTGTGAATCGGCTGCCTCAATAGCCGCCACGGCAGCGAGTACACCCGCACGCGCTGCCGCCAACGCGGCTTCGGTACTCTCCAAGCGGGCTAAGTCATCGTCGAGTTGCTGCCTTGACAAAGCATTGCGAGCGACCAATGCCAGAGTTCTTTCATAACGCTTTTGAGCCGCCGTTAGCTCGGCTTGCCGTTGCAGAACGGTGGCATCGGCAGCCGTTTTTTCGCTCTGTCGTTGAGCTACTTGTGCCTGGGCGGTGCGTGTCGCGCTCTCGGCCTGTCGAACCTGTGCCATGGCCTGTCCCAGCTCGGCTTCTAGCACCTTCGTGTCCATACGCACCAAAAGCTGATTCGGCTCGACCTGCTCTCCTTCGCCAACAAACACTGCTTCGATGCGCCCCGCCTGCTTGGTAGCGATATCGATTTCTGTCGCTTCAATCCTTCCATTACCGCTGACAAAACCATCACCCAGCCCATCGGGTCGGAACTCCAGCCATACCAGCACACCGGCAATGAATACAACTCCGGCAATTATTAATATTCGCCATAACACTTTTTTCAGCGTGGAGGACACAACAGAGCTTCCTTGATTCTCTAATTATTCAGTAGGAAAAAAAGATAACGACTGATGTCATTATTGACCTTTACAACCACCATGAAACTGGAAAATGTACATTTGGTGATACAGATCAAGAATATTCTCCAAATATCTTGCATTCCTGATATCAATTCTTGAATGACACTAGGCTTAAGAGCCTGTCCCTGCTGAGTAGGAGGCTAGACTTGAAAAAGGCTTGCGCGAAGTATAAGTCACTTGCTTTAGATGAAGCAGAAGCGAGGCTGCATACCAAGTAACCATGTCGTCGATACGACTCCAGGGAAACCAGCGACTATCTTCGTGATATGTCAACTTCGGTGGTTTAAATGTAGCGGGTGCCTAATAGTATAAAGAAATCCAAACATGAAACATGTGGATCATTATGCTTTTTACAGAATAATGTTTATAGAAGGCACATGGCAACACAGCTCTCGAAGGATAACTACATAAAGCTATGACACGTAACTGAGGCAGGATCGAAGGGAAAATCAGAAATGGAGGCGGCCCCAAAAGCCACATCCCGGCACACGCAGCCACCACTACCGTTGCTCCCTTCCGGGCCTGGCGGGGTTCGCAGTTTAGCGTTGCGGGAGGACCTAAGGGACCACCATAACGGCACACTCTGTTATATATTAAGTGTGCTGAGGCTGATGTGGTGGCTACGCCCTGATTTGAACAGGGGACCCCATCATTATGAGTGATGTGCTCTAACCAGCTGAGCTACGTAGCCTTTCCCTCATCAACGGGTGCAGATTATGCCTACCTTAATGACGAAAGGCAAGCCGGATTCCGGCTTGCCCTGCTAGTCAACAAAGCGTATCGAAATTGACTTACTGAATAGCGGCGCGCACGGCCTCTGCACCTGGCTCGCCGTCTCGTGTTGTAACGCCGTCTAACCACTCGTCCAGTAGGCTATCATTAGCCTTCAAATAGTCACGTGCGGCATCACGGGGATCTTCGCCATCATCCATGATCGCGCTCATGAGCTGATTTTCCATTTCCAGCGTGAAGGTCATATTGCGCAGCAAGGTACCCACATTCGGGCACTCATCCACGAATCCCGCTCGGGTATTCGTGTGCACAGTCGCGCCGCCTAAATTTGGGCCAAAATAGTCGTCGGCATCAGCAAGATAAGCCATATCGAAGTTAGAGTTCATGGGGTGCGGCTCCCAGCCCAAAAACACCATCCACTGCTCATTGGGTACCCGGGCGCGCAGTTCCGCCAACATTCCCGCTTCGCTGGAATCGATCACCTGCCAATCGCCTAACCCATAAGCATCATCATCGATCATCTGCTCAATGAGCTCGTTACCGTCGTTACCCGCTTCGATGCCGTGCACGCTACGCTCAAACTGCTCCGCATGCTCGGCCAAATCGTTAACCGACGTTACCCCCGCATCGTAAACGTACTGAGGCACTGCCAGGGTATACTTCGCCCCTTCCAGGTTGGTCGCCAAGCGCTCAACTTCACCGCGCTCGATATAGGGGTCACTAATAGAGGCCATCGAGGGCATCCAGTTACCCAGGAAGACATCGAAATCATTGTTGCGCATACCGGCGTAGGCAATCGGAACGGAAACTGTATCGACGCTTGGCTCATAGCCAAGCCCTTCAAGGACTTCGCTGGCGAGCGCAGTGGTGGCGGTAATATCTGTCCAGCCCACTTCAGCAAAGCGCACGCTGCTGCACTCGTTTGCATAGGCTGCCGTTGGCAGACCCGCTGCCAGCAATAAAGCACCTGCATAGCGTGAAGAAGTTCTGCTCATCATCGTAGTCCCCTTTTATAAGCTTATTGCCAATACATATTGCCAATACATATTGCCAATACGTATTTCCAAAACATAGATACGAACACTCCGTTGCTGCAGTGGTCGCAGTGCGTAGCAATCACCGCTGTCTTTTTTATTGATTGAACGTTCAATAAAAAAATGCCATCATTGTTAGGTAATCATGTCTACGCTCGGGTTTCAAGCAACGACCCTGTTAGGCATTCAACGAATTAGGAGAACGTCGTGCCAAAGGTGGGAATGGAACCGATACGCCGCCAGCAGTTAATCAACGCGACTATGGCAGCCATTGATGAAGTCGGCTTAGCCGAAACTACCGTGATGCGAATTGCCCGCCATGCGGGCGTGTCAGCGGGCATTATCAGCCACTACTTTGGCGGTAAAGATGGCTTGCTGGAAGCGACGATGCGGCAAATCCTGACCGACCTGTCCGGAGCCGTTGCGGTGCGTCGCCATGCGCTGGAAGACGACTCTCCCCGCGCCCATATCGGTGCCATTATTGAGGGTAACTTTGACCGCACTCAGGTCACCGGCCCCGCCGCCAAGACATGGTTAGCGTTCTGGGCCAGCAGCATGCATAAGCCTATGCTGCAGCGTCTGCAAAACGTCAATGATCGCCGTCTTTACAGCAATTTATGTCACCAGTTCCGACGTGTTATGCCCCGCGTAGAAGCCCGCAACGCAGCACGCGGCTTAGCCGCCATGATTGATGGGCTATGGCTGCGTGGCGCACTAACGCCAGAAGGCCTTGACGCCGAAGAGGCCCGCTACCTTGCCCACACCTATCTCGACCAGCTTTTTGCTCATCATGGATGCACCAACAAAGCATCCAATATTTACCTTTAATTTTCTGATTCTTGGAGATCGACATGGCCGCTCAAGACGTACAGCCACTTTATATTGATGGTCGCCAGGTAAACGCCACTTCAGGCGATACTTTTACCGTTACCAACCCCTTCGATGGCAGACTGCTGGCCACTATCGGCCAAGCCAGCCAAGCGGATGTTGACACCGCGGTCGCCGCAGCCCAGCGCGGCCAGCGCGAGTGGGCCGCGATGAGCGGCATGGAGCGCTCACGCATCCTGCTGCGCGCCGTCGCGCTGCTGAGGGAGCGCAATGACGAGCTAGCTGAGCTTGAAACCCGCAATACCGGCAAGCCGATCAGCGAAACGGCCAGTGTCGATATCGTTACCGGCGCAGATGCGTTGGAGTACTACGCGGGCCTGGCGCCGGCTATTGAAGGCAGCCAGATCCCCCTTCGCGACAGCTCTTTTGTGTACACTCGCCGCGAGCCCTTGGGTGTCATTGGTGCCATTGGCGCCTGGAACTACCCGATCCAAATCGCCTGCTGGAAAGCCGCCCCGGCGCTGGCGGCAGGCAACGCAGTGGTATTCAAGCCCAGCGAAGTGACCCCGCTGACCGTGATGAAACTAGCGGAAATCTTTACCGAGGCAGGCCTGCCCAACGGCGTCTTTAACGTGGTTCAGGGCGACGGCCGCGTGGGCGCCATGCTCACCGAGCACCCAGGCATCGCCAAAGTCTCGTTCACCGGCGAAGCAGGCACCGGCAAGAAAGTGATGGCCGCCGCTGCTAGCTCAACGCTGAAAGACGTCACCATGGAACTGGGCGGCAAATCGCCGCTGCTGGTGTTTGCAGATGCCGACCTTGATCGCGCTGCAGACGCCGCCATGATGGCCAATTTCTACTCCAGCGGCCAAATCTGTACCAACGGCACGCGGGTATTTGTTGAGCGCAGCGTTAAAGATGCTTTTGAAGCCAAACTGGTGGAGCGCGTTAAGCGCATCAAAGCAGGCGACCCCATGGATCCCAGCGTCAACTTTGGTCCCCTAGTCAGCTTCGAGCATCAGGAGAAAGTGCTCTCCTATATTGCCCTGGGCAAAGAGCAAGGCGCTCGCCTGCTCGTGGGTGGCGACGACTGGAACACTGGTAGCTTTGCCAATGGCGCCTGGGCTGCACCCACCGTGTTTACCGACTGCACTGATGAGATGCGTATCGTGCGCGAAGAGATCTTTGGCCCGGTGATGTCGGTACTCGCCTTTGATGATGAGGCGGAAGTCATTCGCCGCGCCAATGACACCACCTACGGCCTGGCCGCCGGTGTCTTCAGCGAAAGCTTGAACCGCGCCCACCGCGTGATCCACCAGTTGGAAGCGGGTATTTGCTGGATTAACACCTGGGGTGAGTCACCCTCGGAGATGCCGGTAGGCGGCTATAAAGAGTCGGGCATTGGTCGCGAAAATGGTGTTGAGACGCTCAATCACTACACCCAGACCAAGTCGGTACAAATCGAGATGGGGCCATTTGAGTCAGTGTTTTAACTCTAAGCACTAAGCTCCGCCGGTAGGCATAACACGAAGACGCTGTGAACCCATCCATGGGTGCTCGGCTTTTTCATCTGACCGCCAAGGATGGCGGGAATGCTGGAATCGCATGGAGCACTTTCCGGCCCTGAAAAAGACGCTTCGCTTTTATGCCTACCGGCTCACTTCCTCGACTCGCCAGATTTCTTAAGGAGACACTATGTCTCAACCACGCGAATTTGATTACATCATTATCGGTGCAGGCTCGGCGGGCAATGTGCTTGCTACTCGCCTCACCGAAGACAGCAACGTCAGCGTATTGCTGTTAGAAGCGGGCGGGCCCGACTACCGCTTCGATTTCCGCACCCAAATGCCCGCTGCCTTGGCATTCCCACTACAGGGCAAGCGCTACAACTGGGCGTTTGAAACCGACCCCGAGCCACATATGGATGGTCGCCGCATGGAGTGTGGTCGTGGCAAAGGGTTGGGCGGCTCCTCACTGATTAACGGCATGTGCTATATCCGCGGTAATGCACTCGATTACGACAACTGGGCCAAACAGCCCGGCCTCGAAGATTGGGACTACCTAAGCTGCCTGCCCTACTTCAAAAAGTGCGAAGCCCGCGACATTGGACCCAACAGCTACCACGGTGGCGACGGCCCGGTCAGCGTGACCACGCCCAAAGCGGATAACAACCCGCTTTATCGCACCTTTATTGAAGCCGGCAAGCAGGCTGGCTACCCGGAAACCGAAGACGTTAACGGCTACCAGCAAGAAGGCTTCGGCCCTATGGATCGCTTCGTCACGCCCAAAGGCCGCCGCGCATCAACGGCCCGCGGCTACCTGGATACCGCCAAACAGCGCCACAACCTCACCATCGAAACCCATGCCGTTACCGATATTATTGAATTCGAAGGTAAACGTGCGGTGGGGGTACGTTATGAGCAGAAAGGCGAAAAACAGCAGGCCTACGCCCGCCGTGAAGTACTCCTGTGCGGTGGCGCCATCGCTTCCCCGCAGATTCTGCAGCGCTCAGGCATCGGCAACCCTGAACTGCTGAAGGAACTGGGTATCGAGACGGTTCACGCCCTGCCCGGCGTAGGTGAAAACCTCCAGGATCACCTGGAGATGTACATCCAGTACGAGTGCAAAGAACCCATCTCGCTCTACCCCGCGCTAAAGTGGTACAACCAGCCCAAAATTGGTGCTGAATGGCTGTTCAATGGCACCGGCGTGGGCGCCAGCAACCAGTTTGAATCCTGTGGTTTTATCCGCAGCCGCGATGAAGAGGAGTGGCCCAATCTGCAATACCACTTCCTGCCCATTGCCATTAGCTATAACGGCAAGAGCGCGGTGCAGGCCCATGGCTTCCAGGCCCACGTTGGCTCCATGCGTTCAGAAAGCCGTGGTCGTATTCGACTTACCTCGAAAGATCCACACGCCGCGCCCAGCATCCTGTTCAACTACATGGCCAAAGAGAAAGATTGGGAAGAGTTCCGCGATGCTATTCGCCTGACTCGCGATATCATCGCTCAGCCAGCCTTTGATAAATACCGTGGTCGCGAGATAGCACCAGGGCCCGACGTGCAGTCGGATGCCGAGCTCGATGCCTTCGTCAAACAGCACGCCGAAACCGCCTACCACCCCTGCGGTAGCTGCCGTATGGGCGAGGGTGAAATGGCCGTCACCGACGGCCAGGGTCGTGTCCATGGTATTGAAGGCCTTCGCGTCGTAGATGCCTCACTGTTCCCGGTGATTCCCACCGGCAACCTGAATGCGCCCACCATTATGTTGGCCGAGAAAATCGCCGACCGTATCAAAGGCCATGAGCCGCTTCCCCGTGCCAGCGTTGACTATTACGTCGCCAACGGAGCACCGGCCAAACGCGCCTGAACATTTAGTCTGTTTTTTACTCCAAACGCCATGGCTTGTCGCCATGGCGTTTTTTTTGGCTACGTTAAAGGAACAAGCTACGCCAAACGTGCCTAAAAACTTGCGTGTGATAGCCCCCATCTGCCAATATTCAAACAAGTGTTCGACTCAATATCTCAACAACGATGTTACTCGCGTTTTATTAACAACAGTCGGCCTGCAACAGTGGCCAGCAAAAAGAGAGATAACCTATGCTCACCCTACTTCTGATCGTGCTCGCCATTGTCGGCTTGCTCGTGGTCATGCGTCGCGAAGCAGGCGCTCCCGCGGCGCTAGCTGTGTTTGGCGTATTAGGCCTTGTTGGCCTACTGTTTGACGCGGAAATCATTGGTGGTCTGCTGCTTCTTGGCGCTGCGGCAGTAGCCGTGGCAGGCCTGCCTGCACTGCGTCGCAAGTGGCTCACACCGCGCTTATTCGCCACCTTTAAAAAAGTCGCCCCCAAAGTTTCCGCCACCGAGCGCACAGCTCTGGAAGCGGGCAGCGTTTCCTGGGACGGAGAGCTATTTTCAGGCAAACCCCAGTGGGAAAAACTGCTCGCCTTTAAAGACGATGGCCTACGCGACGATGAGAAAGCCTTCCTAGCCAATCAGTGTGCGAAAGCCGCTGGCATGTGCAACGCCTGGGACATCGCCCAGGAGCGCGCCGACCTGCCCCAGCAGCTTTGGGACTACCTGAAAAAAGAGGGTTTCTTCGGCATGATTATTCCGAAGGAGTACGGTGGTCTTGGCTTCTCGGCTAAGGCTCAGTCCATGGTACTGCAGAAGCTCTCCGTCAATGAAACCCTGATGGTGACCGTGGGCGTACCCAACTCCCTCGGCCCTGGCGAGCTGCTGCTTAAATACGGTACCCAAGAGCAGAAAGATCATTACCTGCCGCGCTTATCCGATGGCCGCGAGATCCCCTGTTTTGGCCTCACCGGCCCCCGCGCAGGTTCTGACGCTACCTCGCTGCCAGACACTGGCGTTGTATGTAAGCAAACCATTAACGGCGAAGAAGTGATCGGCCTGCGCCTTAACTTCGAAAAACGCTGGATCACTCTGGCGCCCATCGCCACAGTCGTTGGTCTTGCCTTCCGTCTGTTTGACCCGGAAAAATTGCTGGGTGACGAAGAAGATCGCGGTATTACCCTGGCGTTGATTCCCCGCGATACCGACGGCATGGAAATCGGCCGCCGTCACCACCCTATCGGCAGCCCGTTTATGAACGGCCCGATTATCGGCAAAGATGTCTTTGTTCCGCTGGACACCATCATTGGCGGCCCAGACATGATCGGCCAGGGCTGGCGGATGCTGGTGGAGTGTCTGTCTATCGGCCGCTGCATCACGCTGCCGTCAGGCGCCACCGGCACCGCGCGTTACGCCCTGGGCTGGAGCGGCGGTTTCACCCGTGTTCGTCGTCAGTTCAACGTGCCGGTTGCCGAAATGGAAGGTGTGCAAGAGCCCCTCGCCCGCATGACGGCGCTGGCCTATATCTCCCAGGCCACCGTGTATCAAACCGCCAATATGATCGACCACGGCGAAAAACCCGCCGTGCCCTCAGCCATCCTGAAGAGCCAGTTGACCGAGTTCCAGCGCGTATTGCTTAGCGATGCGATGGACGTTCACGGCGGCAAGGCGGTCACTCTTGGCCCGCGCAACTACCTCGGTATCGGTTACAGCGCCAACCCGGTGGCGATCACCGTGGAAGGCGCCAACATCATGACCCGCAACCTGATGATCTTTGGTCAGGGTGCTATTCGCTGCCACCCCTACGTACTAGAAGAACTGGCCGCCAAAGACGCCAACGATATGCAGGCGTTCGATAAAGCCTTCTTCGGTCACGCGGGCTTGATCTTTGGTAACGCTGCGCGCGCCTTTACCCTCGGCTTTGGCATTGGTAAAGCCAGCGTACCCTTCGACGGCCCCGCCGCCGCCTATGCCCAGGATATTGCCCGCCTCTCCGCTGGCTTTGGCCTGTGTGCCGATGCTGCCATGGCAAGCCTGGGTTCAGCGCTGAAGAAACGTGAAATGATCTCTGCACGGCTGGGGGATGTGCTGTCTAACCTCTATCTCACCTCAATGGTACTCAAGCAGTGGCAGGCAGGCAGTAAAGTAGAAGGCGAAGAGGCGCTGTTGCACTACAGCTGCCGCTTCCTGCTCCAGCGTGCCGAGCAGGCGTTTGTGGAGATTTTCGATAATCTACCCAACCGTGCGCTAGGTAAAACGCTCAACGCCGTAGTAATGCCCACCGGTCGCCGCTGGAATAAACCCCACGATGACCTGGCCCGGGATATCGCTAAGCGTGTGTCTACACACAGTGCCCTGCGCACCAAGCTGCTGGAAAACACCTGGGATGCAGACGACGGTGAACAGCGCAACCCGCTGGCGCGCTACAACGCTTTGCTGGTCGATTATGACCGCGCCGAGGCGATCTACCGCACGGTGAACAAGGCGTATGCTAAAGGCAAACTCCCGCAAACGGCGCTGCATCCTGAGGCACGTGTAGAAGCCGGTCTGGAAAAAGGCCTGATCAATGAAGAGGATGCCGACTTTATGCGTACCTTCGAGGCCGAAGTACTGGAAATGCTCACCGTGGACGATTTTGCCTACGATGCCTTTGCCAAGAATAAGTCCACGCTGATCGAGCACAACGGAAAACCTGTGGTAGCGCCTAAGCAGGAGGAAGAAAACGTTAAGTAATACCTCTTTTTCAAAGCATTACCTGTAAAGATAGCCGACTCCTGTATGCCAGGAGTCGGCTTTTTTGTGTTCACTTTCTACACCTAAATGCGTAGACCAAGGAACCAAAAACGCGTTGCAAGTTCGCAAACGATCAACTAGCCTTTCGTAAACGAAAACGATCTACCTTATCCAACAACAATGACGCTAGCGAGATCGGCATGTCCTTACATTTGCAAAATATCGATCACATCGTTAACGGTGTGCCCCATATCAGTGGGATAGACTTAGCCCTAGAGCCAGGATCCTTTAATGTGCTGCTTGGGCGAACACTTGCTGGCAAAACCACTTTAATGCGCCTAATGGCGGGGCTTGAACCACCCACCCGCGGCAAAATTATTATGGATGGCAAAGACGTCACGAACGTCTCAGTGCGTAAACGCAATGTCTCCATGGTGTACCAGCAGTTTATCAACTACCCCAGCCTCACCGTTTACGACAACATTGCGTCGCCGCTTAAACTGGCCAAACACCCAAAAAGCGAAATTGATAAACGGGTTGGCGAAATTGCTGAAATGCTGCATATCGAGCACCTGCTTAACCGCTACCCGCAGGAACTCTCTGGTGGCCAGCAGCAGCGTACCGCCATGGGGCGGGCCTTGATCAAAGATGCCGATTTAATTCTGTTTGATGAACCGCTGGTCAATCTGGATTATAAGCTCCGCGAAGAGCTACGCGATGAGTTGCGTGACCTGTTTAAAGCGCGTAACTGTATTGCGGTATACGCCACCACCGAGCCCAATGAAGCGTTAGCGCTGGGCGGTAACACGGCGGTACTGCACGAAGGCAGGCTTCTCCAATACGGCCCTACCGAGCAGGTCTATCGCGAGCCCAATGGCCGCTTTAGCGCAGAAATGTTCTCCGAACCCCCAATCAATATCGTTCCCGGTCAGCTGACCGACAGCGAGATCACCTTCGACCAAACGCTTCACTTTCCCTGCGATGACGAGCTAAAGCGTCTTGAACCGGGTGATTACGACTTTGGCGTGCGAGCTTCGCATCTCACTCTACAACCCCAACAGGCCGATGACCTGGCCCTGGATGTCCATGTGGATGTAGCGGAAATTAGCGGCTCTGAAACCTTCCTGCATGTTCGCCACGAACGCTTCCCCTTAGTGCTGCACTTAGCGGGTATTCACCAGTTTAGTGTTAATGAACCTCTGAAAGTTTACTTCCCCACCCATCAACTTTACGCCTTCGACAAGCAGGGTCACACGGTACATATTCCTGCACGTCAGGGAGGAGCTGCCCATGGCTGAGATCACACTAAAAGGCTTGGCGCACTCCTACGAAAAAACGCCCAAAGGTGCGGCGGATTACGCCATCCGGCAGATGGATCACGTATGGCACCAGGGCGGCGCCTATGCCCTATTGGGCCCATCAGGGTGCGGTAAATCGACCCTTCTGAACATTATTTCGGGCCTGCTTGAACCCTCGGAGGGTGACGTACTTTTCGACGGTCAGCGGGTCAATGAGCTGCCCCCAGAAGAGCGCAATATTGCCCAGGTGTTCCAGTTTCCGGTGATCTACGACACCATGACGGTGTTCGATAATCTTGCCTTTCCCCTGCGCAATATGAATACCCCCGAGTACCGGGTGAAACCCAAGGTACTCGAAGTCGCCGATATTCTTGAGCTGACCCCTTTGCTGGATCGTAAGGCCAAAAACCTGACCGCCGACGAGAAGCAGAAGGTCTCCATGGGCCGTGGGCTGGTACGTGACGACGTAACGGCGATTCTGTTTGATGAGCCGCTCACCGTTATCGACCCGCAGCTAAAGTGGAAGCTGCGTCGCAAGCTCAAAGAGATTCACGAGCGCTTCAATATCACCATGATCTACGTGACCCACGATCAGCTCGAGGCCTCTACTTTCGCGGATAAAATTGCCGTGATGTATGAGGGCCAGGTGGTGCAATTCGGCACCCCACGTGAGCTGTTCGAGCGCCCTGCGCATACCTTTGTGGGTTACTTTATTGGCAGCCCGGGCATGAATTTTATGGCCGTGGAATATCGCGACGATCAGGTAATGTTCGGCACACAGCCACTGCCGGTTAGCGAGCAGATGAAACACGCTGTCGCCAGCGCTGCCAATGCCAGCGCTAACGATATTAGCCATAACAATATAAAACTAGGCATCCGCCCCGAGTTTATCGCCATTTCCTCAAGTGAAGTGGCCAATAGCGTGCCGATTCAGGTGACCAGCGTGCAAGACCTGGGCACCTACTCCCTGCTGACCTTCAAACTCAACGAGCAAACGTTTAAGGCACGCCTGCCCGAAGGCCATCCGCCGGTCAGTGAAGCGGCGTTTGCGCACTTCGATGCTGCTCACGTAGCGCTGTATATCGATGAATACCTGGTGGAGGCTGGTCATGAATAACAAGGTACCCAATAACAGAGCCTGGCTACTGGTGCTTCCCATGCTGGTGTTGGTGGCCTTCTCCGCCATCATTCCGCTCATGACCGTGGTCAACTACTCGGTGCAGGACGTGCTCGGGCCGAACGCACGCTTTTTTACCGGCACTGAGTGGTTTCAAAGCATGCTCAACGACGACGCGCTGCAGGCAGCGTTTCTGCGCCAAATTTCGTTCTCGCTGATTATTCTGGCTATTCAGATTCCGCTAGGGATTGGCATCGCGCTCATTATGCCCAAACGCGGTTGGCAAGCCTCGGCGGTGTTGATCCTGATTACCCTGCCGTTGCTGATTCCCTGGAACGTAGTGGGCAGTATCTGGCAAATCTTTACCCGTGGCGATATCGGCTTAATGGGCTGGGGCCTGCGCGAACTGGGCATTGAATACAACATTACCCGTAATGCCGGCGACGCCTGGGTAACCATCATTTTAATGGACGTGTGGCACTGGACGCCGCTGGTGGCCATGCTGTGCTATAGCGGTCTCCGCTCGATTCCCGAAGCCTACTATCAAGCAGCACGTATCGACCGTGCCTCAAAATGGGCGGTGTTCCGCTACATTCAGCTCCCCAAGCTAACCAACGTGCTGGTCATTGCCGTGCTGCTGCGCTTTATGCACTCTTTTATGATCTACGCCGAACCCTTTGTACTGACGGGCGGCGGGCCGGGCAGCGCCACCACTTTCTTAAGTCAATCACTAACCACTATGGCTGTCGGCCAACAGGATTTAGGCCCTTCTGCAGCTTTCTCGCTGATCTACTTCCTGGTCATTCTGCTGGTGAGCTGGGTGTTCTACACCACCATTATGAATATGCAGAAAGACAAACCGCCGCACGGAGGTGCCTAACATGAGCTATCAACTCGAAAACACCCAGCGCGGTGAAAAGTACAACACGATTTTTAGCAAGGTTTCACCGGCCAAGCGGCGTAACCGCACCGCCCGTGCACACTGGCGCTCGCGCCTCTTGCTTGGCCTGTATCTGGCGCTGATGATTCTGCCCATTTACTGGCTGATCAATATGTCGCTACAGACCAATAGCGAAATTCTCGGCTCGATGACGCTGTGGCCCCAGAACCTTACTTTTGATAACTACATCGGCATTTTCACCAACTCAAGCTGGTACATGGGCTACGTCAACTCGATGCTCTACGTAGCGATGAATATGCTCATCACCATCTGCGTCGCGCTACCCGCCGCCTACGCCTTTAGCCGCTACACCTTTATTGGCGACAAGCATCTATTTTTCTGGCTGCTGACCAACCTAATGGCGCCACCTGCGGTATTTCTGCTGCCCTACTTCCAGCTCTACTACTCGGTAGGCCTGTTCGATACCCACATCGCCGTCGCGCTGGCTCACTGCCTGTTCAATATCCCGCTGGCTATCTGGATTTTGGAGGGCTTTATGAGCAGCGTGCCTAAAGAGATCGATGAAACCGCCTATATCGACGGCTATAGCTTTCCGCGCTTTTTCGTCAAGATTTTTATCCCCATGATCCGCTCAGGCATTGGCGTCACGCTGTTCTTCCTGTTCATGTTCTCCTGGGTGGAGCTGTTGCTGGCCCGCACGTTGACAGCCACTGACGCCCAGCCCATTGGCATGATCATGACGCGCACATCGACTGCTTCTGGGATTGACTGGGGCACTTTGGCCGCCGCCGGTGTACTCACCATCATTCCCGGCATTCTGGTGGTCTACTTCGTTCGTAACCATATCGCCAAGGGCTTTGCCCTGGGCCGTACCTGAGGAGATCTCGCTATGTCTTGGATGGTATGGACAGTGCCCACCGCCATATTCTTTTCATCCATTGCGGCCATGCTGGCAGGCATGACGGTATGGGAGATCATGTCGCCCACTGTTGAACGCAAAGGTTTTTTACCCATTGCCACCACTCGCGGGGATCGGCTGTTTATCGGCCTGCTCTCCGCAGCCTTTATCCATTTGGGCGTGATCGGCTTCACGTCACTTTCCATTTGGATAGCACTAGCGGTATCAGCCGTATGGCTGCTGGTTTTAATGCGCTGGGGATAGCCCTTGGGACTAGCCCTTGGGAAATGCCATCAGCGTTTAATCGGTATCAAGGACGGCCAAGCCATCAAGGAAGAACACAACAAAACGAGGTCAACATGCAAAAGCACGACAATAAATCCAAACTGACTAAATTCAAACTGACAACCCTCGCCGCCAGCTTGTTGCTGGCGTCGGGAACGCTGTCAGCGCAAGAGCAGGATACCCGTGCCATCGCTGAACGCTTGGTCGACGAGCACTTCCAGAACTCAACCCTGAGCCGCGAAGAGCAGATCGAAGAGCTGATGTGGTTTGCCAACGCTGCCGAGCCTTTCCGCGGCATGGATATTCAAACCGTGGCTGAAGGCCTCACGACTCACGTTTATGAAAGTGAAGTGCTTGCAGAAGCCTTTAGTGAGCTGACCGGCATTAACCTGACCCACAACATCATCGGTGAAGGTGATGTGGTGGACACCATGCAGAATCAGATGCAGTCGGGTAACAGCATCTACGATGGCTTCGTCAATGACACCGACTCCATCGGCACGCATATTCGTTATGGCACCACCATCAACCTGTCTGAAGCGATGGAGAACGAGTGGGCCGACTATACGTTGCCCACCCTGGATTTAGACGACTTTATTGGACTGCAGTACGGCACCGGGCCAGATGGCAGCCTCTTTCAACTGCCCACCCAACAGTTCGCTAACCTCTACTGGTTCCGCTATGACTGGTTTACCGACCCTGAGCTGATGGCACAGTTCGAAGAGGTCTACGGCTACCCTCTTGGCGTTCCCACTAACTGGACGGCCTATCAAGATATCGCCGAGTTCTTTACCGAGCATGTCGGCGAAATAGATGGCACCAAGGTGTATGGCCATATGGATTACGGCCGCCGCGATCCGTCACTGGGCTGGCGCTTCCACGACTCCTGGCTCTCCATGGCAGGTATGGGCAGCCCCGGCGTCCCTTCCGGCAACCCGGTGGATGACTGGGGTATCCGCGTCAACGAAGATAGCCAGCCAGTAGGCGCAAGCGTAAGCCGCGGCGGTGCTACTAACTCACCGGCCTCGGTATTTGCCATGCAAAAAGCCGTCGATTGGCTGCGTGACTATGCCCCTCCTGAAGCACAGGGCATGACCTTTGGTGAGGCTGGCCCGGTACCTGCGCAGGGACACATTGCCCAGCAGATTTTCTGGTACACCGCCTTTACTGCCGACATGACCGACCCTGCAGTCGCAGTGACCGATGACGAAGGCAACCCGCTATGGCGCATGGCTCCATCCCCCACCGGCCCGTACTGGGAAGAGGGTATGAAGGTCGGCTACCAAGATGTAGGCGCCTGGACGTTCTTCGATTCAACGCCGGAAGATCGTCGCACCGCGGCGTGGCTGTTCGGCCAGTTCACCGTGTCTAAAACGGTGTCTTTGGAAAAACTGATGCACGGTCTAACGCCGATTCGTGAATCTGACATCTTCTCTGAGCAGATGACCGAGATGGCCCCCAAATTAGGCGGCCTGGTGGAGTTCTACCGCAGCCCCAACGAGTCGAACTGGACGCCTACCGGCACCAATGTGCCTGACTACCCACGCATGGCCCCACTGTGGTGGCAAAACCTGGCGCCTGTCATGAGTGGTGAAGTCACGCCTCAGGAAGGCTTGGACAAACTGGCGTCGGATATGGACAGCACCATGCATCGCCTAGCCAGGGCCAACGTCTTCGACAGCTATGCGCCCGTGCTCAATGAAGAGCAGGATCCGCAATACTGGCTGGATCAGGAAGGCGCACCCAAAGCCAAGCTGGACAATGAAATGCCCCAAGGCACCACCGTTCCTTATGACGAAATGATGGAAGCCTGGATGGCAGCCGGTACGCGCCAAGAGTAATCACGCGTAACGCTTGCAGGGTGGGCAACCGCCCTGCAAGGGTTTCATTGGCGGCAGGCCATAGCACAAGAGAAAACACCCAGGGCACCAGGGCTATTTATTTGTTAATTGGATCCGCTATGAAACTGCGAAATCGAAATATAGAAAAATTACCTACCGAGACCTTTGATGCCCTGATTATAGGGGGCGGTATCAATGGCGCGGCCACTGCGGCGGCGCTGGCTGGAAAAGGCGCTAAAGTCGCACTGATTGATCGCGGCGACTTCGCCGGCAGCACCAGCATGCACTCCTCCAACTTAGTTTGGGGAGGCATTAAATACATGGAAAGCAAGGATTTTGCACTGGTTCGAAAATTGTGCAAAAGCCGCAATCACTTGATAAAGAGTTACCCCTCTACCGTGCAGGAGATTCGTTTCCTGACCACTATTTCGAAAGGTTTCCGCCACTCACCACGCTACCTATGGGCGGGCACCTGGCTTTACTGGCTGATGGGCAACGGCTTCACTAAACTGCCCCGCCTGCTTTCGCCTAACAAGATTAAGCAGCAAGAACCCATTATCGATATTGAGGACGCCGTTGGCGGCTTCGAGTACTCCGACGCCTACCTCCACGATAATGACGCACGCTTTGTGTTCAACTTTGTGCGCCACGCGCTTAACTATGGAGCAATTGCCGCCAACTACGTCGAGTCACTCGGCGCCGAACGGGTCGGCGACCTATGGGTGACCAAAGCGCACAACGTGATGGATGGCAGCACCTTCGATATTCATGCCAAGGTATTAATCAACGCTGCTGGCCCCTGGGTAGATCAGCATAACGAGCTGACCGGCCAAAAGACTACCCATCATCACCTCTACTCCAAGGGCATTCACCTCATCGTTCCACAGCTAACCGATTCACAGCGGGTGTTGGCATTTTTTGCCGACGATGGAAGGCTGTTCTTCGTCATTCCCATGGGCAATCGCACCTGTATCGGCACTACCGATACCCATATGGAGCATCCAGAGGTGGACGTTACTGCTGACGATATCGCCTTTGTGCTGGAAAATATCAATAAACGCCTAACGCTAGATCAACCGCTCACACAAGACGACATTATCTCGACACGCTGTGGCGTAAGGCCTTTAGCCATCAAAGATGATCAGGGCAGTGACCGAGACTTTTTACAGCTTTCTCGCAAGCATGTGGTCGATACCAACGTTGAGAGTGCGCATATCAGCATCTTTGGTGGCAAACTTACCGACTGTTTGAACGTGGGGGATGAGATTGCCGAAGAGATCAGCCGCCTGGGCGTTTCACTTTCAGACCCCAACTTTCGGTGGTACGGGGAACCTGCCAAGCCCGTGAAACAGCAGTTTATGGATCAAGCCAAGCGTATGAACCTGGATGCCATGACCGCCTCTACGTCATCGGAGCTGCTCTCCTCTCGGCTGTGGCGGCGCTATGCCGATCAAGCCATACCGATGCTGGAGAAAATTCGTCAGGATCCCGCTCAGGGCGAAATCCTCATTGAAGGCACTGAGTACATCCGTTGTGAAATTGAGCATGCCCGCGACCACGAGATGATCACCCAGCTTGAGGACTTCCTGCGCCGCCGCGCCAAAGTTTCTCTGGTGGTACCTCATGAGCAGTTACGCCATTCCACAGGTTTAAAGGAAGCGTGTCGGGTACTGTTTGGTGACGATGCTGAAAATCGATTTAGCCAGTACTTCGAACAAAATCGCGATACTGCACTTCCGCCGACATCGACAGCGGTTTAGCGTAAAAAAGCCCCCTCACCTAAGTGAGGGGGCTCAAACAATCAATAAGCGATGCCCTACTCTTCGTCTTCAATTCGCATTTGAGAGTCCCCTGAGAGCACTTCATCCCAAGCTTCTTCCAGTGTGCAGCCTGAGCGGCTATCCACTGTGTCGATGACCTCAACGGCATGCTGCAGTGATTCACGGTTGCCCTTCAGTGCCACAACAAGTCTAGCGAGATCTTGTTTGCTGAAAGTGCTGGCGATGCTGTCGGCTTGTTGGCTCAGTTCGATGCAGTTCATTAGTAATACCTCATGGTATGGTCATCCGCTGCTTAACCGACTATCGGTTAAAAAAAGCAGCCATCTTAGTTAACGACGTATGGTGACGTTGCTACTCATGCTGGGCCGGATAAGTGCCCAGTTCGGCAAC
The DNA here is from genome assembly GCF_054065485.1 of Vreelandella sp. 2A-K22. Taxonomy (NCBI): domain Bacteria; kingdom Pseudomonadati; phylum Pseudomonadota; class Gammaproteobacteria; order Oceanospirillales; family Halomonadaceae; genus Vreelandella; species Vreelandella sp. 2A-K22. Next base: position 100,679 of record NZ_JBSUGC010000003.1, on the reverse strand, counting down.
TGCGAAACGGTCACAAGCTTTGCAAGACCTTCGCCTTTAGCGCTCGGGTAATACTGAAGCGCTATGGTTCTGTAGCAGAGATCAGGGCAGTGACTCGGGATAACGAAGCACCCTCCTGATCCATGGCTTCACTATGGTTCACTGCAACAAAACCCACAATGCATCATTGGCAGCAGGGGTGGTTGTAACTCGACTACATAAACACTCATTAAGTGTTAAGTGTGTTAAAGACTTTCATGAGGGGCGCTAAAAGCGAAGAAAGGCGGCCAATGGTTTAATTGGCCGCCGCATTATAAAGAATCGAAAGAGTTAATAGATAGTGTGCTTAAGTAGTGGGCTAAATCGTTATTACCTAAGGCGTGGAGCGCACGCGCGAAACCGCATCCAACCAGCCTTGATAGAGCTGCTCGCGAGTGGTCTCCTCCATAGCAGGCATAAAGCTCTTCTCACAGCGCCACAGCTGCTCAATCTCTTCGAGGGTTTGATACCAACCTAAACGCAACCCGGCTAAGTAAGCAGCCCCCAGCGCCGTGGTTTCCAAAATCGTAGGGCGATCCACCTGGACACCCAGCATATCGGCAAGAAACTGCATCACCCAGCTGTTCTTCACCATGCCACCGTCGACGCGCAAAGTGCCTGGTGCGGCCTCCATGTCGTCGTTCATACAGTGCTGGAGGTCTCGGGTTTGATAGCACACCGCTTGCAGGCCTGCAGCGACTATTTCAGCGATACCGGTATCGCGAGTTAACCCAAAAATAGCGCCGCGGGCTTTGGGATCCCAGTGTGGAGCGCCCAAGCCGGTAAAGGCGGGCACCAGATAAACGCTGTGGCCACTGCGGGTCTCCTGGGCCAAGGCCTCCGTCTCTGACGCATCGGCAAACAGGTTCAAGCCGTCACGTAACCACTGCACCGTCGCCCCCGCCACGAAAATACTGCCCTCCATGGCATAGGTCGGCTTACCGTGAAGCCGGTAGCCAATGGTGGTCAACAGGCGATTGCGCGACAGCGAGGGCGTTTCACCGGTATTCACAATCATAAAACAGCCTGTGCCATAGGTGCTTTTACCCATCCCCGGTTGAAAGCACGCCTGCCCCACTAAAGCAGCCTGCTGATCCCCCGCTACCCCAGCAATGGGGAGCGCGGCACCCAGCCAGTGCGCTTCGGTGGTGCCAAAATCATCGCTGGAGTCTTTCACTTCGGGCAATAAATTGGCGGGAATATTAAATAGCGCCAGCAGCTCTTCATCCCACTCCTGAGTATGGATATTAAACAACGCTGTACGCGAAGCATTGGTGGCATCGGTCACGTGCTGCTGACCGCCTGTCAGCCGCCAGATTAAAAAGCTATCTACCGTTCCAAATGCCAACTCGCCCTGCTCGGCGCGCTCCCGAGCACCCTCAACGTTGTCCAGTACCCAACCAAGCTTGGTGGCTGAAAAGTAGGGATCAATCAATAGGCCCGTTTTAGCTTGAACGGTATCGGTATAGCCTTGATCGCGCAGTGACTGGCATAAATCTGAGGTGCGGCGATCCTGCCAAACGATGGCGTTATAGAGTGGCTTACCCGTTTTCCGATCCCACAGAATAGTGGTTTCCCGCTGGTTGGTAATGCCGATCCCGGCTATTTGGTCGGCGGAAACTTCAGCGTTACGCATCACATCTCGGCAAGTCGCCACCACGGTTTCCCAAATGTCTTCGGGGTTGTGCTCAATCCATCCGTCGTGGGGGAAGTGCTGAGTGAATTCTTGCTGGGCAACAGCGGCCACCTGGCCTTGGCGGTCAAACAGAATGGCGCGAGAACTGGTGGTACCTTGATCAATGGCGAGTATAAAAGAGGACATATCGAGTTCGCTTTGTTGTATTATCTTTCGATTTTGTATGATTGGAAACCTCTGATTAACGCGATGAGCGCAGGCCAGACAAGGCAAAAATCAACGAAAAAGCGGAGTTTACGGGGTGTAAATGAGCATTTTGAGGCGATTTTTAACGCTGTATGGCCAAGCGCAATAGTTAATCAGAGGTTTCCACGTTTTCGCTTTATTATCATCCAAGGCTACTCTAGCCGCCCAAAATGCTCAAGGCTGAAACCACCTCATTAAGCAATGTAGAGCGCCACATCGTGTTGCGTCAGCAAGCGCTGAATCGCGTCTGGGGGTTTGCGGTCGGTAAATAGCGCATCCAGCTGTTCCAGGTTACCTTGCCGAACAACCGGGTTACGGTGAAATTTAGAGTAGTCCGCCGCCAGATAGATGCGCCTGGAATTGGCGATAATCGCCTGAGCAACGCGCACTTCCTGGTAATCAAACTCCAGCAGTGAGCCATCCTCATCGATACCGCTGATGCCGATAATGCCGTAGTCCACTTTGAACTGATTGATAAAGTCGATCGTTGCTTCACCGATAATGCCGCCGTCCCGGGAGCGCACCTGACCGCCGGCGATAATCACGGTGAAATCCTCTTTATGTTGCAGGATAGCGGCAACATTTAAATTATTGGTAATGATCTCAAGGCCCTGGTGCTCTAACAGCGCTTGAGCAATCACTTCATTGCTGGTGCCGATATTAATAAACAGAGAGGAGTGATTCGGGATGTGCTGTGCTAAACAGCGGGCAATGCGCTCCTTTTCTTCCAGATGCAGTGTCTTGCGCGTGCTGTAGGCGGTATTGACTGTACTCGACTCGATTCCTACTCCGCCATGCACCCGCCTCACCCGGCCCTCATTGGCCAGGGTATTTAAATCGCGACGGATGGTTTGTGGTGTCACGGCAAAATGATCGGTGAGCTGCTCAATACTCATATAGCCGTGCTGACGAACCAGCTCGACAATGGCATCCTGACGAAATTGTTGATTCATAAGCCCGGCCTGTTCGATTTTTATTGATATCTGAACATAATCTAGCAAAATTTTCGAAACCTAATAGCACTATTCATACAATTCCGCAGGTGCCAAACCGACAGACCAAGCGGCGACCTCGCCTATTAAAGCGGCCACACCCATAGGATCATTGGGATAGCAACCACCAGCACCACCAGTGATAGCGGCAAGCCCAGTTTCCAATAATCACCAAAGCGGTAGCCGCCAGGCCCAAGCACCAGCGTATTGGATTGGTGCCCAATAGGGGTTAAAAACGCACAGGAAGCGCTAACAGCTACGACCATCAAAAACGGATCCAGTGAGACGTCAAAGCCATTGGCTAAGCTCACCGCAATCGGTGCCATCAGTAGCGCAGCCGCCGCATTGTTAACCACATTGGAGAGCAGCATAGAGAGTAAAAACAGCCCTATCATGGTCACCACCACCGGCCAATCGCTGCCAAAACTGAGCAGCGCGTTAGCAATCAAATCTGCACCTCCACTGGTTTCTAATGCTTCGCCCACGGGAATCATCGCCGCGAGCAGCACTATGACGGGGCCATCAATGGCCTGATACCCTTCCCGGAGTGGTAACACGCCAATCAGGAGCGAAATCAGTGCCGCACTACTCATGGCCACCGCTGCGGGGAGTAGATCAAACAGCATGGCGACGATTGCCAAGGCAAAAATAGCAATCGACATAGCGAGTTTGCGTGGCTGCCCCAGATGCAGTTCACGGCTAGCCAGGGGTAGACACCCAAGCGAGGCCAGGCTATCTGACATCTCGTTTTCACTGCCCTGGAGGAGCAAAACATCACCGTTTTTAAAACGAATATCCCGCAACCGCTGCTTCAAGCGCCCGCCATCTCGTGCGACAGCCACCAAGTGCAGGCCAAACTGATGGTTTAAGCGGAGCTGGCGTACGCTGCGGTTAATCATCATTGAGTCGTTACGCACCACGGCCTCGATCAGTTGCAGGCCCTCGGTATCCACGGGCTGTCGATCCTGCGCAGAATCTTTCTTATTCGCAGGATCCTTATCACTCTCCGTAGGCTCAGCATCCTCCGCCTCAGGGTCTTCCTCCAACTCTGCAATCGCGCTTAGCCCTACTTTGTCTTCCAGCATTTGAAGCTCATCAGGCCCTGCTTCTAATAGCAGAATATCGCCCTCTTCCAGTGCGCCGTGGAAGTTATAGCCCGCACGGCGGTTGTCATCACGCACCACCGCTAACACGGGAATGGTTTCGTCCAGTTCGTCGCGCAACTGCTGTAGCGTTAAGCCTTTGGCTTTCGACTCTTCACCCACTTTCAATTCGACTAAATAGTTGGCGGTATCGAACATTTCATCCGTAGAGGCCTGGCCGCTACGCTTGGGCGTCAAGCGCCAGCCCACCAGAACAATAAAGGCCAGCCCCGCCAGCGCAACTACGATGCCAACAGGCGAGAAGCTAAACATACTAAATGCTTCATCTGTCACATCACGGCGATAACTGGAAATAATGATATTGGGTGGGGTACCAATCATCGTGGTCAGGCCGCCGAGCAGAGAGCCAAACGCCAGGGGCATAAGCAGTAAGGAAGGCGAGGTGTTGTGTTCGCGGGCAAGCCGCATTGCTACCGGTAGCAGCAGTGCCAGGGCGCCCACATTATTCATAATACCTGACAGCACAACAATGGTACCCACCAGCACCAGGAGTTGGAGCAGCAGGTTTTCCCCCACTTTAAGCACTTGGTTGGCAATAATATCGACCACGCCCGAGCGCTCAAACCCTCGGCTAAGCACCAGTACAGCGGCCACGGTAATCACCGCCGGATGGCCGAAACCGGCGAAAGCGCTTTCGGCCGGCACAAGCCCCAGCATGACCGAACCCAACAACGCTGCCAGCGCCACTAAGTCATAACGAAAGCGTCCCCATATAAACGCGGCGAGCGTTAGCCCAAGTACGATAAACACCAGTGTGCTAGGTGTAAGCGTTAACCCGCCAAGATCCAATGCTTCAATACTTACGTTTTCAATACCGGAGCCCTCAGCGCTTGAGCCCTCAACACTTATGTCCTCAGCCGACATCCTTTTCCCACTCCCTTGCTGGCGTTTGAAAGTTCACCATGCGATTGATGCAAAACACGCTTTAACATGACTATTTCTTCTGCACATTAGACGTTTACTATACAGAGGTATAGACCCTGCATACGCAAAGCCTATAAACACATAGCCAAAAGGGACAAAAGCTCGGCAAAGCCGAGCTTCATATCGGTAGTGTAATGAAGGGTAAAACGGGCTAATAAAAGCGCTTACTTTTGGCGCTCAACAATAATGTGAGCATCAACAATCTTATAGCGATGCGTGCAGCCTTTGAGATATAGGAAACTTCACGGGGCCCTGGCCAATCGCTTCAGGCTGCCCCTGCTGCTGCTCTCAAAGTTCTATCGTCGGCTAAAATGAACCCGCTACGGCAAAAGAATAGTTGAGCCCGTGGTCTTGCGGCTTTGCAGGGCGTCTTGGGCTTTGCCAGCTTCTGCAAGTGGGTAGCGGTTGGCGATATCAATGTTGACCTTACCGCTTTCAATCATGGCGAAAAACTCTTCGCACATCATCTCCAAACGCTCGCGGGTGTCGGCGTAGCCATTCAGGCTGGGGCGGGTCACGTAAAGTGCGCCCTTCTGATTCAGAATGCCGATATTAACGCCCTCCACCGGGCCAGACGCGTTGCCAAAGCTGACCATCAGACCACGGGGCTTCAGGCAGTCCAGTGACATTTCCCAGGTGTCTTTACCCACCGAATCGTACACCACATCGCACATATCGCCGTTGGTAAGCTCGCGTACGCGCTCTACCACGTTCTCTTCGCTGTAATTAATTGTCGCCCAGGCACCGTTGGCCATGGCTAGATCCGCTTTTTCCTGTGAACTGACTGTGCCGATCAGCTTAACGCCTAACGACTTCGCCCACTGGCAGGCAATCGAACCTACCCCGCCCGCTGCGGCGTGAAATAGAATGGTTTCGCCACCTTTTAGTTCATAGGTTTGGCGCAGCAGATACTGCACGGTAAGGCCCTTGAGCATACTCGCCGCTGCGGTGTCGAAATCAACGAAGTCGGGTAGCTTGACCACTTTAGCCGCTGGCAGCGTATGCAGTTCAGCATAGGCGCCCAACGGGCCTTGGGCATAGGCCACGCGATCGCCAACCTGAAGGTGTGTGACTCCTTCGCCAACCGCATCGACCACGCCTGCACCTTCGGTGCCTAGACCAGAAGGCATGGAAGGGGTTGGATAGAGCCCGGTACGAAAATAGATGTCGATAAAATTAAGGCCAACGGCTTTATTAGCAATACGTACTTCACCCTGGCCAGGTTCAGCAGGGGTAACGTCGACCAGTTCAAGTACCTCAGAACCGCCGGTGCGGGCAAATTGAATACGCTGAGACATTAGGACTCCTTATTGTGTAATTCGGCTATTATTCGAGTTGATACGCCATCTCTGAATAATGCTAAGCATGGCAACAGGTGCTGCTATACAAGCGCGTCATGGCATTTAAATCAAGCTAGCACGCTAGCGTATTTTTACCCACTAGAACGCGAGGCAATGCAATCCTGCTGTCATGCGCCCATGCTAGTATTAGCGCTTCTTTATCGTCTAAGGCTTAGAGATTTGTCATGACGCATCCCGCTATTCAACTCCCCGCGCTGATTGCCCACCGCGGCTACTCCGCCGCTGCCCCTGAAAACACCCTCGCCGCGGTGCGCGCCGCCTATGAAGCGGGAGCCACATGGGTAGAGCTGGATGTGCAGCTACTCGGTGATGGCACCCCGGTGATTTGGCACGACGGCGATGTAGCACGCTGCTCAAACGGACGGGGCGGACTCGCCTCCATGAGCTGGGCGAAGGCGCAAACCCTGGATGCCGGGGCTTGGTTTGACGATCGTTTTGCGGGTGAGAAGATGCCTAGCCTCAGCGAGATGTTGGCACTGCTTAACGAGCTGGAAATGGGCGCCAATATGGAAATCAAGGTCAACAAAGGCCGCGACCCCATCGCGCTGGTGGAACGCGCGCTGCCGGAAATGCTCGACACTCTCCCCCCCGAGCGCTTGATTATCTCCTCCTTCAATGCCGCGGCTCTTGGCCACTGCCGTCAATTTGCCAGCAAAGAACGGCTGGCCCTGGGTGTGCTGTTCGGTAGCGTGCCCAAAAGTTGGCGTGAGCAGTGCGAGGCCATTGAGGCTTTTAGCGTGCACCCCCACTGGCCGCGTTTGAAGCGCGCCCAAGCCGACGCTATGCAGCGCGATGGCTATCAAATATTGTGCTATACCGCCAATGACCCCAGTGCCTTTCATAGCCGCTGGGAGTGGGGCATCGGCAGTGTCATCACCGATGAACCCGCCGCGTTCAAGCGCTTTTTAGACAGCCATTGATAAACTCTAACAACTTATAAGTTCACACACTGACAAGGAGTCCACCGTGAAGTACCTAGGAGCCCATGTGAGCGCCGCTGGCGGCGCAGACCAAGCCGTGCAGCGAGCAGTGGAAATCGGTGCGGATGCGTTTGCGCTATTCACCAAAAATCAGCGTCAATGGAAAGGTAAACCGCTCACCGATGAGGCGATTCAAGCCTTTCGCGATGCCTGTGCCGAGCACAACTTTTCTGCAGAGCAGATTTTGCCCCACGACAGCTATCTGATTAATCTGGGTCACCCCGAGCAGGAAGGGCTGCGCAAATCCCGCGATGCGTTTCTGGATGAGATGCAGCGCTGCGAGCAGTTGGGGCTGACGCTGCTTAATTTTCACCCTGGCAGCCATTTGAACAAAATCAGCGAAAGCGACTGCTTAAAGCGTATTGCAGAATCCGTTAACGAAGCGCTAACGCATACCCAAGGCGTTACCGCAGTCATTGAAAATACCGCTGGCCAAGGCACTAACCTAGGTTGGCGCTTCGAGCATTTGGCCGAGATCATTGCCCACGTGGACGATAAAACTCGCGTGGGGGTGTGTATTGACACCTGCCACGCCTTTGCGGCGGGCTATGATCTACGCACGACAGAGGCCACCCAAGCAACGCTTGATGAGCTAGACAGCGTGGTCGGCTTTGAGTATCTGCGCGGTATGCATTTAAACGATGCCAAAAGCAACCTTGCCAGCCGCGTGGATCGCCACCATAGCCTGGGCAAAGGCAATATTGGCCTACCTGCCTTTACCACCATCATGCAGGAACCACGGATTAACGGCATTCCAATGATACTGGAGACCATCGAACCCGAGATATGGGCCGATGAAATAGCTTGGCTACGCGCTCAAGCCTCCTGAAGTGGATACAAAGAGTCAGCCTACGATTCAGCGGTTTTTGCACGCCCGGTAATGCTTGCCTACGCTTAAACTCCTTTACCCAAGCCCCAGCCTACGTAAGGAGTGTGCAATGAGCGATACCGATCTTGGCAGTTTAGATGCCCAGACCCTAGCTCACTTGTTTGCAAGCCGAGAGGCCTCCCCGCTAGAAGCGACTCGTGTCGCTCTTGATCGAATCGAGCGCTTCAACCCAGACGTTAACGCCTATGTGTATGTAGATGCTGAAGGTGCGGAATCGGCGGCCAAAGCCTCGGCGCGGCGCTGGGGGCAAGGCAAGCCGCTAAGCCCCATCGACGGGGTGCCGGTATCGCTTAAAGACCTGACCCAAGTGGCAGGCATGCCCTGCCGAGAAGGCTCGTTAACCTCTTCTGAAGCGCTATGTGACACCGATGCGCCACCCGCACGCATGCTGCGTGAAGCAGGCGCCGTCATTTTAGGTAAAACCAACACGCCCGAATTTGGCTGGAAAGCCGTGACCGATAACCGTGTCTTCGGTGCCACGGCTAACCCCTGGGATACTCGGTTAACCCCCGGCGGTTCTTCCGGCGGGGCCGCCGCTGCTGCGGCACTCAATATGGGGGTACTGCACCAGGGCGGCGACTCCGGCGGATCCATACGTATCCCCGCGGCGTTCACCGGTGTTTTTGGCTTCAAACCCACATTTGGCTGGACGCCCCAATGGCCTCCAGCTAAAGAACCCAGCCTATCGCACCTGGGGCCGTTAACGCGCACCGTGCGGGATGCGGTTAGCATGCTCAATGTGATGGGCCGTTACGACTACCGTGACCCTTACGCCACCCGCGGGCAGCCCGAGTGCTGGGGGATGGATTTGGATAAAGGTTTAACCGGACTACGGATTGGCTACTCGGCTGATCTTGGCTACGCCAAGGTAGATCCACAGGTTGCCGAACGCGTGCGAGAAGCAGCCGGCAGACTGGAGGCGTTGGGCGCTGAAATCGTCGAAGTGCATCCCGGCTTTTCGTCACCGCTGGATACCTTCCGTAAGCTGTGGTTTACCGCCTCTTTAGAGCAGTGGTCACAAATGGATGATCACCAGCGTACGCTGCTGGATCCCGGCATGGTGGCCAATGCCCGTGAGGCCGAACCCTGGAAAGCCGTTGAACTGTTTCGTGCCTTGGCAGATCGTGCGGAGTTAACCCAGCTCCTGGAGCACTTTAACCAAGAGTATCATCTACTGATGACCCCCTCGGTGGCGATACCGCCGTTTGAAATTAACCAGGAAGTTCCCCTCAGCAGCGATATGCGGGACTGGGAAGAGTGGGCGCCCTTTAGCTATCCTTTTAACCTTAGCCAGCAGCCCGCCGCGTCAGTGCCCTGTGGTTTTACCGATAACGGTTTACCGGTGGGTTTTCAGCTTGCGGGTGGCAAGTATGATGATGTGCGGGTACTGCGTGCCTGCCACGCCTACATGGAAGCGCACCCGCCGCGCTTTCCCAGCGTACCCAACCCTCCCCAGTATGCTTAACACTTGCACGACATGAAAAAACCCAGCCAAGCGTGACACATGGCTGGATTTTAGCGATCAATAGCGAACGTTACATAGCTGAGAGTTTCTCTTGGTCTAACACGCCCGACATACGCACCATGGCCAACGCTTCATCCAAGCTGCTCACCTCCTCGATCATGACCAACTCGCTCTCTAAGCTCACCGGCTGACCAGCTGTTTCAGAGAGCAATTTTTCCAGGGAAGCCACATCCATAGCGTCGTCTAAGTGGTGAACATCTACTGAGGCGCTGTTGCGGCCCGGCAGATAGATGGTGCCATTAGAGAAATCCACGGCGTAGGCAATCACTCCGGGTACAATAAAAAACAGCAAACCGACCCCATTGGCGACAGCAATAACCGGATCAATATCACCGCTCAATTGCCCTTTACGTTCAGGGTGAAAAAGCGTACCACAACCACTCAATGACACGATGGAAACGCCAACCACGGCGCCAGTCAACCAGCGACGAACTGCTTGATGCATGAAGGTTCCCTCAAATACAAAAGTAACGATAGTCGATATAGCGTATTGCGCTTGCGTTTTTGCCGACTATCGCGCCACAAAACTCGATCAGTTTAGCACAGCCATCCAAAAGCATAGATCATTTGAACATAAGCACTATTTTGCCGCTTTAACCGCTAGACCGTACAATGTCCCCATTCAACGCTTCCAAGCACTTTTTCAAGAACCCAGCTTTCAAGAACCAGGTTTTCAACAACCCTGTTTTCAAAAACCTAAGGAATGCTCACGCCCATGCGCGCCAGCCAATTACTGATTGCCACTCTCAAAGAAACCCCGGCTGACGCCGAAGTCATTAGCCACCAGCTAATGCTCCGTGCCGGGATGATTCGCCGTTTAACCTCAGGGCTATACACCTGGCTGCCACTTGGCCTGCGCACCCTGCGTAAAGTGGAAGCCATTGTGCGCGAAGAGATGAACCGTGCCGGTGCTCAAGAGGTACTGATGCCCGCCGTGCAGCCCGCTGAGCTTTGGCAGGAGTCTGGCCGTTGGGAGCAGTATGGCCCCGAGCTGTTACGCCTGAAAGATCGCCACGACCGCGACTACTGCGTCGGCCCGACCCACGAAGAAGTGATCACCGACCTGGTGCGCAAAGAGATTGCCAGCTATAAACAGCTGCCGGTCAATTTCTATCAGATTCAGACCAAGTTCCGTGACGAGATTCGCCCACGCTTTGGGGTAATGCGCTCCCGCGAGTTCATCATGAAGGATGCTTACTCCTTCCACCTGGATGAAGCCTCGCTGAAGCAGACCTACCAGGATATGTATGATGCTTACACACGCATTTTCACGCGACTAGGCCTCGACTTTCGCCCGGTAATTGCCGACAACGGCTCTATCGGCGGCACCGGCTCCCATGAATTCCACGTACTGGCCGACTCGGGCGAAGACGATATCGTATTCTCCAACGCCTCCGACTACGCCGCAAACATGGAAAAGGCCGAAGCCTTGCCTGCCCCGGTGGGCAGCGACATACAGCGCGAAGCACCTACCCAAGAGATGCATCTGGTAGACACACCTAATGCCAAGACCATCGCCGCCCTGGTTGAGCAGTTTGATCTGCCGATCGAGAAAACGGTCAAGACCCTCATCGTACGTGCCGCTGAAGGTGGCCTGATTGCCCTATTGGTGCGCGGTGATCATGAGCTGAACGAGGTAAAAGCAGAGAACCTTCCCCAAGTGGCGGCCCCGCTGACCATGGGCAGCGAAGAAGAAATTCGCGCAGCAGTTGGTGCAGGCTTTGGCTCGCTTGGCCCGGTGAACCTTGATATGCCCATTATTGCCGACCGCAGCGTTGCCCTGATGAGCGACTTTGGCGCGGGTGCCAATATTGAAGGCAAACACTATTTCGGCATTAACTGGGAGCGTGATGTTGCCCTTCCCGAGGTGGCCGACCTACGCAATGTGGTGGAAGGCGACCCTTCTCCCGACGGTCAAGGCACGCTCTCTATCAAGCGCGGCATCGAGGTTGGCCACGTCTTCCAGCTTGGCCAAAAGTACTCCCAGGCCATGAACGCCAACGTACTGGGCGACAACGGCAAAACCAGCCATCCTTGGATGGGTTGCTACGGCATCGGCGTGACCCGTGTGGTCGCCGCGGCCATTGAGCAGAACCACGATGAATCCGGCATTATCTGGCCTAACGCTATTGCGCCCTTCCAGGTGGCACTGGTGCCGATGAATGCACACAAATCCCAGCGTGTTCGCGAAGAGTCTGAACGTCTTTACCAAGCACTCACCGCCGCTGGCTTAGACGTCTTGCTGGATGACCGAGACACCCGGCCCGGCGTTAAATTTGCCGACTTGGAGCTGATGGGCGTTCCTCACCGCCTGGTAATCGGCGACCGCGGCCTGGACAACGGCGAACTGGAATATAAAGGACGTCGGGATAGCGAAGCCACCATGGTGCCTGCGGATCAAATCATCGACTTTTTGCGTGAGAAAGCTAGCTAAGGCAGTAACGCTGAGCGGCGCTGGGCTTGTAGAGACAAGCCCAGTGGCGTGAACGTATGGGCACGCCGCTAGCGCGTTTTATTGGTGATGACGTGCAGCGCCAGACGCAGCCTGGGAGAAACCTGGTACCCAGAGCGCGTCATGTATGCCTGGCGGGACACTTGGCGCCAGCCAGCATTGCGTTAAGCACTATCCTGCCCATCTAATCGGTAAAAGCTAACGTGGTCACTGGTGCGAGTGCCACAGCACCTAATAAAACAAAAGCAAAGTTAAGGATAAATCCACAAGTGTTGGCTTACCGTTAAGCCAAAGGCATGACTTTCTTGCATAATCCATCCACTATTAGGCTTAACACTTTGCCAGCTTAATGCGGGATGCCAATCTGAATGCCAACACAACAACGTAGCCCTTTTAGTGGCTTTTTCAGCGTATTTACTGCCCCGTTTTTTGTAGTGGCAATCACATCCCTACTTGTCTCCACCGCTAATGCTGCCCAGGTAACGGTGCGTAGTGTTGAAGGTCAACTGCTTGAGGACGCAGTGGTTGAGGTCTATTACGACACCTCAGCAGGAAATCCACCCCAACAAGAGAGTATCTACCAGCGCGATGCCGCCTTTCACCCCAAGGTGCTAACCGTATCGACCGACAGCTATGTGGCATTTCCTAACCAAGATACGACTCGCCATCACGTCTACTCTTTTTCACCGGCCAAAACCTTTGATTTAAATCTCTACCTGCAAGAAACCCCACCACCAGTTCAATTCGACCGAGCGGGCATTGTCGTCTTGGGGTGCAATATTCACGACCATATGCAGGCCTTTATTGTCGTTAGCGACGCTCCCTATATGGCCACAACGGCTGCCGAAGGCACGCTTTTGCTACCTACTCTGCCGCCAGGTGAGCATCGTGTGCGGATTTGGCACCCTCAGCTTGATGACAGCCAACAAGTCTGGTGGGAAGGCGTCATTACCGATACCGACCAATTAAACGTCAGCTTGAAACTCAATGCGCTGCCACCCCCAGCGCCAACACTCTCTCCACTTCAGCAGCGATTTAAAGATGCCACCTAAGCCCCTATCAGTGTTCAGGAGATCGCGATCCGCCACTTAGTGAGGTTGCTATGCGCTTTAGAACGCGCCTGATGCTCGTGCTACTGACAGTGGTGATTGTCTCGCAACTCGCCACCGGGGTGGCGTTTCTTCGTGCGACCCAAAACGACGTCATTGCAAAAGGCTCCCAACGTTTAGAAGTGGGTGCCAATGTATTGGAACAACTGCTGGACGCACGCGGTGAGCAGTTAGCTAATAACGTCGCCATTCTTGCCGATGACTTCGGTTTTAAAAGCGCCGTTTCCACCCAGGACACCGATACGCTCTACTCCGTATTGGCCAACCATGGTGATCGAGCCAAGGCGGATATCGTGTTACTCAGCGGCCTGGATGGGCGTATTTTGGCAAGCAGCCATCACGCGCAAAATAGCCCCATGCCTTTCCCGCAGTTGTTCGATCGAGCCAGCCAAGAAGGCGAAGCTGTTAGCGTCGTCATCGCCGAAGGGCAGCCGTACGAGTTTGCCCTGCTGCCAGTGCGTGCCCCCAACCTGATTGGCTGGGTGGGTATGGGCTTTTTAATCAATGAAGCGGTCACGGAAGAGATTAATGCATTAACCGGGTTGGACATCAGCGTAGTCAACTATCGCGACAACGGCGAGATCAGCTACCTTGCCAGTTCTCATCCCGAGCAACTGGCCCTGGAATTAATGAGCGGGCGTGACGATGAGCTAATCGAAGGTGAATATGCCTTACACAGCCAGATGACGCCGGATGCCGAGTACCTGACCTACGCGTCTCAGCTCTATTCCGATGACGTCAACCAGACCTATGCGTTGTTACAACTCTCACGCAACGAGCTGCTTGGCGCTTACCGCTCGCTGCAGTGGCAACTGCTGGGAATCATTGCTTTGATCCTGCTGTTTACCGTGCTGATTGCTATGTGGAGCGCCCGGAGTATGAGCAAACCGTTAATGGAGTTGGCGAAGGCGGCACAGCGCATTGGTCGCGGCGAACGTTTTACCGAGCTACCCATTGGTAGTGAGCGAAGTGAAACGGGGCTTTTGGCGTCGACACTGATCGCCATGCAGGAAGGCATCGCTCAGCGCGAGGCGACGCTTCATCACCAGTCTCGCCACGACCTCCTTACCGACCTGCCCAACCGCATCAGCACCCAAGAAGATATTAGCCTTTTGATCAAACGCGGTGAGCCTTTTACCTTGCTTCGCCTGGCGATTAACAACTTTCGCGACATCAACGACACCTTCGGCTATGCGCTGGGGGATCACGTGCTAGTCACACTGGCCAAGCGCTTGCAGCACTTTGATGGCTCTGAGAGCACTGCCTACCGACTGGATGGCGATGAATTACTGCTACTCGTCAAGCAGTCGAGAAGCGACTTTGCCTGGCGAACCCGCCTTTTTACAACGCTGCACCACCCTATCGACCTTGATAAATTCCCTATCACGCCGTCACTCTCGGCGGGCGAAACTAATTACCCCGACCATGGCGACAGCCCTCAACTGCTGCTGCGGCGTGCCGACATCGCACTCGATATGGCGCGTCGCCACCGTCACGCCCATCAACGCTATTTGGAAGGACAGGATGAGCATCATTTACGCCAGCTCACCTTGATTCGAGACCTACAGGACGCGGTGGGCAACGGTGAGCTGTGGATGGCCTACCAGCCCAAAGTAAACACACGTAACGGCCGTGTCGATCAGTGCGAAGCGTTGATGCGCTGGCGTCACCCGTCGTTAGGTTTTGTGCCACCCGATGAGTTTATTAGCTTGGCCGAGCGTTCGGGAAGCATCAGCATGCTAAGCCACTGGATGTTAGCCAATGTCTGCGCTCAACTGCATGCTTGGCAGCAGCATGGTTACCACTTATCGGTAGCGGTTAATCTCTCCGCCAGTGATGTGGTGGATCGCCAATTAGCTGCTTATTTGGCTAGCCTGCTTGAGCGCTATCGTCTTGCCCCTGCCCGCCTGAGTATCGAAGTCACTGAAAGTGCCGTTATGCAGGACGTTGATGCCGCCATGGCCACGTTGATGGAGCTCAACCAACTAGGGCTGCGTATCGCGATTGACGATTACGGCACCGGCTACTCTTCCCTAGCGCAAATCAAACGCTTGCCCGTGGATGAACTCAAGATCGATAAATCGTTCGTGTTGGCCATTGATTCTCAAAAAGATGACTTGACGATTGTCAGCTCGACCATCGAAATGGGCCACAGCTTAGGACTGCGCTTAGTGGCCGAAGGCGTCGAGAATCGCGCCAGCGCCGAGCTGTTAAGCAAGCTTGGCTGTGACTTTTTACAGGGCTATTGGATTGCTAAACCAATGCCAGCTGATGAACTCCCCGCATGGTTGGATAATTTTACGCCGCTCTCCTTGCCCCACCCGATGTCTTCCTTACTAAAGGCGTTCCAGAGAAAGCCATGATGTTATTTCAATCTATGTTTTCACCATCCAGTTCACCCTTTCGGCACTTTTTTTTCAGCTGCCTTGCGGTCTGTTTAGCGCTTGCGGCCATGCCCTCCTATGCCGGTAGCCGTATTGTAAGTACGGGCGGAGTGAGTGCTATTGAAGGGGCCGCGGGGGGTGGCTTATCGCCTTGGGCAGTGCTGGCCAGCACCGCCAGCGAACAGGAAATCGGCGTCACTGCCGCCGCTACCCATGCCTGGGTGGACGATTATCGGCTAACAGTGACCGGCGCAAGCCTGAATGTTTATGACCGTATTGAAGTCTCAGTGGCGCGTCAAACGCTTGATCTAGACACCCTGGGTGGCGAGCTAGGCCAGGATATTTACGGTGCTAAGGTGCGCTTGCTCGGTGATGTGCTCTATCACCCTTGGGGCATTTGGAGTGTTGGGATGCAACATAAACGACTGGTTGATGGCACCATTCCCACCGCCCTCGGTGCCGATAAAACAAGCGGTACCGATATGTATCTTAGCGCCAGCAAGTTGCTGTTTAGCGCTGTTGCCGGGCGCAATGTGCTATTCAACGCCACCCTGCGCAATACCAATGCCAACCAGGGCGGTCTGCTTGGCTTTGGCGGCGATCAGAGTAGCCGCTCGTGGATGGCCGAGGGGAGCGTGGGCGTTTTTATTACCCCGCAATGGGTTGTCGGTGCAGAGTATCGTCAGAAACCCGATAACCTAAGCGTAGCTAAAGAGGATGATTGGCAAAGTCTCTACAGTGCCTACTTCTTCAATAAGCACTTATCACTCACGGGCGCGTGGTTGAACTTAGGCGACATTGCCGGCCTACCTTCCCAACGCGGCGGCTATCTTTCACTTCAGGCAGCTTTCTAAGCGGGGCGCTATGAGCTTTCCACACAAATGCAAGCGGACACACCGTGGTTTAATAACGGTTACTTTTGCAACAATCGCAATTACGCTCGCAGGCTGCACTCATCAGTCAGCCACTCAATCAACAACGCTTTACGAACGGCTTGGCGGTCAGGGCACTATCGACACGGTGGTCGAGAATCTCTTATACCGAATTGCGGATGATCCCGAAGTAGTGGTGTTTTTTGCTAACACCAATATCGATTTATTTGCTGAATCCCTGGCCAGCCAGCTATGCGATGTAAGCGATGGCCCCTGCCACTATGAAGGCCCGCCGATGGATCGTGCTCATCAACATATGGGGCTAACAGATGCGCATTTTAATCGCTTGGTGGAACATCTCGATGCGGCTATGCAGGCGGAGGGTATTGCCCTTGGCGCACGTAATGAACTGCTGGGCAGACTCGCCCCTATGTACACAGACGTTATGCGTCTTCAGTAACCTGCCAACCGTCACGGCCCATCGCTTTTACCCGGTAGAGTGCTTTGTCGGCGGCTTCGTAAGCGTAGGGAAACGTTGCTTCATCGGCTACAAAACAGCTCCCGCCAACGCTTAACGTCACGCCTTTTTTATCCGGATGGGCAGAGTGGGCAAAATCAGCTTCCCGCAGCCCTTCAATTAGCTGACGACAGTAACGCTTCAGCGTGTCAGTGTTCGGGCAGTGAAGTAGTGCCGCGAACTCATCGCCTCCCAAGCGGTAGAGCTGCGCTTCATCATTCAGCGTTTCACCAATCAATGTGGCCAATTGGCGCAAAAGAGTATCGCCTTGCGGATGCCCATAGGCATCGTTGTACTGTTTAAAAAAGTCGATATCGACCAGAATCAGCCCTAACGATTGATGCTGCTTCGCCAACACATCCTGGTGTAAAGCGCTGCGATTGCCAATCCCGGTGAGCGGGTCGCGCATGGCACGCTGCATCCACTCGAAGGTCTCTTGGGTGGCGCGATCTGCGCGTCTTAGCTGGCGCTCATGGAGCCACCAAAACGCCAATCCCATCACAAAGATCAATAAACTGGAGTAAGTCAGCACCTGACGATGCTGACGGGTGCTTTCGGAAAAATCGTTAATCGCTGCGCCCCGACGATCAAGCTGATCCATCTCAATATGGGTTAAGCATTGAATCGGTGCGAACAACGCCATCGCCGCAGCGATACGGTCAATGCCCCGCGCCACGAGCAGCGCCACCAGCCGATCCAACTCCTTCAAACTAGGCTCAACGCAGGTATATTCACGCCGATAAATGTGCACATCGGCTAAGCCGTAGGCCAGGTCAATATCCAAGGCTGCGGCATCCAGCGCATCTTGCTCTGCCTGGTCACTCAATAGCTCGGATTGGGCATTTTGTAGGTAGACCCGTGCCCGAGTAGAAAGCTGCTGACCTGTAAGGCTCCCCGTCTGGCTGAAATAAGCCTGTATTTCGGGGTATACCCAGCGCGATTCATAAACAATCAACACCATAAGTGCCAAAAAGCTCATCAAGCTCAATGATAACCACGTAAAATAGCGGTGCTGGCGAGCTAAAGGCCGGGGACGAACTGTGGGCTGCGCGACGGGCCTAGTTTTGGATGTCACCACTTCGCCTCTATGCTACGAATCATCCAGATCCAGTCATTGAACTCACGCAGGTTTTCTACGTCGCGATCACCCTTGCCCTGATTATTGTAGTCACGCTCTACCAGCCGCACAGGGCCTCGCGTACGGATGGTGAGCGGATCGCCATCCTCAGAGCTAATCAGGTACCAGTTAGGGTCGTCCCACCCTTCTAAGGTAACCTCGTAGTCGTCCCAAGCGGTAAAGTGAAGCGCCGGGGGCACTTCGCCAAACTGTTCAATCAGAAAGGTGCGAAACTCGACGCCCTGCATCTCCACATCGCGCCCTTGATAGGGGTCATAGAGTGTAAACGTCGTATCAGACATGTCGTGCAAGTCACTTAAAGCGACCTTTTGAGTGACATCGCCGTTGATCATATTTACTGCCTGGGCAAAGGCAGTCGCGGGAAGTATTATGCCCACGACAATTAACGCGCACGCTAACCGATCACGTACACGACCCCACGGGCTGTGGTGTAAGGCAACTGCGTTCATGACAAAGCATCCTAGTGTAGTCATTGCTTCAATGGACTTTACCAGAGCACGCCTTGCATTGCTCATTAACGCACGCTATGCGATTGCAACTTTTCAGCACATTTCAGGCAAAAAAAAGCCAGCCCATGGTGGGCTGGCAACAGGAGGTTTACTGCGATAGCAAACCCCCTCCCCTGACAAGGTTTACATGAGGTGGGAAAGCTACTTTTTACGCTCATCTTTACGTAGATGATCACGAATCACGAAGCCCACCCACCCCAGCATAAAAACGATTACTAACGCGACGGTCACTAAGCCGAAAATAACTGTGTCATCCCAATACATGGTGAATCCCCCCGCCGTGATGTATGCGTTCATACTAGTCACTCAACGGCAGAAGAATGCTGACCTAGATCAAGTTACGGCAGGCGGGGGAAGGCGGTTAAACAGGAAATTGATACTGATCAATTTTTGGGCGTGATTAGCACTACAGCACCTTGCGGTCTTCGACTTTACTGTGTTCGGTACCTGGTGGTAACGGATGGCCTTTGGCTAATTCTGCACGGGTAGCTTCGCGTACGTCTAAAATGGTGACTTTATAGTTCAGCGTGCGCCCGGCCAGGGGGTGATTGGTATCGACGGTGACGCGGTCGCCATCGACTTTGAGTACCGTAACAATTTGCGGCCCGGCTTCGCCCTCAGTTTGAAAGCGGCTGCCCGGTTCCAACTCAGCGTTACCAAAAGAGCCACGGCTGACTTCCTGAACCAGATCTTCGTTACGCACACCGTAGGCATCTGCGGGCATTAGTTGAACGCTAAGCTCGGCGCCAACGATTTGACCTGCTAGCGCACTCTCCAACCCTGGCACGATATTGTCGTGACCATGCAAATACTCTAGCGGCTTATTGCGCGCTTGGGAGTCATCCAATACCTGCTTGCTGCCATCGTTGAGCACGTCGCTGAGGACATAGTGCAAGGTAACTACCTGATGCGCCGTAATCGACATGGAAAACTCCTCTCCGGTAAGCTGTCGGTTTTGTGATAGCACTTTGTGTTAGAACACTGCCTCAGTTTATCACTTGGCCGTTGCCAGCGTCTTTCCACCAGGAGTAGCGTTTAATGTTAAACCCCACCCCCCAGCGCACTTGGCTTGCTGCGCTGGCTATTTATTGTCGTGCACCCGTTATTACCATGCTGTTTTTGGGGTTTTCTGCAGGCCTACCCTTTTTATTAGTGTTTTCAACACTCTCCGCCTGGCTGCGTAGCGACGGCGTGGAGGTAGCGGCAATTGGCTTTTTTGCCTGGATTGGCATGCTCTACTCGATCAAGTTTTTCTGGGCGCCGGTGGTAGACCGGTTAGCGCTCCCGATTTTGACCCGCGCCTTCGGCCAACGCCGCGGCTGGATGCTGTTAGCCCAGGGGTTGATCGTTGCGGGGTTAGTGGGGCTGGCCGGTTTGAGCCCGGTGGGTAATCTCGGCTGGGTGGCCCTCTTTGCACTGCTGGTGGCGTTTGGCTCAGCGACGCAGGATATCGCTATCGATGCCTATCGCATTGAGTCCGCCGATGACGATGTTCAGGCCGCCATGGCCTCGACCTATATTATTGGCTATCGCGGTGGCTTACTTGCCGCCGGTGCCGGCGCACTGTATATCGCGGCCTCTGCCTCTTGGGATGTGGCCTACATGAGCATGGCGGCTCTAATGGGCATTGGCGTTCTCACCGTGCTGCTGCGCCCTGAACCGAAGCGCGCTTCGCTTTCTATTCAACTTATCCATGAGCCTAAGGTACGGGCGTTTATTCGCGCCAGCCGCGGTAAGCCCAAACTGTTACGCCGCCTGGGTGCCTGGAGCATTGGTGCGCTGGTCTGTCCGTTTACCGACTTTTTTCGCCGCTATGGAGTGAAAGCGCTGTGGATTTTGGTGTTTATTGCCGTATTTAGAATCAGCGATTTGGCCATGGCCTCCATGGCCAACCCGCTGTATATCGACCTGGGCTTCTCGCTGGCAGAGATTGCTAACGTGACCAATATATTCGGCATTGCGATGAGCATTACCGGTGGAATTCTAGGCGGGCTATGCGTGGCGCGCTACGGCATTGGCCCGCTGCTGATCTTCGGCGCGGGGTTAGTGATGGTGACTAACCTGCTGTTTGCCGTGCTTGCCGTGGTGGGTAATCAGTTGCCCATGCTGGTGGTGACGATTATCGGCGATAACCTTGCCAATGGCTTAGCCAGTGCGGTGTTTATCGCCTTTCTTTCCAGTCTCACATCACGCGCCTATACTGCAACGCAGTACGCGCTGTTCTCATCACTAATGACGCTGCCAGGAAAGTTTTTGAGCGGTTTTGGTGGGCTGGTCGTAACCTCTCAGGGCTACCCAAGCTTCTTTGTCATCGCAACGTTACTGGGCCTTCCCGCCATTATCTTGGCAATTTGGATCAGCCGGGACAAGCAGCTAGTGCCTACCCCCAAGCCTGCTTAAACAGGCTTGAAGGTTTAGGCTAGCGATGTGTTTCGAGCCAGTCCAAGGCCCCTGGCGTAGTCCGCCACTGATCGCGCATCAAGGTGCGGTACTGCCACGCTTCCGCCCGGGAGCCGGGGTCAACCTGACCATCGGGGTGAGGCATGGAAGGCCGCGGGCTCTCTGCACAAATTAGCTCTAACGCGTAGCGGTTATGGCCAAGCACATCGCCTAGCGCCGCTTCTGCCGCCTCACGCTGCTCTAACCGATAGAGTGCCAGGGCTTTACCCATCAAAAGCCCCAATACCAGCGAGCCGTCGTCGTCACTCTCTTCCGCAAGTGCCAACGCTTCCTCGTTGCGATCATCACGTAGCAACTGGTCAAGTACCAGCTCCCGCAGCCCTAAGCTATCTTCCTGGTCGATCAGCAGTAGCTCTTCGGCCAACTCGCGGGAGTGCTGACGCGCCCCGCGCTCCATGCCGACCACCAACGCGAGCCCTGTGCGTAGCAACATGGCGTTGTTGGCATCGTCCCAGCACAGGTTGCCATCGCCTTCGGCGCGGGCTTGTTCCAACCAGCGCGAGAGGCGAAGCGCCAGTGGCTCCAGCAGGCTTGGGGCCATCCACGGCAGGCTGCCAAAGCGGCTGGTGAGCGCCAACGTTAAGTCCTGCACAACCTGTGGGGCGTCCAGCCACTCGGGATGTGCACAGAGTGCCGACATCCACTCAATGGCGTTGCCCCAAGGGTCATCGCGGAAGCCCAACGCTACGTCTTCATCCACCAGCACCTGAAACTGCTCATGCCAGGCGGCAAACAGCGTCTCTTCACGAGCACTGGTGTTGTAAAGCAATCGGCCACTTTCAGGGTCGGCGCTCACATCGATTTTGGGGGCAGTGGGCAGCGCGGCCAACAGCGCCTGAAGCGCCACCAGCGGCGTGGCCAGATCCTCTTCCGCACTCAGCAACTGATCGGCAAGCGTCGCGCCGGGGTTATCCGCCAACGCGGCTAAAAAATCCAACTGATCTTCATCCAGATCACCCTGTCGAACCAAGCGGCGATACCAGAAATTAGCGCGCTCTTTGGCTTCCTGTTCGTGGCCTTCATGCAGTAACAGCATGGCTTCAATGTAGGCCAAGGTAGGCGAATCGGGTAGCGCCTGCTGAGCCTTCACAAAGGCACCGCGGGCACTATCCAGGTCATCGTTATCCAAGTGCATCAGGCATAAACGCTCAAGAGCCACGCCACGCAAAAACAGCGGCCCCCGCTCCATCACATCATCAAGCAGGTCAGCACGTTTACGGCTAAAACCGCGCTCTTGATAAATATCCAGCAGGATTTCAAAGGCAGGCTCGGCCTGCTCAGGCAGCCGTGACCAGTCACTACCATCGAAGAGTGATTCAAGGATTTGCATAGCGCGGCCCGTCTGGCCGCTTTCAGCAGCAATCAACCCGGCTTCCAGTAGCGCTTGAGCCGGAGCCTGTTGGCTATCCAACGCGGCTTTCAGGGTCGCGCCCTTCCATTCGCGCAGCGAGAGCATCCACATCATCTGATCGGGGATCTCAGTGGGAAACTCGATCTGATAGCAACACTGCTTGAATTTGCGCCCTGAGTCACACCAGCACGGTTCATTACGCCCCGGCGTGGCGAGGGGCTCACAGGCAAAGTCGAGCCGCTCTAGCGGTGTTTGCGACCATAGCACCGGCGCCAGCGCCTGGGCCATAGCCACATCACCTTCAAAGGAATCCGCGCCTTTGGCACGCACCCAGGTCATAAAATCCGGATAGTGTTCTTGTTGCCTGATTGCCGAGAGTGCCCCGGAGGCGAATCCCAGCAGCTGATCGACCCATACCGCCAGCATTGCCGTCTCCATGTTGTGACAGGATGGCTTGTTAAACGATGTCGTGTTCAACGATATCGAATTAAACAACGACCTGTTTAAAAGCGGCATAGTTTAGCATGAAGGCCGACATGGTCGCAGTGGCAATCGGTTGATCATTAATAGGCTCGATGTAATAGCGGAAGCGTGCGCTCGTGCATATTCAGTCGCGCGCCCAAACGCACTAAATTCCAATAGTGGCCGTTCAGCGCCCGGGAAAGCAGCAGCGTTTCAGCAGGAGGCTGTAGTCGATCCATCGCCGCCCACACTTTAGGGGTTAGCTCGCGCAGACGACGGTGCACCCGCACATCGCTGAAATCCTGCTCGCCCGGCTCAAACAGCGGCGCGATACATTCAGCAGATTCACGATAGAGCGCCAGCGGCGCGCCCTGCCCCTGGCGGCCACCCATTTGCATCAAGGCTTCGTCCATCCCCATGGGGTCATGCTTCAAGGTGGCATCCAACAGCTGCATCATCGCCTTTATGCGCGCATCGGGGACCGCAATTACCGCGCCCAAATCGTAAATCACCAGCCGCCCTTGGGCATCGGCGGCGAAATTACCCGCATGGGGGTCGGCGTGTAGTTCGCCGTAGGTAAACAGTTCTTGGGTAATCCAGTCCGCTAATGTCTCGGCAATGCCCTGGCGCGTCTCGTCATCTGCCTCGGCTAATTCGCGCAATGGCGCTCCTTCCACGTAGCGCATCGCCAGCACATGGGGGCCGGAGAGCGCTGGCAAAGGCTCGGGAATCACTAGCCGCGGGTCATCCTTATAGCGCTCACGGTAGCGGGCCAGTGCATCGGCTTCGGCGTGGTAGTCCAGTTCCCCACGCAGGCTTTCAGCAAGCTCTTCAAATAGGGCATCCAAACGCGCCTGGGGCACTTTGAACCAGCGGCCTAAACGCATAATGCGCCGCACCTGAACCAAATCGCTCTCCAATACCTCGGCTAGGCCGGGGTACTGCACCTTGAGTACGACCGTTTCTCCCTCATGGGTGGTCGCGCGGTGAACCTGCCCCATGGAGGCGCTGGCAAAGGGGCGCTCCTCGACTTCGCTGAAATAGTGGTCAATGTCGCCGTACTGCTGAACCAGCGCTTCATGAATACGTGGCCAGGGCATCGGTTCGGCTTGGCGCTGCAGGCGGGCAAGCTCCTCGGCGAGATCGGGCGGTAGCAGATCGTCCCACTGGGACATAATTTGGGCAAGCTTCATGGCCGGGCCTTTAAGCTCTGAAAGCCCCTCAAACAGCGCTTCGCCCAGGGCTCGCCAATCCGCTTGGCCACCTAAACGGGTTTTCAGCAGCGCTCCACCGGTGCGTGCACCCAATCCCATTAAACGTCGTGTTCTGCCTCGATCACGCATTGATGATGCCCCTTAAATACCAACCCTGACCATCAAATAGATGGCTATCGAACAGTTTCCTGGCGAACAAAACTATTTGTACATAATTTATACAACTTAACAGTATCAGCAATTTACCGCATCACTATATTGACCTGCCCCTCTGGCGCCAATGCTGGTCAGCGTCTGCTACCATAGGCGCCATCAAAGGATACGATGAAGGCTTCGCTGCTATGCGCCTGATAATTGCCGAAAAACCCAGCCTCGCCCAAGCCATTGTCGAGGCGTTACCGGGCACTAGCAAACGCCAGGAGGGCGCGGTGCTATGTGGCGACACCACGGTCACTTGGTGCTTAGGGCACTTATTAGAGCAAGCGCCACCGGAAGCCTATGACCCCACTGACAAACAGTGGCGGCTGGATCGGCTCCCTATCGTGCCGCAGCAGTGGAAGCTGATGCCACGCCCCAAGGCACGTGGGCAGCTCGCGGTGATTCGCAAGCTGATCAAACAAGCCACCGATGTGGTTCATGCGGGTGACCCTGACCGCGAAGGTCAGCTGCTGGTGCAGGAAGTGATCGAGTACATGAAGTACCGTGGCCCGGTACAACGGCTGCTGATCAGCGACCTCAATAAACCTGCAGTGAGCCGGGCGCTTGCCAAGCTACGCTCCAACGCCGATTACCAGCCGCTGTTTCAGGCAGCCCAGGCCCGCTCTCGCGCCGACTGGCTGTATGGCATTAACCTAACCCGTGCCTGGACACTCACCGGCCGACAAGCGGGGCACGACGGTGTGCTTTCTGTCGGCCGTGTGCAAACCCCGGTACTGGGATTAATCGTGCGCCGCGATAACGCCATCCGTGATTTTGTGCCCCATCCGTTTTATCCACTATGGGTGGATCTCAAGGTTGCCCAGGGTCAACTGCGCGCCTGGTGGGCGCCCAAAGAGCACCAACCCCTCGATGATCAAGGCCGCTTGATTGACCGCAGGCCCGCCGATGCCCTGGCGGCTCAGTTACCCGGCGCATCAGGGCAACTCACCAAGCTCGACCAGCAGGAGAAACGCCAGGCACCGCCACTGCCCTACTCGCTCTCTGCTCTTCAGGTAGACGCCGCCCGCCGCCACGGGCTCTCTGCGCAGATGGTGCTGGATATTTGCCAGCGGCTCTACGAGCGCCACAAGTTGATCACCTACCCCCGTTCAGACTGCCGCTACCTACCCGAGGAGCATCTTCAGCTTGCTCAGCGCAGCCTCACCAGTGCCTGCCAGAACGATGAAGCGCTTCAGCAGTGGCTGAATGGAGCAGACTTTACCCTGCGCTCCAAGGCGTGGAACGATAAGCAGGTCGGTGCCCACCACGCAATCGCACCGACCGGAAAACCCGCTGATTTCAGCCAGCTCTCCGCTACCGAAGGCCATGTGTTTCGGTTGATCGTGCGCAACGTGATGGCTCAGTTCTACCGTCCTCTGCGCACCTTCGAAGTCAAAGCCGAATTTACGCTGCTTAATGAAGCCTTCCGCGCCCGCGGGCAAAGCATTCTCGACCCCGGCTGGAAACCGCTATTCACTACTCGGGATGAAACACCACCGCTGCCGCCGCTGACCCAAGGTGAAGCATGCCAGGCTATTGGCGCAGTCGTCGAGGAGAAAGAAACCCGACCGCCGGAGCCTTTCACCGATGCCAGCCTGATCAAGGCGATGATGAACATCGGCCGCTACGTGGATGACCCAGAGGTACGCCGCACCCTGCGCGACACCGATGGCCTGGGCACCGAAGCCACCCGGGCGGGCATTATCGAAACCCTGGTACAGCGCGGCTACCTGGTACGCCAGCAAAAAGCCCTGCGCGCCACCAAGCTTGGCACTGCCCTAATCGCCGCCCTTCCCAGCGCCGTAAGCACGCCTGAACGCACTGCGCTATGGGAACAACGCCTACGGGCGATTTCCGAACAGCAGGACGACCCTGGCGCGTTTCAGCAAGCGCTGCTGGATGATTTACGCGACCTGCTCACCCACAGTGACGCTGCCAAGCTCAGGCAGAGCCTGCAAACCGCCCAGGGTGAGGCCGGTGGCCCGCCGAAACGCACGGGTAAGCCGAGAAAGAGCTATGCAAGAACGAAAAGCCCCAGTGGAAGAAAGAAGGCTTCCAACAAATAATAATTATACCGTCTGGATGTAGTTCCCTGATTATAAAAAGGCGAGGCCTTACCAGAGGAGTTAACTCTCTGTTCATTCACGCCCTCTAGTTTTTGCATTCGGCTCCCATCAAATATCGGTATTGTCTTCGTCATCGCCCAAGGACGAAGACTTTTTCTTGCTGATTGAACCGGAAAAGAAAGGCACTACATAGAGGACTACCCAGGCCAGCAGCGTACACAAAACCGCCGTCTGCTCGCGTCCTAGGCCTACGGCTATGCCAATTGCCGCCGTCAACCAAACCCCTGCCGCCGTGGTAAGCCCTGACGTGCCTTTTTCATCTTTTCGGGTGATGATGGTGCCAGCACAAAGAAAACCGATGCCAGCAATAACGCCTTGGATGACCCGGCTCATTTCCGCATCAGAGATACCCGTTTGCTGAGGTATAAATATAAACAAAGCCGCCCCCATACAGACCAGCATATGGGTGCGTATTCCAGCGGCCTTGCCTCTCTGCTCTCGCTCGAGCCCCAATAGACCGCCTAGTACAGCCGCCAACAGCAAGCGAATCACAACAATGATGAATTCACTCAGGTCATTAAAATCCGAAAACTCGGATATTATAGTATTAATAATTACTTCCATCGTTTCGTTCCTTGATTGCCAGAGCGACGGCTCTTAAATACTATGAGTTGAATTCAGGGGAAACAGCATTTCTCACCTGCAGTAGGACGAGCATCAGCTCGGAGATACACTTTAGAAGCTCCTTGAACAACAGCGAAGCTTCGAAGGTCATCCAGCAGCGTGGCCTGTTAACCAAGTCAGTAAGGTGGATGGGTAGCTTGCCTATAAGATAACGGTATAAAAGTCCTCCACTATCAATTCATCAACGTACACAACCCACCCGGCACCGCCAAAACCCAATCACTGATCGCTTGAATGGTTGGGTCATGCCGTCGGCTTTCTGGGTAGACCAGAAAGAACGGTTTGCCCTCGAATTCTGGGCCAAAGGGCTGTACCAAGCGCCCTTCTTCCAACTCATCCTGAATCAACTGGCGGCTCATCAGCGCTACCCCCTGCTCCCCAACGGCAGCCGAGATAGCGTGGGTCTCATCAGAAAAGACCAGCCCGGCACTCACGTCCAGCCCAGGTACCTTTGCCTCTTTCTGCCACGTCGCCCAATCCAGTGGTGATGATATGGCCCCCTGGCTGCTGAAGTGAATCAATGGGTGCAACGGTAGCTGTTCTACCTCGTGTAGACCAAGGCGTGGGCTACAAGTCGGGATAAAGGTGTTATCAAACAGCTTTTCCGCGACCAACCCTGGCCAACGGCCATCGCCATAGCGAATGGCAATGTCTGCCGTTACCCCATCCAGAGGAACCGACTCATGCGAAGCATGAATACGCAGATCTATATCTGGATGGGAGTCGCGCAACATACACACCCAGGGCAGCAACCAGCGCACCGCAACCGCTGGCGTTGTAGAGAGCGTAACGGTTTGGCGAACAGGTACAGCACTCAACCGCTCGACAACATGACTAATGCTATCAAACGCAGTCTCCAGAACCTGCAGTAGCTCACGGCCCTGAGGTGTCAGCGCCAACTGTCGGGGTTTACGTAAAAATAGGGTAACGCCCAGCGCCTCTTCAAGACCCCGAACCTGATGGCTAATCGCAGTGGCAGTCACCGACAGCTCCTGCGCGGCCTGCTTGGCGCTTTCATGGCGGGCAGCGGCTTCGAAAGCTCGGAGTGCTGAAAGCGAAGGTAATCGGCGATGGTTCATGAATGAGCTTCACTCATCTATAGCTGCAAGAAAAGATCGTTTGTTCAGGCTGAAAGGCACAGCCTAAGCTAAGCCTGTTGTTAATCATAGATGAGTTTAACTCAGATTAGGAGGCCACCATGACACACATCCTGCATATAGACGCTAGCGCCCGCCCCGGCATTGCTGGCACAGGTAACCACGGTTCGCATAGCCGCCATTTGACTTATCAGTTTGTCAGCCAGTGGCAATCAGGCCGGCCGCAAGACACGGTTACCTATCGCGATATAGGTCAAAACCCGCCGTCGATTATTAGCCACGACTGGATTGCCTCTGCCTTCGCTCCAGAAGAGCGACGAGAATCCTGGATGAAGAACGCACTAACAGAGAGTGACCAGCTGATTGATGAGTTAATTGCTGCTGATATTGTGGTAATCGGAACGCCGCTTTACAACTTCGGGATGCCTGCCGCCCTCAAGGCGTGGGTCGACCAAGTAGTACGGCCCGGTCGAACGGTAGAGTTCGATGACACCAACCCGATAGACCCTTACATACCCAAGCTCACAGACCGAAAAAGGCATGCCGTTGTGCTCACCGCTAGAGGCGGCGTAAATATGGCGCCAGGTGAAGAAATGGCCCATATGAACCACCTTGAGCCACACTTGGCCACAGCACTGGCATTTATCGGCATCACTCGCGTTCACTACATCGCGATCGAAGGACAGGAAGTGGGCGGCGAGGTATTGGCCAAATCGGTTGCTGCCGCGATACAGAAAGTTGAAACGCTTGTTGAAGAGTTGCAGGTAGCGTTGGAAAGCACGCCATCACCTCAACCGGCCTAAATTATAATTAATGGTCTTTCATCGTAAATACGCTGAAGTATAAGGAGCGGCTATCGCTACCCAAGGATGTCCGCTCCTTTATGCCCTTCTGGTACACCTTGAACTAATAGCACATCGCCCTCTGTATTCCGGGTACGCAATGGGCGGATCGCTTTATAAGCAGCCGAGTCATACCAACCTTGCGCATGCTCCATGGAAGGAAATTCAATCACCACCATATCCCCTGTCCACCCTCCCTCAAGCGGAATGTATGGCCCACCATGCACGAGGTATTTGCCCGAGAACGGCGCGAGGGTTGCATCAATGCCTTCTAAATATTGTTTAATTTCAGGATCGAATCGGGTTTCGCGGATAAGAGCAACGGCGTAGGCAGGCATTATCATCATCCTCCATTTCAACGAAAAGAGACACCCGCCCCCAGCACTTCAAAAGTAAAAATAGCATCACGTAGCCTATCTTGCACTGGCAGCCAACCGTGCACCCAACGCGACGAAAAGTGCTCCAAGGGATCTATCCATCCATAAACCAACGCGTGGTTTTCTCTTTAAGTAAGCACCCAACTTAGCACCAGCCAGAACCAAAGGGGGCTCTATTACGGCAGCAACTGCAATAATAAGGCTGCCATGCAATAAAAGCTGTGCCTCGGCTGGGCCAGAGCCTTCCACGATAAATTGCGGCAGGAAAGCCAGAAAGAAGATAGCGACTTTGGGGTTTAGCGCAGATACCAGCATGCCCTGCCAATAAACAGCGGAGAGGTTCTTGTTACCCGGCTTTTCTGCAGCGACAAACTGATCCCCTTGAGACAGCAACATTTTAATACCGAGCCATATCAGGTAGGCGGCCCCTACCCATTTAACAATCGAAAACGCCAATGCAGAGGTGGCTAAAATAGCCGAAAGACCAACTGCAGCCATTACTACATGGAGCGCCGCTCCTGTCCAAATCCCAAACATAGCGGCAAACCCTTGTCGTCGCCCGCTACGTAATGTTTGCCCAAGTATGTAGGCAATATCTGGCCCCGGCGATAGGTTCAAAAGCACGGCCGCTGATAAAAAAGTCATCCAGTGCAGCAATGTATACTCAAACATAAGCGCTCTCTTGTATTTTTCCGTTGCCAAGCTAAAAGAATGTTAACGTGCTAGCTGGAAAGGTTCAGCTGCCAGGAAACGCCGTATTTATCATTCAACCATCCGAATTTTTCACTAAAGCCGTAATTATCTAGAGGCATCAAAACCTTACCTCCATCGCTCAATGCTTTAAATACGTCTTCTATTTCTTTCTCTGAGCCGCACTCAACGTGTAACGACATTGATGGCGTAAAACTGAACTGATGGTCGTAATAGCTATCCATTGCCAGGAAGAGAGTGCCGTTTATCGAGAAGCGGGCGAGCTTAACTGCCCCTTCGGGACCATGCCCCCCAGCTTCGACACGCTCGATATCGATGATTTTCGAGTTCTCAAATAGCGAAGTGTAAAACTTGATAGCTTCTTCGGCTTTACCGGCCTGATCCCCCACAAACATTAGAGATGTTTTGATAGCCTTCACTTTAACCTCCCATTTCATTTGACGCGCTAAGCGTTACTGTAGAAAGGTCTGCAAAACAGACGCGACATTGACTGCTGTGGTTAAGAGGCATTCTTGAGCCCCTGTTTAATGAAATCCCCTTTCGCCGCCGTATAGGCTTCTCGGTCTGACGTAAATTCCGCCGCCCACAGACGCTTCTTTTTCTCATAACGTTGCGCCAGTTCAGTATCAGCGCGCAGTCTATTGCGAAAAGCCAATCGCCGATGCCACTCTTCACCGCCATACACCATAAGATGCAGATGATGCGTCCTACGCCCCTCGGCCCATCGCATTAACCAACGCCGCCCGACCAAGGAAGCGTTGTACGCTAATGATGTCGCATATTTGGCACGGCACAACGGCTCCAGCAAGTCATCAGCCTGGTGCATTGACTCTACGCCTGCCAGGATATCGATGATTGGCTTGGCCGAGAGACCATGAACAGCGGTACTTCCGATGTGCTCAATGGCTAGAAATTCATCTGGAAATAAATCCAGCAGCCTGTCTCGCTCCTTCTCGAATAGAGCTGGCCAAGC
This sequence comes from Vreelandella sp. 2A-K22, assembly GCF_054065485.1. Taxonomy (NCBI): domain Bacteria; kingdom Pseudomonadati; phylum Pseudomonadota; class Gammaproteobacteria; order Oceanospirillales; family Halomonadaceae; genus Vreelandella; species Vreelandella sp. 2A-K22. The sequence continues at coordinate 69,529 of NZ_JBSUGC010000003.1, read as the reverse complement.
CATATCATATGGAAATAGCGCGACCTCCTCATGGATGGCTCGATTTAAAGATTCCGTTTCATCCATGGCTGAGGCTCCCCTGTATCGAAAATTGTTGCCTATGCTTCATCTGATAACAGTGGCGACATTGGGCAATCGAGAATATCGGCCATAGCACGGAACAGCTCGGCTTCAGCAGGCAAAATACGTCCGCTATGTTCAATACAGCGTGCCATCGCTTGCAACAGCGCAGGCTTTTGCAGAGGCTTTAAGCGCCGCAAACGCTCAACCGCTAGGCTGAGTGCACGCATATCACTTATATCGTCAGTGGCCCTCAATGAGAACGGCAGCTCACTCTCAGCGGCATTGAGCGCGGCGCTTATCTCAACCGGGTCATCTTGCCCGGCGGTGGCAAGCACCGTCAGTAGCATCTGACACTCCCGTTGCAGGTCGTTTATCTTGAGGTTTGCAGGCCCACTGCCTTGCTTGCTGATGTTATTCAACACCAACTGATATAGCGTCCACTCCAACAGGCTGACCTGACCATCTGCCTCGATCAACCGTTCCATACAGAGGCGAAAGTGTTGGGCCTGCTCCATTGAGAGCGAGCGTAACGCTGGCAGCGCCAGTTCAATCAGTGGCAAGCGTAACTGTACATCCAGCCTCAACATTTCAGGGCCATAATCCATCAGCGCTCGGTAAACATCTGGCAGTGCAACTTGATGCAACGCCTTAAGCTGATGCCTACGCATTGTCTTATCCTGGCTGAGCAGCAGTGCATAGATCAGAGCACGAGCGGCATGGGGCTCATGGGCGGCGCTTTTAACTCGCTCAGGCAGCGCATCTAATGTCGCTCTAGCCTGATTAAGATGGCGCTGGTCAGGCTGGCCCATGGTGTTAATGGCAGTTTGAGCTGAGGCACCGGTTAACACAGCGGCCATTGCCCCCGTTCCCGTTGCTGTTCCCGAGCCAAATCTGGGCTCTGCTTCAGACCGCTCACCGTTGCCTTCTGGTTCTGTTGCGTCATTCTCGGCTTGCTGGCTGGGCCAAGTGACTTCGAAGCGGCCACTCCAATCAGGCATGACCCGCTTGATACGATCTTTAATCGGCGGATGGGTGGCCATCATTTGGCTAAACCCCTGCCGTACGCCTTGACCGAAGAACAGGTGGCTGAATTCCGCCGCCTGTGTCGCTTGCAGGTGAGAACCCTGGCTGTGCGAGCCGATTTTAACCAGCGCATTACCAATCCCCTTAGGGTTACGGGTAAACTGCACCGCAGAGGCATCCGCCAGATATTCACGCTGCCGACTGACCGCCGATTTGATCAAATTGCCAAAAAAGGTACCCGCGTAGCCGATCAGCATTAGCACCGCCCCCAGTGCTAAAACGACAGTGCCTGAGTTGTCGCGTTTTCCACCGCCCACCCGTCGAAAACGCATACTGCGCAGCAGTGTACCGCCCAATAAGCCAATAATCAGGATGCCATGGAGGATGCTGATCAGGCGCATGTTCAACCGCATGTCACCATGCAGAATATGGCTAAACTCATGCGCTACGACGCCCTGCAGTTCATCCCGCGTCAGGTTTTGGATCGTGCCACGGGTAATCCCGATCACTGCATCATTGGTTTGATAACCGGCGGCGAAGGCATTGATACTCTCCTCCTCAAGCACATAAACCGAGGGCACTGGCGTACCAGAGGCAATCGCCATCTCTTCGATCACATTGAGAATACGCCGCTCATCAGCATCACGGGTATTAAGATTGATCTCGCGTCCACCAAGGGCTTCTGCCACTACCCGGCCACCACGCCTTAGCTGACTGCGTTTAAATAGCCCGCCCAGCACCACGACGGCCAACACCGCAATAGCAACGCCAGTGACCAGTTCAATCGAGAGTGCCGACCACATCCCCTGAGCAGAAAGATTGGTTTGTGTAGCAGATTGCTCCCCCATTAGATGCAGCGCGATGGTAATTGCGAGCGTGGTAACAGCAATCAGGGCAAGTACTGCCAGTACCATCAAAACGACCAGACGCCCGGTTTTACGACGAGCGTTATCCTGCGCGGTAAAAAAATCCATGTCGCGTTTTCCCTGAGCTTAGAACGACACCGTCGGCGCCACTTGAATCTGGGCACTGTCTTCAAACTCTAACAACGAGGCATCCTGCCCATGGCCGAACATGCCAGCCACTGCTACCGGCGGGAAGCTCTGCCGATAGGTGTTGTAGTGCATCACCGCATCATTAAATGACTGCCGCGCAAAGGCCACCTTGTTTTCAGTGCTGGTTAGCTCTTCTGACAATTGCTGCATATTTTGCGAGGCTTTTAAATCCGGATAGGCTTCCATGACCACATTGAGCCGCCCCATTGCCTGAGTCAGTGCACCTTCTGCGCCGCCCAGGTCTGCCATGGCTTTGGCACTGCCTGGATTTGCCGCGGCCGCTTTTAGCCCAGCGGCGGCTGTATTACGAGCTTCGATGACCGACTGCAGCGTCTCCCGTTCATGGCTGAGATAACCTTTTGCGGTCTCTACCAGATTAGGAATCAGGTCATGCCGACGCTTAAGTTGCACTTCAATTTGCGCAAAGGCGTTCTCAAAGCGATTTTTCAAAGACACAAGTCGGTTGTAGATACCGATGACGTAAAACGCGATAACGGCGATGATCGCCACGGTGATGATGATAGTGAGCACTATGGTTCTTCCTTATAGTAGGCATTCGTCAGTAAAAGCCGGTCTATGAAAAGCTAGACAATGAATGCCTAGCTAGTGAAAAAAGTAGCCACCAAGTTCAATATCCGACGTTCACACATCACTTTGCAAGCTTAGGGAGAAAGGGAATGTCGACATAGCATTGCTCAAGATCACCTTTCTCATAAAACACTGTGATCGTATCAGTACCTGCTCGAAACGATTATCGAGCAGGGTCTGAAGCTCGCCTCCGGTATACTCTGGGACTTAGGTGAACCTAAAGAACAGGCTTGCAAACAAACGACAACAACCACACATTGCACAGCAACCAAGGCAGAATAAAATGACGACTCCTGAAGAAAACAGCGTCGATAATGAAGCCATTCATTGGGATCAGGATATTAGCTACGGCCAGTACCTGGATCTGGAACCTTTGCTTGCTTGCCAAAATCCGGCTTCTGATGAACACGATGAATTACTCTTCATCGTTATCCATCAAGTATCGGAGCTATGGATCAAACTTTGCCTTCACGAAGCTCATGGTGCCGCAGCGCATATTCAAGAAGATAACCTGCGCCCTGCTTTCAAGATGCTATCGCGGGTTTCCAGAATTCAGGAACAGCTTATCAAGGCCTGGGAAGTGTTGGTCACCATGACCCCCGCCGACTATGCCAGCTTCCGAGACAGCCTTGGCCAAAGCTCTGGGTTTCAGTCCTATCAATATCGGGAAATGGAATTCCTGTTAGGTAACAAGAACGCCAAGCTAATCGAAGCCCACAGATCAAAACCCAAACACTACCAAAAACTTCAGGAATCCCTCCACTCGCCCAGTCTTTACGATATCGTGCTGCAGCTGCTTGCCAAACGCGGTTTCAGCATTCCGGAAAGCAAAACCCAACGCGATTGGAGTATCCCCTACACCGCCAGTAGCGAGGTGGAAGCGGTCTGGACGGAAATCTACCGCAACAGCGAACAACACTGGGATCTATACGAGCTTGCTGAAAAACTGGTGGATGTCGAATTCAACTTTCAGCGCTGGCGATTCAGCCACATGAAAACGGTCGAGCGTATCATTGGCTATAGACGCGGCACAGGCGGAACGGCTGGGGTGAACTATCTGGTCAAAGCGCTGGATCTTCAGTTCTTCCCGGAACTGTGGAGTGTTCGGACGACGATATAAGCACTTGGCGCGCTGCTGCGCACCCAGTTTAACTACCGTATTGATATTCAAAACAGCGACATACAATTTTTCGGAGCAGCCATATGCCTGTAAGCCTGGATAGTGTTCGTGAGCGTGACCGCCAAGACCCATTGGCAGACTTTAAAAGCCATTTCGCCCTGCCCGAAGGCGTGCTTTATCTTGATGGGAACTCACTAGGCGCTCAACCGAAGGCCGCCAAACAGGCGGTCGATGAGACTCTGGATCAATGGCGCGACCAACTGATCAAAGGCTGGAACCAGGGCTGGTTCGATGCTCCGGAACGCCTGGGCAATCTACTAGCCCCGGTGATTGGTGCGCAACGCGGTGAAGTGAGCGTCACTGACAATATCACGTTAAATATCTTCAAGCTGCTGGGGTATATCCTCGGCCAAGACAAGGAGGGGCGCCAGGCGGTTCTTAGCGAAGGCGGCAACTTCCCGACCGATGGCTACATCGCCCAAGGCTATTGCCGGGTGAGTGGCGCCGAGCACCGCTTCCTGCCCGAAGGAGGCAACTTGGCCGAACACCTCGACGGTGTAGCCGTGGTGGTACTGAGCCAAGTTAATTACCGTACTGGCAAATTACGCGATATAGCCACCACCACGAAACTGGTGCACGACCACGGCGCGGAAGTCATCTGGGATTTGGCCCATTCCGCAGGCGCACTGCCCATTGATCTAAACGGTTGCGGTGCTCGCTACGCCGTAGGCTGTACGTACAAGTACCTTAACGGCGGCCCTGGCGCGCCAGCTTTTTTATACGTGCATAGCGATCACCAAGACAAAGGTTGGCAGCCGCTTTCCGGCTGGCACGGCCATGCATCGCCCTTCGCTTTTGAAGCGGATTACACCCCAGCAGGGGATATTTCCCGCTTTCGCACTGGCACCCATTCGGCACTTGCCTACGCCGCTCTGGAAGCCTCACTCGCCCTATGGAGCGAGGTGGACATGCAGGCGCTGAGAGAAAAAAGTCTGGCAATGAGCGACCTGTTTCGAGAGTGTTTAAGCGATATTTTTACCACTCATAATATTGACGATATAACCCCATCAGCCAGTGAGCGCGGCAGCCAGGTATCACTGGTGGATAGTCAAAACGGCTACGCTATCGTTCAAGCCTTGATTGCCCGCGGTGTAATCGGCGACTACCGGGAGCCCGGCTTAATGCGTTTTGGTTTTACCCCGCTATACCTCAGTTTTGAAGATGCTTGGCAGGCCGCCCAGCACTTCCGTGAGGTAATGGAAAGCGGTGAGTACCAGGATCCGCGGTTTCATGTGCGTGGTGCCGTTACCTAATAGAGGTACGTGATGACTGAAACACCCCTGAACCTCGCCTACTCGCCGAGCTATTTCGCTCGGGATTATGAAGCCACTTTAAGGCGCCAGGCAGCGTTAGGTAGCGACCTGGTGGCACGCCACCAGCCGATTACCCTGCGCTACGGTGAAGATCCGGCGGCCCGCCTCAACCTGTTTGTTCCGGAAAATACCGCGGGCCCCTGGCCATTGATGCTATTTATTCACGGCGGCTACTGGCAGGCGCTGGATAACACCGCAACGGACTTTCTGGCTGAACGCTACCTTGCCCGTGGCTTGGCTTTCGCCTCCCTGGGTTACGGCTTAGCCCCGGAAACGTCCATTAACACCATGGTGAACCATTGCGTTGAGGGGATTACGGCGGCATGCAACGCCCTCGCGGATAACGGTGGCGTGTGGTCTATTGTATTAGGCGGCCATAGCGCCGGTGCCCAGCTGGCTTACTGGGTAGCCGCCAGTGGTGATATCCCCATTGATAAGCTGGTACTGGTTAGCGGCGTTTATGACCTAACGCCATTGGTAGATACCTACGTTAACGAAGCGCTGGAGCTCAACCCAGCCCAAGCGCTTGCGTTAAGCCCTATATTTGCCGATTCGAGCAAACTACCCTCATGCCAAGTGGTGATCGCCGAAAATGATCCGCCCTCTTTCCGCCAACAAGCACACGATTTTGTTGCAGCGTTAAAGACTATCCATACCCAAGTCGAGCTCGTGGATATAGCTAACTGCGATCACTTTGATGTGTTAGATGCTTTATGAGGTTGAGGCAATTGCAGAAAACACCGTGCCCGATCTATCGCCTGCCAGTACCGCACGGTTGCGGCCTTCTTGCTTGGCACGGTAAAGCGCCTTGTCGGCGCGACTGATCACTTCGTCAATGCTCTCGGTCTGGCGGTGAAGCGCAACACCCAGGCTCAATGTAACCGCCAAGTTGCCTGCTGAGGTGGCAAAAGTCGGCTCAGCAACTGCTCGACGTACCTTTTCGGCGACGGCCATAGCACTCTCAACGGTGGCGCTTGGAATCAGTAGCAAAAACTCCTCTCCACCCCAGCGGGCAACCCGATCACCACCGCGAAGCGTAGTGGTGAACCGAGTAGCAAGAATGGTGAGCACTTCATCACCCACTTCGTGGCCATACTGGTCATTAACTGCCTTGAAGCGATCCAAGTCAGCCATCAACACAGCAAAGCACTGTTCGCCGCGTTTAGCGCGGCTCCACTCTGCCTGCAAGTGTGTTTGCATCGAGCGCCGGTTGGGCAAGCCGGTCAGCGCATCGGTCAAAGCGCTATGCTCAAGTTGCTGGCTGGCAATAAAAGTGCGCTGGTGTTCCTGGTAAAGCATAGTGGCAATGACTACACCTATCCCTATCGCAGCGGGAATGAAGGCCAAATGAATAGGGTTATCTGGAAACGGGCTGCCTGAAAAAACAATAAAAGCGATTACTGCTGTAAGCGGCAAGCCGTATATCAAAGCCAGATCTCTAGCACCGTAGACGGTCGCTGTAGCCACAGTAATAATGACCAAGGTTAGCCCCTGGGTGATGTAGAGAAGATGTCCGCCCTGCTCCGAATAGTGCAATACAAACATGGCAGCCATCATGCCCACTATTGAAAGATTCAACGTCAGCAATAGCGGATAAGCCCAAAAGCCCGGGTCTTTCTTATGATGGAGCAGCAAAAAAGTAATCGCCAGAATAACGGCGGGCAGGCGGAAGAGAATATGTTTCCATATCAACTCCCCATCAGCGTAGCTGACCAGTGTCGCGTCCAAAATAGTAAAAATGGGTAAAAACACCAACACCACGCCAGACAACGAGTAGCCAAGTCGGTGCGACAGCGAGAATTGCTTAAGCAGAAAATCGGCCTGCCATTCGGGGGGTATTGGCACATGCTTACTCATCATCATTACCTGCTTCCGGGAACTGGATAGCTTTACTCCACCCGCCACCTACCGGGAAACACCGGTGAGATCAGGATTTTCTGACGTGGCTAATGGTAAGTGACATATTGAGGTTCAATGCTCATAATACCTAATCAAGCCGACTTGCAAAATATTCTTAATTTAAACGAAGAGTCAACCAGTCCTATACTCAACCGTGAAGCGCCGCCTCAATGTCAGCGACGTTGATTTTTCTCATCTGCATCATTGCGTCGAATGCGCGCTTAGCGGCGGCAGGGTCAGGATTGGTAACGGCGTTAATCAGCACGACAGGCGTTATCTGCCACGATATTCCCCATTTATCCTTGCACCAGCCACAGGCGCTTTCCTTGCCACCATTGCTAACAATGGCATTCCAATAGCGATCCGTTTCGGCTTGGTCATTCGTTGAGACCTGAAAAGAGAACGACTCATTGTGCGTCACCCCAGGCCCGCCGTTGAGTCCAAGGCACGGAATGCCCATCACGGTAAACTCTACGGTCAATACATCCCCTTGCTTACCCGATGGAAAGTCTCCCGGTGCGTGATGAACCGCCCTGACAAACGAATCAGGAAAGGTATCAGCGTAAAAGCGTGCTGCCTCTTCTGCACCACCATCGTACCAAAGGCAAACAGTGTTCTTTGCGGGGGTTGCCATATCACATCTCCACTAAAACCATAGCGTCATTAAGCCCAGTGAAATATTTACCGAGCTTACCAAGTCTCATCAGCGCCCGGTGGCCCCATATCGATCTGCATATCAGGCGCTATATCCACTACGCCTTTGATCTTTTTCAGCCGTTCCGCCGTGGCATCGTCAGCCGAGCCGGTAATACAGCCGATCTCCTCCAGCACCTCCTGGATGGTTAATCCTTCAGCGCTGAGGCGCGTGGCCATTTCATTTATCGGTTGATCGCTGGAAATAGTGATCAACCATAGCGCTACCGTTGGCATCTGACATATCTCCATAGTAAGTGTGCTGGGCGGCCTGAAAGGAGCGCCTGCCCAGCGCGTCGCCCAACATCAAGGCGCTTGTACCAACCCAGCTCCCACGCGGGATTCAGGCGATGGCAGCTCTTGCACCGAAGCCACTAGCTGTTGCCACAGTTTCCTTCCCCGTAATGAGGCATCAGACTGTGCCCACAGTGCCGCGCAGCCTGCCACGTGTGGTGCCGCCATGCTGGTGCCACTGATCGTCTTATGGCGAGTGGGCCGGGGCCATGAGGAGAAGATATCGCGCCCAGGCGCGGCAATTTCGATCTTGCCATGATTGGAAAAGCTGGAAGGCTTCAGGTTCGGATCGAGAGACGCCACCGACATCACGGTAGGCGAGTTGGCAGGCGCCCCTGTATTGGTTGCAGAATTTCCCGCTGCAGCGATAACGAGGCACCCATTACGCAGCGCCGCTTCACCAGCATGGGTGTAGGCGGCCTGCACCGGGCTCTGGCTGCCAAGCGACATCGAGATCACCTCACAGCGGTTGGCTATGGCCCAGTTTAGGCCAGCGAGAACGCCCGCCCCGGTACTGCTGCCCGAGTTGGTCAGCACCTTGCCGACGAAGACCTGCGCCTCATACGCGATCCCGTAACGCTGTGTGTTTTCACCGGGCGCCAGGGGGCCACAGGCCGTGCCGATACAGTGAGTACCGTGCCCGTTAATATCCTGCACCGGCTCCCCGACGAATGAGCGGGTAACGAACTCCCTACCCTCGAAATCCGGGTGGCCAAGATCCATCCCGGTATCCAGAACGGCGACTTTTATACCCGCGCCACTCCAGCTACTTTGCGGCACCTTACAGCGTTTTAGCCCCCAAGTTGGCCGAAGGGCATCCTCTTCAAGGTTCTCTTCGCCTTCTTCCAACTCCAGCTCAACACCAAGATCACGAGCGATGGTGCTGGCTGCCCGCAAAAAACCACGTAGATATTCAGAATTTTCAGAAAAGGCGAAATACTCTGGCTCAATAATTTCGATGGGACTATCCGCAGCTACCTTACCCAGCGCACTCATGCCACGTTGCTGTAGGGCATCGCCGCCTACCAGTGCCACTCCAAGCTCCGGAAAGACCATTGCCTCAGCATCTCCGGCATCTTCCAGGCTAACGGCTTGATCGGTGAAATCCCGCGCATCTGCGATCCGAAATTTCTGGGCTTTTAGCGACTTAATGCCCTCTTCTACCCGCCCCTCACGATAGCTAATCAGAAAGCGCCCGGTTTCAAGGCAATTGCCGCCCCGCTCTAAGGCTGCCAATAGCAATTTTTCGGTGCCGCATGAAACAGTGGCGAGTAACTCACCCGCTGGCGTACTGCCTTTTCCATTACCTGTCGGTTTTTTCGCCATCGTAGACATCCTTTTCATTTAGCTGGTAAGCGATATGGAATAGGTGAATCATAGACACCATGCAAGGGCAAGCATGCCTATCTATGTAGCACCCACCATTTCAGCTTAACGCACCTGATGTGCTTCGCCAGATCGATTTCAGGCTACGGTCCTTAAACATACAGGGCGCTTAAACGAAGGAGGATGGGTCATGGCCGTTATGGGTTAATCTCAGTAGGGAGGCACTCGTCATCGCGGAGTGTTAGCACTTCGAAACCAGAGGATGTGACCGCCACTGTATGCTCCCACTGAGCAGACAATTTCTTGTCACTGGTCACCACCGTCCAGCCATCCCGCTTGGTTTTTATCTTGGCTCTGCCCTGATTAATCATGGGCTCGATGGTAAACACCATCCCTTCTTTCAACGCTAGGCCTCTGCCTCTCTTCCCGTAATGCAGCACCTGCGGCTCTTCATGCATTTCGCGACCAATGCCATGGCCACAATACTCACGAACGACAGAGTATCCGTGTTTTTCGGCATATTGCTGAATTGCGTAGCCTACATCACCCAACGTGGCACCTGGCTTGACCGCGTGTATTCCTTGCCACATGGCCTCGTAGGTTTTATCGACCAGTCGCTTGGCATAGGGAGTCACATCGCCAATCAGATACATCTTGCTGGAGTCAGCAATAAAGCCGTCTTTCTCCAGGGTAATGTCGACATTGACGATATCACCTGTTTTGAGTATTTGCTTCTCGGATGGAATGCCATGGCACACCACGTGGTTGACTGAGGCATTCAATACGTACTGGTAATCGTATTGCCCCTTACTGGCCGGACGAGCCTGCAATTGATCGACGATATAGCGCTCGGCCCAATCGTTAATAGCCATGGTGGATACGCCGGGCGCTATCCGTTGGTCGAGATGACTGAACACCAACCCGAGTAGCCGTCCGGCTTCCCGCATCAAACGCAACTCCTCCTCGCTTTTTAGCGTCAGCTCACTCACCGACCACCTTCCTTACTTCAACGTCGGCTTGTTTCATTTGCTCACGCATGATGTCAGAGAAGGTCATTCCCGGATTGGCCTCGGCAAGCATGCCCACCTTTATCCAGTACTCTGCCTGGGCATTGATTGAGCGCACCATGACAGTGCTTGCCTTGCGAATATCCTCATGCAGCTGGTCATTGATCTTAACGATACCCATCACACCACCCAATATATGAAACGAGTATAAAGCATATATGAATCATATATCGCGTAACGATTGGCGGCAAGGCTACCTGATTACGTTGTTACGGGGACACGTTGGCCATAGGTTCCAACGCCAATACTTCTTTGCGCAGCACAAGCTTCGGCTTCTCTAACGAATCGCGCCACTGAACACACTCCTGCTGTTGCTGCGGGTCGTTATCGGGGCTTGCGCCGAAGGCATCCAGCCAGGCCTGACGGGAACACAGGTCTTGATACTCCCCAAGCAGGTGCTGGCGGTACTTCAGTTGGGACAGAAACGGCTCAGGGGTCTCTGGATTCAGATCAGCCAGGTAGCGAATCCGCTTCACGCCCTTACGCAGTTCATGAAACTCGGCGTCATGACTATCCAACGAGAGTGCCGCCAGGTCTTCATCGTGGCGTGCGATACGCTCACTCAGTACCGTACGGATACGCTTTGGCGTGAGTTTCGAAAGCGCCTTCCCAACGTCATCTGAAGCGATGAAGTGCTGCCAGGCCTGCATCTCCTCAGCATACGCCGGTGTACTTAACTGCTGACACAGCACCTGGTGACGTTCCCGCTGGCAAGCCTGGAGCCACTGCATCAATCCCTGGCGACTACCAGAAGTGAGCGGCGGGGGCGTCTTGGCCATATCCTCCAGAAACACATCAATATCACGCAGGTCACTGGTAGCCTGGGCACGTTGCTTGAGTCGCTTAAGCATCTTTTTCAGGCCAGGCACTCGGGTAATAGCGTGCACGGATTCGCCCACTGCCCGGCTACGGCGCAGATTGACCCGGTACTGGTGCAGAAACTCAGGGTCAACGCCTGCGATGACACCGGCTTCCAAGGCACGGATCATCTGATACTGGTGCTCCATCATGTCACGCATGCGGCTGGCGGTGTCGTTATTGCGTTTGGGTGGTTGGGGGGCAAGGCGCTGAAAAAGAGGATAGCTGGCCGTTTCCGGGGTCAGGAACCCTGCCAGTTTGGCTCCGTTATGCCCCGCGCTTTTCCAAGAAGAGCCGGACAGCGTGAAATGCAGCACGCTCCCGGTGGGCAGTGAATGAGGCGCAGCCTTGTCGAGCCAACGAGCCAGATCATGCAGCGCAGGGTTATGCCCAATCACCAGGACGCTTTCGGCTTCGTTTGGCAACGATTCGAGCCAGGCCTGCAGCCCGCCACCATCGAACGTGTAAAGGTCTTCATCGAAGTGAACCTGGTTGACCAGGGTATGATCAGGCAGTTGGCCTGCGATCTCATCGAAGGTTTCCCGCGTGCGAGCCGCTGTACTGACGTAAATCCCCCCTTCTAACGCTTGCCAGTGCTGCAGCACATGCGCCATCGCCGCTGCCTGACGTTTACCACGCTTTCGCAACGGCCGTTGATGGTCGATCATATCGCCACTGGGCTGTTTAGCCTTGGCATGCCGCATTAGGTATAGGTGCCGCATGGGTTCGCTCCCAAGCACAGTATGATACGCAAAGTTTAGTACACGCCCATCTTCTAGGAAGAGTGCTGACGAGGCTTCACCACAAACCAACTGGCCAACACCAGGCTACCGAATAGCGTGTACACCACCACAAACACCCACTCCGGCAAAGTGAAATAGAGCAGGCTGTGCAGCCAGTACTGAATAAACGAGCCCGAATAAGTAGCGGCGCCCGCCTCTGCCCTAAGCGCCATTTCCCAGGTGGTTAACGGGCAAACCACCCCGAGCCAAGCCTGAACCACCACATAGCCAATGGCGCAAAGATGTACGATGCGGAAGGTTTTATTGCGAACCCACCTCCAGTTGAAGAAGTAGCCTGCGTAAATGGCGACCAGGCCTAACACCACGAAGGCCACAAACAGCACATGGAGAATTAGAAGGGTGTCGGCGAGCATTAGCAGCAGTGATGGGGGCATAGGAAAGCGCTACTTGTTGCCAACGGGTGAATCTGGTGCTTCGACAACATCGCTGCAGACGACGACTTGGTTCCTCCCAGCGCGTTTGCCAACATAAAGCATCTCATCCGCTCGTTTAATTAAAGACTCCAGATCGGCTTCCTCTGAATCGGTAGCCGCCACGCCAACGGTGACGCTTGGGCGCAGTTTGCCCATCTCTTCTGTTAACGAAAGTTCAGCCACCTTCTTTTTCAAACGCTCTGCTACCATTTGCGCATCGCTCGAGCTGGTGTCTGGGAGTGCGACAACAAACTCTTCACCACCAAAACGTCCTATCACATCCGTTGGGCGCAGCGATTCTGCACAGACTTCGGCAATCTTGGTTAGCACCCAATCCCCATGGCTATGCCCCCAGGTGTCGTTAATGTGTTTGAAGTGATCCACATCGATCATAAACAGGCTGAATGGCACCTTGCGGGTTTGCGAGTGCTGCAACAGATCTTTAGCCAGTTTTATAAAATGGCCGCGATTATTCAGGCTGGTCAGCGCGTCCTGCTCAGCGACTACCCTCAGCTGTTCTTCCAGTGATTTTCGGTGCGCGATCTCTTTGTGTAACTGGTGGTTATTCTCTCGCTCTTCTTGAAGCAGTGCATATTGCTTACGCTGCAGGCATTCCAAGCGCAGCAGGGCGAAAAACCCTACAACGCTGCCCATAATCAGCAACAGTGCGACCAGTAGCGTCGCTATCGGGGCAAGACTTGCGCACAGCACCGCAGCCACTAAAAAGCCAATATTTAAATAGAGGCTGGCCGCTGTCACGACTGTTAGCGGATTGGGAATCAGAAGATAAAACGCCATGGTAGCCACCACCACCGCGGTGATTTGAGTGGGGAGGCTTTCGGGTCGTAGGGGGACAATCAATATAATGCCCGTGGCAAATACCCACAGCGGTAAGGCGTGCAACCAAGCACGGTAATCATTGCCACCCCAGCGCCGCACAACGAGTGCCACCAACAGGCAAATGCTCACCACCACTATTCGCATGGTAAGCAGCAGATAGAACTCCCTGGTAAGACCCAGCAGGTAGTAATCCGCAATCGCGAACATGCCAAAGACACATGCCGCAACGCTCACAGCAAAGCTAAACTCAAGCCGCACGCTTTCCTGGATAGAGCGGCGATACATCAACTCACGGCTGGCATCGCAAAACTGCCCGGTTAACCCATGCACCTGATACTGTTGTTTCTGTAATGGCACAGCCCCACACTCCCGACGTCACGTGGCAATTTTTCTTATTTTATCAATAACGCGATGCCACTCACCTCAACATTCAGCAGGCGTAACCGTACGATAGCTGGCCGTGGCCTTTTCCAGCCCTTGCTGTAATGCCCGAATGCGCGATTCATGGGCAGGATGCGTAGAAAGAAATTCAGGGGGCTGACCACCACCGCTAGCAGCCATGTTGCGCCACAGGGTCACGCTCTGCTGCGGGTCAAACCCCGCACGGGCCATAATTTCCAAGCCCATCAAATCGGCCTCCTCCTCATGGGTGCGGCTGAAAGGCAGGCTAATGCCCAACTGGGCACCGATACCCAAGGCCTGCATCAATTGCTGGTTGCCAAATTCCTCTTCCCCTAATAACCCCACCACCAATAACACGGCTTTAATGCCAAGCTGCTGGGTAAGCCGCTCATTGCCATGATCCGCCAACACATGCCCCACCTCGTGCCCAATCACCGCCGCTAGCTGGGCTGGCGTCTCGGCCACTCGCAGTAGCCCGCTATGCACCCCGATGCGTCCACCCGGCAGAGCAAACGCATTGGGGGAAGCATCCTCAAATACCACCACTTCCCAGCGTTCAGGGAAAGCGAGCCCTGGGTAGCTCGCCTTAGCGCCAGCCACCACTTTTTCAGCCACGCACTGCACCAACTGATTAGCCTGCGTATCGCGATTGATCGGCTGGCTATTGCGCAGCTGATTAAAGGCATCTTCCCCTATGTCAGCCATTAACGCGTTCGGTACTAACGCCAATTGGGAGCGCCCGGTGGGCGTTTCCCCGCAACCAGCCAAAGAGGCCAGCAACATCAAAAGGAAAAGAGGTAACAGAAATCGCCGATGCATCGGATAGTATCGCCTGGATTAAGAAACGTGCAGTAGAGTGTAAGGCGCTTCGCAGGCGTGGCGCTCGTCGCGTTCATCAACGCTACCCAGCCCAAGGTGCCGGTCGTAATCGTAGGCCACAAATAGGCGGACATAATCCAACTCGCTATGAAGCTCTAGCGAACCTACCACTCCTTGGCGGAGCAGTAGATATCGTCTAGAACCTCCCCGTTAAAGTAACGGGGAGACACGTCTAGAGTTCTTCGCTGCGAGGTATTATTCGTTAAGGCTGTAAATCACTCAGGCGTTTGCGCTTCGTCGCGCATCACTTCGAGCGAAGTGATTTCAACGGTGAGCGCATCACGCGTTGTTTCTAACTCACTTACCCGATCACCGACCGCTGAAAGTTGGTTATTGGCCTCTTCTATCTGAGTATTTAGCTCTTCAGGGTCAGCTTCAACCTGACTGCGGGCATCTTCTGCCTCTTGACGAGCCTGTTGCGCGGTATCGCTGGCGGCTTCGGCTTCTTCAATCTCGGCGTTGAGCGCTTCAAGGTCTGCTTCAGCCTCGCTGCGAGCGTCTTCTGCGTCTTGACGAGACTGTTGAGCGGCATCGCGGGCGGCTTCGGCCTCTTCTTTCTCTTTTTCTACCTCGGCGTAGTTCTCATTCAGCTCTTCAAGGCTGCTCTGCCGTTCGTCGACCTGCTCATTGAGGGTCTCCACTTCTTCTTCGCGGGTTTCACGCTCGCCCCGTAAAGCCTTCAAATCTTCTTCAGCGTGGGAAATATCTGCTCGCGTCGAAGCTAGCTCGGCTTCAGCATCAGCTTGCTCAACCTCAAGGGCGCTCATTCTCTGCTGCAGTGTTGCTAAATCAAGCTCCGCGGCTTCAACCTCAGACATCTCCGCCTGAATCTGTTGATGCTCCCGCTCAGTTTCAGCCAGACGCGCTTCGAGCGCATCCATACTGTCTCCCCGCGACCCAGCAATGGTGTGCGCCACCACGGCCCAGACCACCGCAATAATCGCGATGACCAAGAGCACCTTTACCCGGTTATCACTCAACAATGCTATCGTTGATGGTTTATTATTTGTCCCTGTCATTGGTGCAATCCTCTCGCTTAAGCGTTATCGCTAATATAGCAGCTAACGTATCTACGTCAGCAGGCCGTCATCTGCCCCGTTGTTAATATGGAGGAAAGTTTTTGATTCGGCTAGAAACGGTCATTCAACACATTCATGTACCTGAAGCCATGGCTCCGAGGAAAATTTTTCCAATAGCAACGCCTAGCTTAGATACCCCACCCCTGCCTAGATCCTTTCACCCCAGGGGTTTTAACGCGCTGCGCAACCGCTGAGTCAGGTGTTCAGGTTGGACTGCATTCAAAGAGACGGAGTCAGATTTTTGAAAATGACAAAACTGAACGATGGCTTCCACAAAAGCAGTAACGACTCTATGTTCATCAAAAGGGTGTGGCTCGAAATATAAGTTCTTGATCTCTAAGTGACTGGTTTTGCGATGGACTTTACAATCCATCCGGCCAACAAATGCATCGCGATAAAGTAGCGGCAGGCAAAAGTAACCATACTGACGCTTGGCTTCGGGCACATAACATTCCAGCTGATAGTCGTATTGAAATAGCGCCCTGAGCCGCTCCCGCTGAATGACACTGTTATCGAAGGGGGAAAGAATCAACATTCGCTCTTTCAAACGAGGAAGAGGGCGTTCGAGCGCTCCCCTTTCCAATATAAATACATCGCCACTGCTCACTTTCACTCTCTCTAAATCACCCTGCGCTAACCTTTCATTTACCAGGGCATTCACAGCTTTGCGTAACTCTGTATTTCGGCGCAGATAAGTCAGCCCTTTGAGTGAAGCAAAGCCATGGCAGCGTAATTGTTGGTCTACAAGATGCGCTGCAAACTCCTCCATGGAGGGCATCTGTAAATTTACGTTGGATGGCAATACCCGCTCGGTTAGATCATATGTCTTTTGAAAGCCGTCGCGGTCGCTGACCATCAGATCGCCTTGCATATACAGCTGTTCAAGTGCCTTTTTGGCTGGCTTCCAGTCCCACCAGCCTGCGCGTTTTATAGTGCTAGCCCCTACATCTCGAGACCGCAGCGGGCCATCTGAACGTATGCGAGCCAACAACTCTCCCATGAGCTTTTTATCAGGTGATCTAAACCAATGCGTTTGCCCGCTTTTGATAGCGTTTTTGTAGGGCAAGGAAAAGCGAAAATCGGTAATGGGTAAAAATGCAGCCGCGTGCGACCAATACTCAAAAATGTCTTTATTGATCAACAGCTGGTTCAGCATGTGTGGCTCAAACCCTGGTACTCGGGAGTGAATAACATGATGATGGGCTCGTTCCACCACAGATATGGTGTCTATCTGAACATAACCCAGGTGGTTAATCGCTTTACGGGCACCGGCTAAGCCACGTCCATAAGGCTTATTCTGCAGCAAACCTTGCGCAGCCAGAGCAAGGCGACGTAAGCGCGACAGCTCTTGTGGGCGTTTAATTTCAGTGATTGTCATACTTGCCTCGAAGCTCGTCATTAACAGTACAAGTTTGCACTTTACCCAATGGCTACACGCCTAGAAGCGGCAAGCGCTTAAGCTTGTGGTACTTCAGAGCCAACTCGATGCAATGCCTTAACGGAACCTGTTCGATATTCACACTCAGAGGGAGCACAATAGCTCTCTTACCCTCATACTCAAATTCATCAGGATATATTTCTTTGAACGTTTCAATCAAACATGTTTGGCAGTGAAAAAATACCTTAATGACGTCTGGATCTTTAGGTTTCCAGTCGATTCGAATGGTAGTGCCCCCTTTGACAAGATAACTAGCTTCTCCCCATTTAAGCGCTTCTTCGACATCGCCAAGCTCATCTTCAGCAGCTACTGCCAGAATGAGTTGTCGCACGCTCTCAAGCTGCCACCGTGCGCCTTTCGGGTAGCTTTCAAACTTAGCCTGAACATCTGGATTCACGTTAAACTTACTCCAGGGTTAGCAGCGAGAGGCATAAAATTCATCTATCACACCAAACCGAAAGGCCATCGTTCCACGATAGTCTCAACATGCCGGCTCCCACCATTCTGAGTTACGTCCATAGTGTCTAATTACATCAACCTTGCTTTCAGCATGTTGAGTCACTATCAGTTAGTCAGATTTAGCTGCCAATAGCCAACGTCGTGCCATTGATCGAACTTAAACCCTACCTTTTCAAAATGGGCCACTTTTTTCATGCCCATTTTTTCGTGCAGTGCGACACTGGCTGGGTTGGGAAGCGTTATGCCGCCCATCACCGCATGTATCCCGCCCTCTTTGAGCGTGGAAAAGAGTGTTTCGTACAGTTTTACACCCAAGCCCCTACCGTGCGCCTGATTGGAAAGGTAGACGCTGACTTCAACTGAAAATCGATAGGCGCTTCTCTCTTTCCATTTGGTAGCGTAGGCATAGCCCACCACAGCATCATCTTCCACTGCCACCACCCAAGGCAAACCGGCCCCCTGAACGTTTTCAATCCGGCCTTGAATGTCTGAACCCAATACTGGCTTTTCTTCAAATGAAATAGCGGTATTTTCGATGTAGTGGTTATAAATGTGCGCTATGGCTTCCGAATCACCCTCTACGGCATCTCTGATCATGGTTTATTCCATTTATATTCTGACGGTTTAGGTTCACTGATGAAAAATCGACTTCCGCTTTCTGAATCAGCTAGGGCGCCTTTAACGCTAAGCAGGCGTTACCCGCACCGCGTTGCCAGAAACTCGCCATTGCCAACGGGTACAGTGCAAGTAGTGAACTTGGAGTCTGCCGATACCAGCGCCATAAAATCAGCCATTTCATCTGCATGGGAAGTGGCGTTATCCACCACAAGCAGTCCGCCCTTGCGTAAAACTCGCTGGATATTCGGCCACCAATGCACATAATCAGAGCGCTTTGAGTCTAAAAAGAGCAGATCGAAACAGGCATCGTCCAGGCTTTCAAGCATACTGCCCGCCTCCCCCCGATGCTGAGTGATGACCTTAGTGAGGCCTGAGCGGTCAAAATTTCTCGCGGCCATCTCCAGCTTGAATTCGGAGAGCTCAACGGTGGTAACGTGCCCACCAATCCTCTGCACTGCCTGAGCCAGCCATAAGGTGGAGTACCCATTCGAGGTGCCAATTTCCAGCACTCGTTGAGCATTGGTTGCTTGAACTAGTACCGATAGGAACTCCCCCGTATCACGGGTGATATTGAGCATTCGTCTTGGGCGCTCAGAAATAGCAGCATCGTTTTGTTGGCCAAATTGCTCAAGTTCCGCTAGCAGTTCTTGAAGGGTTTCACTCACAGTTGTCTCCCGATACGAACACATCCAATTTACCGTCTTTTGCTTATACAGGCCGCTTAGCAAGCAGCGCCCAGACACCCGCTGAAGAGAGTAACGTTCCGCCAACCAAGTTGAAGCGACGCTGGGCACGACGCGATGCCAGCATCTTGCGCACCGACGTTGCGAATACGGCGTAAAGAGTGGCATTCAGCGTTGCCAACGCCACAAACGTGATCGCAAGTATCCACAATTGTTGCCCAGCATCGGCGTTCGGGCTGACGAATTGCGGCAAAAAGGCGACGAAGAAGATAATGCCCTTCGGGTTGAGCGCAGTAACGAGATAGGTATTGGTGAAAAGCTTCCAGCGCGAACCTGATACCGCCGGTGTTACCGGCTGCACAGAGGATATACCGGCACGCAATAGTTTGATGCCCATATAGAGAAGGTATAAACCGCCGATCCACTTGATCACGGTGAACCAAAATGCCGAAGTGGCTAACACCGCCCCCAGGCCAAGCAGTGAAAAGAGCAGCGCCGTTGAATCACCCAATGCCACCGCAGCGACAAGCGGAATATTGGCGCGCCTGCCTTGGGCAATAGAGTAGCTGACCACGGTCAAAATCGTTGGCCCAGGGATGGCGAGCAACGCCACGGACGCAAGGGCAAAGGCGAACCAGATTTCAATAGACATGGAAAGCTACCTCACAGGTTGTTAATGCTAAGTTAGCATAAGCTCAACAATGATTGGAGTGCTCTG
This sequence comes from Vreelandella sp. 2A-K22, assembly GCF_054065485.1. Classification (NCBI taxonomy): domain Bacteria; kingdom Pseudomonadati; phylum Pseudomonadota; class Gammaproteobacteria; order Oceanospirillales; family Halomonadaceae; genus Vreelandella; species Vreelandella sp. 2A-K22. The sequence continues at coordinate 49,838 of NZ_JBSUGC010000003.1, read as the reverse complement.
CTAGAAGCTAAGCGGCTCTAGCTATCATTCTTGCTTTTAACCATCAGCACATACCCAGCTGAGCGGCGATCCAGCGTCCCAGCGCCAGGGAACCAACAAAAGCACCGACTAGCCCCAGATAGGCGCCAACCATCCAACTGCGATGCTGCTCTATCCTGCCCTTGAGGATAGCCACCACTGCAACGGCAAGAGCTACTAACACCCACAACGAAAGCAGATGAATCGGTCTAAAGTGACCTATCAGCGGCAGAACGCCACCGCCAGCTCAAGGAACGCCTAACGACCTACGCTGCCATAGAACGAGAGTGGTTTAGCAACCCAGAGACGTTCACGCCCGTCCAGCGCGCTCCCTGGCACACGCTGAGGCTTGGCCAACGCCTTACCGAGACGTGGGTGGAATGGGTCGAGGAAGTGATGGAAGAGGATTAGCTATTGGTGAAACCAGCTTCTCGTGGAAGCTTGGGGCTTTGGAGGGAGGGATTGTTATCGGCCAGGAGCTAACTTCAAGAAAGCCTTGACGTTTCAATAACAAGAGCAAGTTGGTGGGTCGAAATTAACCAAAATCTTGCAGGCAAGGTCTGCATCTATCAAAAAACACCATAACCACTTATCAATAATCAACCGTGGTCAGACCATGATGATTAATGGATCGTTCGAAGAAAAAAGAGCAACTCTTGACAGACCTCCCTATACTGTGTTTATCCACTGACGAAATACCAATCAAAGGGTCGCTGTGAAGATTGGGGATAATCGCCAGCTTGGTAGTTTTCCTCACTTACCCGCCCGGCGGCCCCTCGTATGAATCTTGCCCTGGGCATACCTCAAGGTGTTCGTCATGAACCAACTTTCACAAACCGCAATAGAGGAGTTCAAAACCAATTTTTCAGGAAGCGTGATTCTTCCAGAAGATAAACAATACGAGGAAGCGCGTCAGATATGGAATGCCATGATTGATCGCAGACCCTCCATGATTGCCTGTTGCACTTCACCTGACGATGTTGTTCAGTCCTTAAACTTCGTACGCCGGCACGATCTCCCTTTCTCCGTGCGCGGCGGTGGTCACAACATTGCAGGCACCTCTGCCTGCGACGATGGCGTTATGATCGACCTCTCGCAAATGAAGAGAGTAGGCATTGATCCAGAACTTCACCTTGGATACGTCGAGCCAGGTTGCACCCTGGCGGACTTCGATGCCTCTGCCCAAGCGTATGGTCTTGCTACCCCACTGGGCATCAACTCCACCACGGGTGTGGCCGGTCTGACCTTGGGAGGAGGATTCGGTTGGCTAAGCCGAAAGTACGGCATGACCATCGACAACCTGCTTGGCATGGACGTCATTACCGCCGATGGCCAACAGTTGCATGCCAGTGAATCGGAAAACGACGACCTTTTCTGGGGGCTTCGCGGTGGAGGCGGTAACTTCGGTATCGTTACCCGTTTCGAGTACCAATTGCATCCGGTAGGCCCGAATGTTCTATGCGGTCTTATCGTCTTTCCCTTCGACGAAGCAAAATCGATCATCACACAGTTCGCCCGCTTCACGCAGACGATGCCAGACGAACTCAACGTGTGGATGGTGACGCGCAAGGCGCCCCCCTTGCCTTTCCTGGCCGAGGCAGTACACGGGAAAGAGATTGTCGCTCTTGCCATTTGCTACGCAGGCGACCCCTTAGAAGGCGAGAAACACATCGAACCGCTTAGAAGGTTTGGTAACGCATACGGCGAGCATATCGGTGTGCAGCCATATATCGACTGGCAAAAAGCGTTCGACCCACTGTTAACGCCAGGGGCACGCAACTACTGGAAGTCTCATAATTTCTCGACGCTGGAAGAAGAGCCGATCGATGCTATCATCGAATACGCTGGTGCCCTACCGTCTTCACAGTGCGAGATTTTTATTGCCACGATAGGCGGTCAAACAGGCCGAGTGCAACCCGAAGCGATGGCGTACTCGAACCGTGATGCTAATTATGTGATGAACGTGCATGCTCGTTGGGAGACGGCCGTAGAGGATGAACGCTGCATTGCCTGGGCGCGTGAATTCTTCAACCGGTCACAGCCTTATGCCAGTGGAGGTGCCTACGTCAACTTTCTGACCGGAGATGAAGCTGACCGCACTGCCTTCGCCTATGGAGCGAGCTATGAGCGGCTGGTGGCGCTCAAGAAGAAGTTCGATCCGACAAACCTCTTCCGTATCAACCAGAATATCCTCCCGACCTGAATGCATTTCGCGTCATAGCGCTATAAGCTTTAGAGTTCAAACTATGCAACCCCCTGAAAGCGTCGCGGTTGTTCACCTGCGCTGGCACTCTGCTCCTTCGAAGTCGTCCAGCGCTTGCCAATGATGAGAAAGCTTCTCTGAGACAAAAACATGGCCCTTGATTCTCCAGGCTTTCCACGTTTCACCGATCTTCTTCATGACGTTTTCATTAGGACGTCCTGAACCAAGGATCCCAGAAATGAAAAGGCGCTCCACGGTATGGCCCCAAGCGGATGGTGGTAAGGGGTGGGAAAGTTTAGTGACACAGATTAGTCAGGACAAGCCCAACACGAGACTCCTAAGATGATTAGTCCAGCCTGGCTGTCGATGATGAAGAGTCATGTCCCCACCATTCCAATGCATAGAAAAGTTTACGGAAATTCTTTACGCATAACCTTCTTCATAGAGCGTTAGGGAGGGCAAGGCGCCGCATATTAAGAAACGACCGAATTGTATTCCTTCAGATATCGTCCAGAAGCAGTCTTTGAGTTAACTCCGTTCACAAGTGAGTTTTTAGAATACCACCTTAGCGTCAGCTCTGGCGCTAAGATCAAAAACTGCGAGAGCACCCATTCTGCTCAGCTCCTGCACGTCGATTCGAGCGGGAATCCTACATGGATGACCCGGCTCCCAAATACCGCCCTCCATCCGTGGTGCATTGAAGGCGGCAATGAGGTGGCCACATCTCGCAGGGCTATTCCGAGCACCCTTTGTTCGATCTCTCCATCGTAGCAATGCCGGGAGAGCCGCCAGAAAGCGAGCAAGTAGTGACGGTAAGACCCGACGGCGGTCTGGAGCTGCTCGATAGTGTGGATATTGCGGTGGTGCCTGGCTGGCATGACCTGAACGAAGCCCCGCCACCCGAGTTGGTTGCGGCGTTCGTCCGCTGTCATGACCGGGGCGCCCATGTGGTGGGGCTCTGTTACGGCACCTATGCCCTAAGCCTATGCCGGGCGGCTTGATGGCAGGCGGGCATCAACGCACTGGATTGCTGAGCAGGACTTCAGAGCCCGATTCCCAAAGGTCAAGCTGGACACCAATGCGCTCTACGTTGAGGAGGATCGGCTGGTGACCTCGGCGGGCACGGCCGCTGGCCTGGATTGCTGCTTGTTCCTGGTGCGCCAGTATTACGGCGCGCAGATCGCCAACAAGATTGCCCGCGTAATGGTGGTTCCGCCGCATCGGGAAGGTGGGCAGGCACAGTTCATTGAACAACCGGTTGCCGTCTCCACCCAGGATGCCCATATCAATCGCCTGCTCGACTACCTGCGCGAACATCTGGCCTCCTCGCACACTATCGACGAACTCGCCGCCCGAACGGCCATGAGTCGGCAAACCTTTACGCGCCATTTTCATAAGGCCACCGGCATGACGGTCGTAGAGTGGCTGGTAAACGAGCGTTTACGGCGCGGGCGCGAGCTGTTGGAAACCACCTCCTTGTCGGTAGAAGCCATTGCGGAAAAAAGCGGCTTTCACACGGCAACTTCGTTTCGGCAACATTTCAGGCAGCGCCACCAAGTCAGCCCCCGCGACTGGGGCAAGACCTTCGGCGACAATGCCTGACTATCCTGCTAAATGTCCCCTGACAAAACGTCATCCTGCTATAGAAGTAAGCGGTTTTCCGCGCTATTGATAACACTGGCACAATAAAACCGTCAGAATCGACGTTGCGTATCACTTATCAAAGCAAGGGAGTTGCAAATGAAGCACCATGGAAAACTTGGACAATTTGGACGCCATAGCTTTTCCCTGCTGGCTCGGCTCGGCCGCTACGAACTGGCGATGCTGCTATGCGTCGCGGTACTTTCCGGTGGGATTTGGGGGTTCATCGCGCTGGCCGACGAAGTTATCGAGGGGGACACCCGTAGCATCGATGAGAGCCTACTGCTCGCCCTTCGCAACCCCGCAGATCTTAGCGACCCGATCGGGCCGGGCTGGGTTGAGGAAATGGGCCGGGACTTTACCGCACTGGGCGGTGTCGGCGTGCTGGTACTCATCACATTGGGCGCCCTGGGCTACCTGTTACTTGCCAGACACTACCGCGCGGCTCTCTTTGCCTCAATTGCGGTGCCCGGCGGCATACTACTCAGCACTGTGATGAAGATGGGCTTCGATCGCCCTCGCCCGGATCTCGTGCCTCATGAAGCCATGGTCTACACCGCGAGTTTTCCCAGCGGCCACTCAATGATGTCTGCCGTGACCTACCTCACCCTGGCAGCGCTACTCATTCGCGTGCAGCCCGCGCTGAGGCTAAAGGCTTACCTTTTGATACTGGCGATATTGTTGACCCTGCTGGTGGGCATAAGCCGCGTCTATCTCGGCGTCCATTGGCCGACCGATGTACTTGCCGGCTGGACGGCCGGGGCAAGCTGGGCAGCACTGTGCTGGATCGTGATGCACTGGCTTCAGCGGCGTGGGCAGGTAGAGCCGGAAGAGAGCAGTTCGGGCACAGAATAACTTGGCTCAAGCAGAGCTGAGCAACACAGTGTATGTTGCCCAGCCACCTGGACAATTAACAGGAGCTGATTACATTCACACCAGTCTGCCATTCCGGGTCACTACTCTCGGAATCTAAGTATATGGCTCAGCCTTTTGGAGCGCTCTGGAAGGCAAATAGTCGCTTAGCAAGCAGGCGTATCATATCCCACGATTCAGTTATCAACCAGGAGCGGACTTTTAGAAATTCCGGATGTAAAGTGTAAAGCGAGCGCGTTCAACCACTTTACTACTTTAAAAGATCAGTTTTGTTTTTCTGGATATATAGCTGGGTGAATGACATCCGCGTAGAGATAAAGTAGTGCAGCAAGAAACAGCTGTATCTGGTTTGAAGAGTCCACTCCTTTACAGTAGAGAGCTGTAGCGCGTTCGAAATTGATAGCAAGATTTTCTTTGAGATTAGGAGATTCTAACGCCTCCAGGCATTCCGAAATTCGTTCCTGAATTAGAGCTAGATCTCCGGCTGATCGCCCTTGATTGTCTTCGGGAAGATACATTGGCGAACGTGGTTCTCTATCGTATGTGCAAAGCAGGTCGTCCATCAGCGCCAATCCATCAACGTAGTTGTGAAAATCACTAGGGTTCTTCAGCTGTGAAAAATAGTGCAAGGGAAGAGAGATAAATTCCATCGTTAGGGACTCCACTTTAAAAGCTCAATTACGGCGTCGGCTTTGCTCCCAAAGTAGCCGCATGGCTCTCGGAGTTTATCGAAATGGTGGGTATAATTGTCGTTGAACAGCAGTTCGTACTCAGTCTCGTTCAGATCTGGGATCAAGAATTCGCTTGAACCCTTTAGTCCCGAACCAGCTACGGTTACTCCAGCTCTCCCAGCAGTACTCACATCGAAATTCACTCGATAGACTACTGGGTAGAAAAACTCAAGTATTACCCGATCAGCGACTCTTCTTAGATCGTTAGCGATCCGGGGTAAAACTGTTCCGTCTTTTTCCTTTGCCAAAACACCTTTCCTAACAGCTAGCCGGTGTTGGAGAAAAAACTTGTCATGTTCATCGCGATCCTGCCATGGTTGGTAGAGATCCATGTAGATCAGCAGCGGATTAGACGACTTGGGATTACTCTTTCCGTAAGGATAAAAACTCTCGGCGACATATACATAGTGCTTGCCTTCATATAAGTGCCGATTAATTGAAAGGGTTAGAAATGTAGTCGCCGAATAGTAAGTCTTTTGCATGGATCATCTCCTTTTGTGCTGTCTAATCCAGTACAACTTCAACTACTTATGATTATATTATCAATCAGAAATTGTTGTCACATATCGCCTTAAATGTGTAAGCGCCTTCAATAAGGTTATAATCAGCCACATTAGCCTCTAATATACTTAAATCATATATAGCCAAACCAAACAATATCGTTCATCGGGAAAGTTGCATTACATGCACAATACCTTTTCCAACCTAACAACTTTGAGTCACCAGCTACCCCACCCGCCCCACAAGCGTAGGTTAATTTTCTTCAATCTGCCATGAGCGAACAATGATTTAATGCTGATGTAACACCGCACTTTAGATGAAACAAACCTATCTCAGAATTATATTTTCTCACTCAGACAAACACTTACACCCAAAGCATAAGACTAGGCAGTGTCTACAAAACTTGGGGCGATCCATTAAGCACTACGAAAACAGGATGTTCAGTCAATTTTTATTATTATTTTTGACTATGCTGCTCATTATTTCATCTAATACCGTTCTGACATGGAGGGAGTCATTCCAGTGCACAAGATTAACCTTCCACATCATGTCGGCATTTTCATTTTGACTTTTAGAGATTGCACAGTGTTCGCTCGCCTCTTAGTTGTTTCTAAAGCTCTATATCGAACCGTTCCAATCGAAATTTTTCGAAACTTCCGCTCTGGGTCGAGCCCCGACTGTAAATTAACCTTAGCACATGACGAGCATGAATTGAGCCATTCTTTGACCTCCACCTGATGGAGGAACATGCCATGAACGTTTTGACTGGAGTGTCTCCTGTACACCTACACCTTGGAATAAAGGCAGGTTAGTTGGGCAGAAGGCGCCTCTGCGTCTTCAAGATATCTGGGCCATACGTGTTCGCCTACAGCTTGCCAAAAAGACGAGAGACCTCGCCCTCTTCAATTTAGCCATCGATAGCAAATTACTAGGCTGCGACCTCGTCAATTTACGAATACGGGATATAGCTCATGGTGAGTGCATATCCCCACGAGCCATTGTGATGCAGCAAAAGACACATAGGCCCGTCCAGTTCGAAATTACCGAGCAGACTCGTATCGCTATTATCGACTGGATACAGCTGGCTCAGCTCCGGAGTGAGGATTTCTTGTTTCCCAGCCGAATCAATCGCGCAAAGCATCTTTCAACGCGCCAATATGCCCGTATTGTGAAAGCCTGGATCACCGAAATACGTCTAGATGCGTCAATGTATGGCACGCACAGGATGCTCCGTACAAAAGCTTCGCTGATATACCGTCGCACGAAAACCTGAGGGCAGTGCAACTACTCCTGGGTCACACGAAGCTGGAAAGCACCGTCAGGTATCTAGGGATAGAGGTAGATGACGCGTTGGAAATGGCAGAACAGACAGAAGTTTGATGAGGATAAACGACGGCCTATTTCGGGCCGTCGTTGTCCGGCCAGGATCGGACGTTTAGGATGTGTTGGTATAACGCTGGAGATGATCCGCCCCACTGACAGGCAACGACCGCCGACAGGGGCCGTGCCGGTTGGTTTATTAGACGTAGCTCGACTTCTGCGATAGATAGTAGACGGATGCTTTTCTTGAAAACCAATCCGGGACGTCACCGTTAGCCAGGCCATTAGTTACCTAGTCGCAGGGCCACATGCTGTAGCAACATAATGGTTTTCCCATCGACAATTATCCCTTCCTGAATCAACTGCAAAGCCTTTGCTAAAGGCAACTCCAGTACTTCTATGTCCTCCCCCTCTTCTTTCAGACCACCTCCTTTGCCTATTCTTAATTCCGCATCGTAATTTGCAATGAAGAAGTAGAGCTTTTCAGTGACCGATCCAGGGCTCATAAAAGCTTCAAAAACCTTTTCAACATGCTGAATACGATAGCCAGTTTCCTCCTCCACCTCGGCACGTATACGTTCCTCGGGCGAAGCATCATCAAGCAAACCTGCAGCGGCCTCAATCAACATGCCATCATGGCCATTGACGAATGCGGGGAAACGGAACTGACGCGTCAGCACGACAGTGTGTCGTTCGCGGTTGAATAGCAAAATGGTAGCACCATTGCCGCGATCATAGGTTTCACGGCTCTGCCGCTGCCATACGTTGTCATGGCGAAGATAGTCGAAGGTCGTTTTCTTCAACACGTACCAATCATCGGACAACACTTTAGTTTCGATGATTCTGACCCGGTTCTCGGTCGCATTCATTTCCTTTCTCTTTGGCATTATGATGAAATTCAGCTTAGTATGCATTATCGTGCATTATCAAGCTATTTCGTGTATAACGAGGTACGTATGCTGACACGTCAGAGGAAAAGCGAAATCTTGGCCCAGCTCCAACGCGATGGCCAAGTCATTTCCAAGGCATTGAGCGAAACATTTGGCGTCTCGGAGGATACGATTAGACGTGATCTGCGGGAGCTCTCTAGCGAAGGGCTTTTACAGCGTGTCCATGGCGGCGCACTACCCGCCTCGCCTGCAGTAGCTGACTTCACTCACCGACAGTCGATCGAGTCGGTGACCAAACGCGCCGTCGCCGGAGTCGCAGCCAAGATGGTGACCCATGGTCAAGTAGTGATACTAGACGGCGGTACTACAGCAGTAGAAATGGCACGACAACTACCTAAAGAGCTAGTAGCTACAGTCGTTACCCATAGCCCCAGCATTGCTGTTGAGCTGGTTGGTCACCCTAAAATTGAGGTCATTCTTATTGGCGGGAAGCTTTTCAAGCACTCTATCGTTACCGTGGGCACGGCGGCGATAGAAGCGCTCTCCCACATTCGTGCTGATGTATACTTTATGGGCGTGACCGGCGTGCACGCTTCTGCCGGTTTGAGCACAGGAGATCTTGAAGAGGCTTATATGAAGCGCGCGCTCGCGGCTCATGCTGCCGAGACGGTGGTACTCGCATCATCGGATAAACTTAACGCCGCATCACAGTACATGATCGGTGACCTCTCCCTCGCTAGTACAATTATTGTTGAGAAAAGTACCGATGTTTCATTGACGAATCCACTTGCCGCAGCTGGTGTTACGATTATTAGCGCTTAATCAATGACAAGTGTAATGAAAAGTGAACCAGTAAGGCTGTATAGATGACTGCTTTGGGTCGACCTGTGCTATGTAGTGTGCTCAGCACCAGGCATGGTCTGAGCCATTCTTTCCTCTCCACCCCTGGAGAGCCACACCATGAACGCCTCACGGTTTTAGTCGTCTGGGTATAAGAGCCTGAAGCTATGGCAGGCCACAGCTTCAGGCCCCAGATAGAAGTTCTCCCGGTCACGGATACTGGCCGTCGGCGTCGTTGGTCGGATGCTTAGGTGTTCCAGAAGCTGTCAGCGGTTTGAAACGGTCAAACTGAACCCAAAGGGTCATTCCGCCGGTTGCCACCAAGATGGCAGCGAGCGGCAGTCCGGCGGGATTCAACATCATATGAAACGCCACAATCACCGCCATCACAGGCGCAAGCAATGCCAACCCTAGTGCAGGCGCTCGATTGCTCAGCAACAACGAAGCGCCGATCAGTTCGATAATTTTCATCAAAGGCCAGAAAAATCCAACCTCTTTGAGAGCGGCTTCAAAAGCCAGACCATCTACTGATGTTGGTGGGTGGATGAGATGCGATCCCGTAAATATGTACCAAAACCCATCAATTGCGCCGATCAGGAAGATGCCTCCAAGCATCAGTCTTGGGCCAGTATCAACAAATAGAGTCTTTGCGTTTGGTAGCGAGAGTGCCATCGTGAATTCCTTTCAGCTGCATATTGATCTTTGACCGATACGGGGCCATTATGCTGGGAATTCCGTGTCATAAAAGCAAATAGTATTCATTTAGCATGAATGAAATTCAGATTAGAAACCTGGACCTGAACCTGCTTTTGGTCTTCCGTGTGTTGATGGATGAGGGCAGTGTCAATCGGGCCGCAGAACAACTCGGCCGTACGCCTTCGGCAGTCAGCCATGCTTTAGGTCGGTTGCGCGACCAGCTTGGTGATCCGCTTTTGGTTCGTGTTGGTGGAATTATGCAGCCCAGTCCAAGGGCTCTCGCACTTTACCAAGAGATACAGCCGATCCTCGCCCGGATTGAACGCGCAGTGCAGCCGCCAGCGGAATTTGATCCCTCGAAAAGCACACGTATTTTCAAAATAGCCGGCCCCGGTTTGGACATTGTGGCCACAGAAGTTGTCCGAAGGATGCACAGAGAAGCACCAGACTCCGGCCTTGCATGGCAGCCCCTGTCAAAGGAGACCATGGGTCAGATCGTCAGTGGCGAAATAGACATTGCCTTTGGGAACGCAAACTTCCCTCTCCCGGCAGGATTGAAGGCTAAGGCTCTCCCCCCATTAAAACGCTATGTCTTCGCTCGTCATGGACACCCAGTTTCAAATGACTGGACAACGGAAAGTTGGATGAGCTGGCCTCATGTCGTTGTGCGCACTCCAGGTGCAACACATGGAACCGTAGAAGAGCGGCTCGACAGCTTAGGTCTGAAACGCCGGATTGGGTTACACGCTGCCAGTTGGTCAGGCATTGGTGCGGTCTTGAACAATACCGACATGCTGGGTAATTTTGTCGCGCTTTGTCTACTGGGAGGCGCGCAGGGTGAAGATATTCAGGTATTTGAGCCTCCCGAACCCTTGCCTGACGTGTCTTTTCGGGTGATGTGGAAATCAGAACTTGATGGTGACCCCGCCACCCGGTGGCTACGCAATATTGTTTTGGCGACGTTCGATGCGCTAATCGATGAGGCTGACCGACGCCTCGCAGCATCTGACATCATCAAGCCGCGCCAAAGCACCTGTTAGGGTTCTGTTGCAAAATTTACGGGCGACGAGTAGTGGGGTTGGTGACCTCGTCAATTTATGAGTTCGGGTTTATAGCCCATGGCGCGTGCATATTTCCACGAGCCATTGTGATGCAGCAAAAGACACATAGACCTGTCCAGTTCAAAATTACCGAGCAAATTCGCATCGCTATTATCGACTGGATACAGCTTACTCAGCTCCAGAGCGAAGATTTCTTGTTTCCCAGCCGGATCAATAGCACAAAGCATCTTTCAACGCGCCAATATGCCCGTATTGTGAACATAGGTCACTGAAAATAGGTCTAGATGCGTCAATGTATGGCACGCACACGGTGCGTCGTACAAAAGCTTCGCTGAGATACCGTCGCGCGGAAAAAATTGAGGGCAGTGCAACTGTTCCTGGATTCGCGCATTAGAGTTATAAACTGATAATCATCCATAATAATTTTCCTCATTCACTACAATAGTCTATGGAGGTCAGGCCACCATTGCCAAGCACTTTCCAAAACTTTGGCTCCGCCTGTTTTCTTTGATGCAACTCGATCATGAAAGTCTTCCATACTTTTTTCGAACCCCATATCTTTCAAAATCTTTCATTCAATCGAGTCATTTTTTCTAACATGGCAATAAAATCAAACCAATCGCCGTTCTTAAAAATATAATCCTCCTTCTCCCCAACTTCAGAAGCACCTAGGATAAGCATATAATTCACTTGACCCTAGCTGTAACAATTACCTATAAACTTCAAATAAATAAATCACTTATCGCTTATCGCTTATCGCTTATCTTTTAAAATAAATTGTTACCAATACAGCTACAACACTACTACCTGCAATGATGTAAAAACAATAATAAAAAAATTAAACCATTCCCCATCTCAACCTCGCAGAATGATATTAATCATTACTAGGATTGACGATCATTAATTGGACCACCACCCGCGCTAGCAACTCTACCAATATAAGTTAACACTCTTTAATCGGCCAAGAGCGGGCGTTTAGTGATCCAAAGTTTAAAAAAACCTTCGTATTCTCTACAGAATTCTGAAAACTGGCAGTCATACTAAGGTTAATTCTCTGCGACGCATATACGCTAAACATTGTCGAACAGACACTAGAAGTAGACTAGCTAACCCGGCGCAGCAGGAGCTCAATAGTCTTAGCCAAGTGCGCCCCGACGTCCATGCCGAACGCTGAGACAGCAATGTCAGGGCGGCGCTTTTCAGCTGCGAGAGAGGCTTAGATAGTTGCTTAAAACCATATGCTTTCGGACTTGACAGTCGGAGCAATTCAGTACGCGCACATCAAAAAAAACAGTTGACAAGCTCAGACAACCAATACTAACTTGAATCTGTAATTATAATCTGCCTTCCAATATACCGGAATATATCAAAATCTAATATAACGAAATATTCCAACAAGGAGACTCATAATCATGTTCAAACCCCTAACCCAACTCGGTACCGCTGCGTTCGCCTGTTGCGTATTTGCCAGCGCAGCTCAGGCCGATAAACTTCAGGATGTTCTCGACCGCGGATATCTAATTGCGGGAACCGGAAGCACCAATTCACCCTGGCACTTCATGGATGCCAATAATGATCTCGTGGGATTCGACGTCGACATGCTTCGGCTGATCGCCAAAGGCTTGTTCGATGATTCCGAGGCGATCGAATTCGTCAACCAATCTGGCGATGCGCGAATCCCAAACCTCGCGACCGACAAGGTTGATGTGGCCTGCCAATTCATGACAGTGACAGCCGGCCGCGCACAGCAAGTTGAGTTCACGATCCCCTATTATCGTGAAGGCGTGGGCCTGATGCTGATGGCAGACGGCGAATACGCCGATTACGACGCGCTTAAGGCGGGTGGTAGTGACATCACAGTATCGGTACTGCAGAACGTTTATGCTGAGGAAATGGTGCATGCCGCCCTGCCCGAGGCTACGGTCGACCAGTACGATAGCGTCGATCTGATGTACCAAGCGCTGAATTCGGGCCGCGCTGATGCAGCAGCAACTGACCAGTCGTCATTGAGATGGTACATGACACAGAATCCGGATCGCTTTTCCGACGCTGGATACGGCTGGAATCCCCAAAGCTATAGCTGCGCTGTCAAGCCCGGCGAGCAACGCTGGCTGAACTTCGTGAATTCGGTTCTGCACGAAGCTATGACAGGTGTTGAATTCAACACCTACGCGGCTTCCTTTGAAGAGTGGTTCGGCGTGCAGCTCGACCCGCCCCAGATCGGTTTTCCGATCGAGTATAAATAACACAAGACATCCTGGGGCGATTTATGGACTACGATTTCAATTTTGCAGCGGTGTGGCGAGACTTTGACATCTTGCTCTCCGGCTTGGGGCTGGGGTTGGTATTAGCCGTGATATCCATCGCGATCGGTTGTCTGATCGGGCTGTGTTTAGCCTTTGCGATGCTATCGAAAAAAAGGCTCATCCGGTGGGCTGCAACAGTCTATGTCTCGGTATTTCGAAACACGCCGATCCTAGTGTTAATCCTCTTTACCTTCTTCGCCCTGCCTGAGTTCGGTATTAACCTTGGCAAAATTGAAAGCTTCATCGTCACGCTTTCGGTCTACTCAGGTGCTTACTTAACCGAGGTCTTTCGTTCTGGCCTCGTCTCGTTGCCCCCAGGGCTTCGAGAGGCCGGGCTGACAGTCGGATTGACCGAGTTCCGAACCAAGATTTTAATCACAATTCCGGTCATGTTCCGTCGCGTTCTGCCTGCGCTCGGCAATAACTTCATTTCTCTGTTCAAGGATACCTCGCTCGCTGCGGTCATTGCCGTTCCTGAGCTTACTTTCTACGCCCGCAAGATCAACGTGGAGACTTTCCGTGTCATCGAGACTTGGCTGGTCGCAAGCCTTATGTATGTTATCGCCTGCTCAATCATTGCCGCAATTCTGCGGCGTACCGAAAACCGTCTGGCGATCCCGAAATAGGTGTCCGAATGGATATAATGCAAGCCCTTGATGCCATCTGGTCGGCGCGTTGGCCGCTTCTAGATGGCTTTGGCAATACAATCCTAATTTCAGCTGTGTCGATCCTGCTGGGCACGCCCCTCGGCGTCGGCGTCGGACTGATTCTCTCATATGGAAACAGAGTCTTACGGTTCGTCGTACGCCTATATTCCGATTTCCTGCGTGGCACGCCGGTCTTCGTACTGATTCTTGCCTGTTTCTATATTCTATCGATCGTAGGAATTCAGCTTTCAGCCTTTCAAGCAGGTGTCTTCGCGCTCACACTATTCTGCTCATCGCATGTCGGAGAAATCGTGCAAGGCGCCCTGAAGACCATCCCCAAGGGTCAGACTGAGGCAGCGAAATCTGTGGGACTGACATTTTTTGGAACGTTCTTCTCAGTGCTCCTTCCACAGGCACTTCGAATGATCCTGCCTACCTGGGTGACCACTGCCACTGAAATTGTGAAAGCTTCGACGCTGCTCTCGGTCATCGGCGTGGTCGAGTTATTGCTGGCGACGCAGCAGGTGATCTCCCGCACATATCTTAGTCTCGAACTCTATTTCTTTGCCGGACTTGTCTTCTTCCTTATCAACTTTGCGATTGAAAAAGCCGGACGCTTCGTCGAGCGCAAAGTCTCGCTGCCCAACTGAGGTTCACATTGACTATTCCCGTTCTAGAAATCACAAATCTGCATAAAAAGTTCGGCGAGGTCGAAGTGCTCAAGGGCATCGACCTAACCATGCAAAGTGGTAATGTCGTGAGTCTGATCGGCTCGAGCGGATCAGGAAAGACAACCCTGCTCCGCTGCGTTAACCTGCTGGAAGACTACGAGGATGGCGTCGTCGCTGTTGAGGGGGAACAGATCGGTTACAAGCAGCACAAAGGTAGGCGCATCCGGCTTAAAGAAAGGGAAATCGCCCGCCAGCGCGCCATGACCGGTATGGCTTTCCAGCATTTCAACCTTTTCCCGCACATGAGCGCGATACATAATGTCATGCTGGGTCTGATCAAAACTCGCAAGACCCCGAAGGACGAGGCCTACGCTGCCGCCGAGGGTTGGCTGGACCGTGTGGGCATGAAGAATTGGAAGGATCATTACCCGGGCCAACTTTCCGGTGGCCAACAGCAGCGCGTCGCCATCGCCCGCGCGATCGCCATGAACCCTGTGCTCATGCTCTTTGACGAGGTGACCTCCGCGCTTGACCCGGAATTAGTCAGCGAGGTACTGGCAGTCGTCAAGGATCTCGCCTCCGATGGCATGACGATGCTCTTGGTTACTCACGAGATGCAGTTCGCTCACGACGTGTCGGACACAGTCGTCTTCATGCAGGATGGACGCATTGGCGAGCAAGGTCCGCCCGAACAACTCTTCCACAATCCGAAGTCAGAGCGTCTAGCGGCATTCCTCAAAAGTTCAAAGTTTTGAATAAGGGTAAAACATGAGTATTAAAAGATACGGTGTAAACGAATCCAAGGGCTCCGGGCGTCAGGCGCTGCCGTTTGCTAAAGCGACAGAGGCCGACGGCTGGCTCTATGTTTCTGGCCAGACGCCGATGGTAGAGGGTGAGGTGATTGACGGTGGAATTGTTCCACAGGCCCATCAGGCGATCAGCAACATGATTTCGATAGTGGAAGCAGCTGGCTATAGCGTTGCTGACATCATGCGAGTAGGTGTCTGGCTCGACGACCCACGCGATTTCTGGAGCTTTAACAAGATCTTTGCCCAGTACTTCGGCGACCACCCCCCGGCCCGAGCCTGTGTTCAATCCGCAATGGTCGTCGACTGCAAGGTCGAAGTTGACTGCATTGCCTTTCGCAAGACGACCTGACCAAAATGCCCTGCAGAGGGCACACCCAACGAAGAAATGGCCGGTACCTGAATGAGCAATGTGAAATCTGCCTCTCCCACCAGAACGAAGGAACGCGGGCTGGAGCGCGCCTTCTTGATCCTCGACTACCTTTGCATAACCAGCGAGCCACAGCGACCCATCGATATTGCAACCGGCATGGGGGCACCAAAGTCCTCAATATACGAACTGGTCGGCCTGCTGACGGCAGCAGGTTTACTGGAACGAACTGACTCTGAAGGACGGGTTTTCCTCGGACGCAAGCTGCACTACTGGGGGCTAAACTATTTGAAGCACTTCGACATAATGGGTCTTGCCCGACCAGTACTGGAATGGATCACAGATCAGACGCGGGAGACATCACAGTTATGTATGCTCGAGCGAGATAAGTACTTCGTAGCGATGATGAACGAGGGTAACCGACCGTTCAGGATCAGTGCTGATGTCGGTGAACGGACGCCCATCCCCTGGACTGCGTCGGGCCGTTTGCTTCTCGGCAACCTTTCGGCGGAGGAGATCTTGGCGCTGATTCCACCTGAGGACTTTATAAGTCCCCACGGGGGCCATATTGATCCTCAAGAGTTTGTCGAAAGCGTGCAGACGGCCTGGAACGAGCAATTTTTCTCTTTTGACAGCATCGCTGACAATTTCACCCATTGTTTTGCGGCACCAGTGCTAGATGCCGAAGGAATTTGCCAGAGCACCGTCTGCATCATCGCCCCCAAGCAAGACGCGATGGAAAACTATGCTCTTTATCGCGCAACTCTCATTCAGGCTGGAAAGAGCTTGTCGCATCTGCCCAATTTTCAGACTCCTAAATTTAAGGCCCAGTTGCGAGATAACCTGACAGCCAAAACTTAAGGAAGTCTTTAGAGGATGAGTAGAATTGTGAATGATCACAAACTTGCTCTTCAGCAATGCCATTACTCTCATGAGATTAGCTGATGCATATCAACGATATCGACACTCCCTCTGTCCTAATCGATCTTGACCGGGTCGAAGCGAACTTGAAACGCGCACAGGATTATGCCGATACGCATGACCTACCTCTTCGGCCTCATGTGAAAACCCACAAGCTTCCGGAAATGGCTCAGAAACAGGTAGCTCTAGGAGCGATCGGCATTACTTGCCAAAAGATTGGAGAGGCCACAGCAATGGCCGATGGTGGGCTGACCGATATTTTCTTGCCCTACAACATCATCGGCACGTCCAAGCTCGACAGACTGGTCGACTTACATGCCCGCGTGACTTTATCAGTTACCGCCGATAGCACCGATACAGTCGCGGGTTACGCCGCCCGGTTCGACGCAGCCGAACCGCTGAATGTCCTAGTTGAATGCGATACCGGCGCGGGGCGCTGTGGAGTGCAGACTCCGGAAGAGGCGGTCGAGCTCGCCCGGCAAATTAACGATGCACCAGGACTGACCTTCGGCGGGCTGATGACGTATCCACCCAAGGGCAACATCGCCAAAGCAGATACGTGGCTGCATAAAGCCAAGGCCGCGCTGGAGTCGGCGGGCTTGCCGCCCAAGGTGATCTCTTCCGGAGGCACTCCCGATATGTATCGCGCCGCCGAAGGAACGGCCACGACCGAGTACCGACCCGGCACCTACATCTATTCCGACCGGATGCAAGTCGCTTTCGGCGTCGGGACACTAGACGATTGTGCGTTAACGGTGAAGGCCACGGTGGTCAGCCGCCCCAACGTAAATCGCGCAGTAATCGATTCCGGCTCAAAGGCACTGGCTGCCGATGCGGTGCCAGCACCGTACAAAGGCTACGGACATCTGGTGGAGTATCCGCATGCTGTGATCATCGCTCTGTCCGAGGAACACGCGGTCGTTGACCTGTCCGCCTGCGAGGACAAACCATTAATTGGCGACACAGTACGTGTAATTCCGAACCATGCCTGCGTCGTCACCAACCTGTTCGACATGGTCTACCTGGTGCGTGGTGATACCGTCGAGCGGGAGGCCAAAATCACGTCACGCGGAAATCTGCGGTGACCTCATTCATTTAACGGTGGCATTTTCCCATTGGGGATGAGGATAATCTTACAATACTGCCCGGTATGAGTTGACATCGGGTAGGCGCCGGGGTCGCCCCCAGCGCCCTCCCACACCACTGGGCTACCTGTTGCTTGCCAGGCACTATCGCGCAGCCCTCTTCGCCTCAATCGCGGTGCCCGGTGGCATACTACTCAGCACCGTGATGAAGCTGGGCTTTGACAGCCCTCGCCCGGATCTCGTCCCTCATGAAGCCATGCTCTACACCGCAAGCTTTCCCAGCAGCCACTCAATGATGTCTGCCGTGACCTACCTCACCCTGGCAGCGCTGCAAAATCAGCGCTTTTCGGGCGTTCTGTAAGGCAAATAGCCGTTTAAAAGCCAGCGTAGAATATTACGCGGTTCAATTACCGGACAAAAAATAACTTTAGTCAAAGCTAACGAATAAGCTTAACCCTATAGAAACAAAGAATTAGCTTGAAGCGGAACAAGGTGCGGTCTGTCAGTCACCTTGCGACTGCATGAAGATTTCATAAGGCCAGGGTGAGGCCAGCTTTTACGTTTTAGCAGGGTATTAACTATATACAATGCGCGTCGACACTTTATGCGCTAACATCAGCTCACGGAAGCTGGTTTCATACAGCTTAACGGGTCAACTAATGGATTAATAGAGGCAAATAGCATGAGCAAAGGAAAAGACAGTAAAAAAGACACTAAAAAGAAACCCCTTTTAACAGCCAAAGAAAAGAAAGCTGCTAAATCATCAAAGAAAAGCGAAACCAACGTACTAGGTAACTAAGCGAGCCTAACTCAGCACTACCGCTCACTGCTAAGACTAAATAGCAAAATGCAGTAGTGTTAGGCGTTGCTTTTGATAGAACGAAACTTTGTTACCTTACATAATTTCAAACAGCCCCTTCACACTCTTGCCTTTCACTTTTAATTGACCACTACACAAACCACGCCAATAAAAACTGCAAAGGTAAGCGGGCATATAAATACAGCCTGGGTATATCAAAATATTGCTCAGGGTATAATGCCAGATTTATATCGGCAGGATATCTGACGGTGTTTTTCAGCTTAGAGAGACTCAGCAGCAGTTGCACCGCTACACGCGGCAACACGCCTGCCTAGCGCCCTGTGTAAGCCTTAATCGCCACTCCGGAACTCGCCTATATAGCGAATGGTTTCACAAATAAAGTCTATATTTACCTTAAATAAAAAAACGCTCAGGAAAACGAGGTGGAGAGGAAGGTAAACCGCCCAGCCATGCTCTCGTAAATCAAGGGCTCGACCTCAAGCGAACAAGCAGGCATGGTAAGTAATATTATCCACCATCAACGAACCAACAGAAGGTTACGCCAATGCCGCACTCTCTTACTCAAAACCTGTCTCAAAACCTATGCAGGATGGGGCTATTATCGCTCTTGGCGTTGTCTCCCAATGCCTTCAGCCAACAACAACCGGGGGCAGCCTCCGGTAATGATGTCACTACCGAGTCGTTCCAGGACTGGGAAGTCCGTTGCCAGAGTAGTGCCGAGGGCCCGAGCCCTTGTGCGATGTCGCAATTGATCACTCAACCTGACAGCGACCAGCCCTTGATGCAGGTAATTCTCGACTACCCGCCTCAGATCGATGACCCGGTGATGAGCTTCTTCGTGCCGCTGGGGGTACGTCTGGCCCCGGGCTTGCAATTCAGTGTGGATAACGCTGAACCAGTCCAATTCCCCTATCAGGTATGCCAGGAGCAAGGGTGCCGTGCTGACGTGCCCATTGAGTCCTCGATGTTGCAGCAACTCCGCAGTGGCAATACAGCAACCCTCAGCATGATTAGTCCACGCGGTGAACGCATGGACATAGATATTTCGCTGATCGGCTTTACCGATGCCAGTACCCGCATTGCTCCCTGATCAGAAGCACCTTCCCCGACAAAACCGGCCCACAAGGGCCGGCAAGTCTGCTCAACCGTTGCCAGCAGGCGTATGTTTACGCCTGCTGGCGTGGTGGCCATGCAAAACTGCGCTCTAGCACTTAGCATTCCGGCGCGATGGTCTGAGCCACGAATGATACGTTAGCTGGAAAGCACTGTTTGATACTTTGGGATAGAAGTGGATGACGCTTTAAAATGGAAGAAAAGACAGAAGTTTGACAGGGACATACGCAGGCCCTGACTGGAGTGTCGCTATTGTCCAGAACCCGACTTTAAGATATTTCGCATATACGCCTAAATGGTTTTGCTAACTGAGCTATTGCATCATCTCATGCGCTTGAAGATAATTTTTTATATCAAGTGGTATATCAATAAACCAATACAGCTACGAATACTTTAATGACACTGGTTCGAAGAAAACCTCTAGCACTCAAGAGAGCGCTAGAGGCTAATCCGTTAAAGGGCCTTAACTAACTCTCCATAATCTCCACCCACACGCAAGACAATAGTCACATCGCTATCATTGCGGTTACGGAAAAACCAACCGTGATTGCCATTGAAAGCGGCTTCTAGCTCACCTTCATCCTCGGGCACGCCACGGCCTTTCTCGTAACTGATGGAGTTACCATTACCATCACCGTGCGTATCAAAGTTGACCGGGCCACCTTCTGATGCCCAGGCAAATGTAGCAACCGCCCCTTCTTGCATGGTGAGTTTGTACTCCGTGCCTTCCCCTGGCGTCAGGGTAAAGCTCACCTCATCGCTCCACGGGGACGCTTCTTCCGCTTGCGCCGTCTGGGAAACGGCTTTCTCAGTAGCCAATGCCTCTGCCAGAGCCACGCTGGCATCGGTCATCACCCATTCAGAATCAGTGGGCGAAGGTGCAACTGGATCACTCGCTGAAGCTGAATTGGCTGTTTGGGGAGCCATCTCTGCATCCGAAGTGGAAGTTTGAGCATCAGCATCGCTTGCCGTCTCAGGCTGGCGATCACTGGCGGTCTCTTGAGATGCAGCGGGTTGAGACGCCTGCTGAGCACTGGCTTGATCATTGGCCTGGTCAAGCTCGGCTTCCTCGGCCAGTTGGGTCTTGATTTCACCCATCTCGGTCAGCCCCAACAAACGGCCCGCGCCGGTGGGGTCGATGGCATACTCTGCGGGCAGCACCACAGTAACCAATAAAGCAATGGCTATTACCGCAGCCAGCAACGTAGATCGAAGTAATTTACCCGTCGAAGGTAGCTCGGCACGGGTGGGAAGGTCGGTATTGTACATTTGGATCTCTCCTGAATTAGGCGATGAAATAGCCGGTGATCTGATAACCAACCAGCATAAAGCCAGCGCACATCATGGCGACGTTAGCGGTGTAGGCGTGGCGTAAGAAGCCATTGGTGCGTCGCCAGAAACCCATCACGATAAGGATGGCGCTCAGGGCCAGTAGCTGGCCGATCTCTACCCCAACGTTGAACGCCAGGAGATTGGGGACTAATCCATCAGAAGCGATATCGTACTCAATGATCTTGCTCGACAGTCCAAAGCCATGGAACAGGCCGAAGACCAACGTCGCCACCTTGGTATTGGGCTGAAAACCGAACCAGCGCTGATAAGCACCGATGTTATCGAGTGCCTTGTAGACAACGGAGAGACCGATGATGGCATCGATGAGGTAGCTATTGATGCCGATATTAAAGTACACCCCTAGCAGCATGGTCGTAGAGTGACCGATGGCGAAGAGGCTGACGTAGATGGCGATATGCTGCATTCGGTAGAGGAAAAAGATCACCCCTAGCAAAAACAGGATGTGGTCATACCCCGTCACCATGTGCTTAGCACCGAGATAGACGAAAGAGATCAGGTGAACGCCATAGATCTCTTGGATGTACCCTTTGTCGCCTTCAGCAACGGCGTGGGCAAGGACTTCACCACTGGCTCCCAGGAGCATCACCAGCAGTGTGAAAAGGGTCAATGCGTGGCATCGGGTCATAGCAGATAAGCCGAACGCACCCCCTAGTTGGGATGGAAACATAAAACCTCCACGGGTCTGTCATTAAAATTGGCCGTCCGGGGGACGGCCCCAATCATCCAGCGATGACTGGCCGTGGAGGACGCTCCAAGCGGTAGACGCGACGCAGCGGTAGGCCGCTGTGTTCGCCTAGCCGCAGGGCGTCGCGGAAGTTCGGCTCGACGGTAATGCCTGTCCCAGGCCGATCCGCTTTTTCATGAAAGTGACTGCCACTCTCATTATGCAGGTGGCGACTGTCTTCGTGCTCGTGGCCATGGGTATGCCCATGGCCCTTCTGCACATTCTCGTGGGGAGACGACTCAACGCCAACCATAGCTCCATGCGCACGCGCCTCGCCCACGCTGGTGAGTACCAGACTAGGCAGGAAAAGCAGCAGCAGGATCAGATAGCCAAGGCGGTGGCGAAGCCGATGGAGCATGTAAAGCAACCAGGATAAAAGTGAAAATCAGAAAAGTAGATGACCGTCTGTCCTGAACCATAGCGTTGGCAGAACAACGGCGATAGATTACCATCCCCCCTGGGGGGATAGGAATATAATAAGGGAAAAGAAAATGACAATGCATACTCACCAGTCACATCCCGATATCATCAAGCGCCTGAACCGCGCTCGGGGGCACCTTTCGAGCGTGACCCAGATGGTAGAGGATGGACGCCACTGCCTGGACATCGCTCAACAACTCCATGCGGTAGAAAAAGCCATTCAGCAAGCTAAACGCACCTTAGTCCTGGATCACATCGACCACTGCCTAGACGAAGCACTAGGTACTCAGAATCAAACGCAACAGGCGCGGGCTGAAGAGTTCAAGACGATTGCACGCTACCTGTAGGCGCTTTTAGGCACCCCTCATTTGAGGAAGTTCTATGCTCGATGTACTCGCCCACCGCATCTACCGCCATCTCTTTCTGGCGCAGGTCATTGCACTGATCGGCACTGGCCTGACCACGGTTGCGCTGGCGTTACTGGCTCACGATCTTGCTGAAGGTCAGGCGGGTGTCGTGCTAGGCACGGCGCTGGCGATCAAGATGGTCGCTTACGTGGGCATTGCCCCTCTGGTCGGCGCTTATGCATCACGCCTGCCTCGGCGCACCTTGTTGGTTAGCCTGGACTTGCTGCGTGCAGCCGTGGTTTGTGCACTGCCTTTTGTTACCGAAGTGTGGCAGATCTATGTGCTGATCTTTCTACTCAATGCTTGTTCAGCTGGCTTTACGCCCGTTTTCCAGGCGACGATACCTGACATTCTCGAAGACGAAGAGCAGTACACACGAGCATTATCCCTGTCACGTCTCGCCTATGATTTAGAGAACCTTCTTAGCCCGATGGTGGCGGCGGCACTGCTAATAGTGATGGGTTTTGATGTCCTGTTTGTACTCAACGCTCTGGCATTCGTAATCTCTGCCGCCCTGGTTATATCGGTAACCCTGCCTGCGCCTCTTGCCCTAGAGGAAGCTCCTAGCGTCTGGCGTCGTGTTACCCGCGGCATGCGGATTTACCTTAAAACACCCCGGCTGCGCGGGCTACTGGCGTTGAACTTGGCGGTTTCAGCCGCCGGAGCCATGCAGATCGTCAACACGGTGGTGCTTGTGCGCTCGGTGTTGGGTTTGGGCGAGAAAGAGGTAGCCCTGGCCTTTGCCGCCGCAGGTGGAGGTTCCATGCTGGTGGCCTTATTGCTGCCCAAGGCGCTGGATCGGATACCCGAGCGCCCAGTTATGCTGTTGGGTGGCGTTATGATGGCACTCAGTCTCTACCTGGGCTGGCTAGGCCCATCGTTTGCGGGGCTTGCCGGGCTATGGTTGCTGTTGGGCGCGGGGGCCTCGTTGGTTATGACCCCCTCCGGACGCCTGCTCAAACGCTCGTGTCAGCCGGAGGATCGTCCAGCGCTGTTTGCTGCCCAATTTTCCTTGTCACACAGCTGTTGGCTGGTCACTTATCCGTTGGCAGGTTGGCTGGGGGTAAACCTGGGGCTGACGGGAACGTTCGCTTTGCTGGGAACGATTGCTCTGGCAGCAACGGCGCTCACAGCCCTTATCTGGCATAAATCTGACCTGAGAACTCTTGAGCACGAGCACGCAGCCATAACCCATACCCATCTGCACTACCACGATGAACACCATCAACACGAGCATGAGGGATGGGAGGGGCCGGAACCTCATCGCCATTCCCACCATCATTATCGAGGCTCACATCGGCACGTCTTTGTTATCGATGACCACCATTCTCAGTGGCCATCACAGCACAAGCTTAGGTAAAATGTTCCATTCTTTGATCTCCACCCGATGGAGGATCTTGCCATGAACGTTTCGACTCAAAACCCCTTTACTCCTTGGAATAAAGGCAAGTTGGTTGGGCAGAAGGCACCACTGCGTCTCAGAGATATCTGGGCCATCCGTGTCCGCCTACAGCTTGCCAAAAAGACGAGAGACCTCGCCCTCTTCAATTTAGCCATCGATAGCAAATTACGGGGCTGCGACCTCGTCAATTTACGAATACGGGATATAGCCCATGGTGCCTGCATATCCCCAAGAGCCATTGTGATGCAGCAAAAGACACATCGACCTGTCCAATTCGAAATTACCGAGCAAACTCGCATCGCTATTATCGACTGGATACAAATTTCTAAGCTCCGGAGCGAGGACTTTCTGTTTCCCAGCCGAATCAATAGCGCAAAGCATCTCTCAACGCGCCAATATGCCCGTATTGTGAAAGCCTGGGTTACCGAAATAGGACTAGATGCGTCAATTTATGGCACGCACACGATGCGACGTACAAAAGCTTCGCTGATATACCGTCGCACGAAAAATTTGAGGGCAGTGCAACTTCTCCTGGGTCACACGAAGCTGGAAAGCACCGTCAGGTATCTAGGGATTGAGGTAGATGACGCGTTGGAAATGGCAGAACAGACAGAAGTTTGACAATGATAAACGACGGCCCATTTCGGGCCGTCGTTATCCGGCCAGGAGCGGCCTATTAGGAGCCACTGTTATAGCGACTTAACGCCAATGTTAAGCGGCCGCCTTGGAGTGCAACGTAAATTCGAACCGGCGGAGGCCCTTCAGGGCTATAGCGAACTTGAATGTCTGATTATGAGTTTCAATGGTTAAGGTGATAGCCAAGTGAAAACTCAGCATCATATAACTTTGACTCGAACTCAGTCGTACCGGCGACTTCTAGCGCCTGACTTAGAAATTTCAACGTTTCGTCAAGAGCAGGAATATAGTTGGTTTCCTCGAGGATATGGTTTCTTTTCTGATCCACTCTATCCCGCTCCTGTTGGAGTTCTCTGACTATCCGCTCCACTTGGGCGCTCAGACCTGAATCAGACAGATCATTTTCGTTGTCGTATAACTCGACCAACTGCCGCTGATATTGAGTGAGAATCTTCTTTATTCTGGCTTCTGTGAACTCGTTTTCCATTTCACACCTCATAACGCAGAAATAAGCGGCGCCCCCGACAGGGGTGTCCGGTGGACAGCCGCTAGGCCGGGAAAGAACTTAATTGACTTGTTAACTTTTACCCAGAGCATCCAACTCGTCTTCCGGGATAATCCTGCTATTCGGAACTCTTTTCACCGTCCATACTCGTGCAAACGCCAAGTGCCCGGATGAAAACGACAACGAGTATTTACTTCTTAATTTGGAGTGGAAGGCATTAGGAATTTCCACCTTCCCCTTCAAGTAGCGCACTGAGCCTTGGATAGCCTTACATGAACTCATGTTCTTGATGTTCCAGCGCTGCGACCCACTACCGCTTAGTAACGACATAACTTGCGCATCCGACCCCTGCGTATTCGTGGTCTTCGACCAAGAAACGTCCGTCGATAATAATGCTACGATTGCAAAATCATTCACTTGCGTAAAGAGCGATGCCGCCCTAATAAAATCTTTAACGAGGTCTCGCCGACGATTAGAAGCATTACCGGCGTCGTCACGCCGCCACCATTTTAGCTCTACTCCCCCAACCTCCCGGATATTCCCATGGCTGGTTTTCGACTTGATATATATGTCTACCGCTGAGTCTAACCAACCTTGAGGCTGAATCTCCCGTGCAATGATCCAAGATTGGCTCTGATTCGCCCCTGCGGCTGCAGCAGCCGCTACCAACCCATCCCTCAGGGTAATTTCCCCCATTCCACTCATCGATGAGGTTGCTAATCCGTGGGCCGCATACGCAAGCAGCATACTAGCAATCCTGTCTGCCAGTTCTTGCACTTCCGAATCGAGCATCGATATACCTATAAAAGTTAACGTTAAAATCAGCCGCCGAAGAATGAGGTCGGCTACATTTTCTGGTTAGGCTTGCGTATACCTCAAAAGTGTTGTTGCTAATTGCTATTATTATCTGGCTTTATTAGCTGATACTTGAATGGACACAGGTCAACATTGCTTATTTCATCTTCTGTTGCCTCCTTTACTGGCACCCATAGGTACTTTGGAATAATCTCTTCGAGCTTCCGCGCTGAACCAGTATCAAAAACAACCTTATTATTCAAAATATCAATCAAACACAAATGGGTGGGCTTCATGAATCTGTAAAGGCATTTCCTCAAGTTCTCTGCGCCATGCTCTTCAATTGTTTCCAACAGGTCATTTCCAATAAAGAAGGAAGCATCAGTTCTAATCCAATAGTAGCGTACTGCTTCCACATCAACCGTATCGGGGATCAATCTGACATCGTTGATTTCGCTTAACAACATCCCAAAGGTAGTTGCGGTGCCATCTACATCTATCTTTCGAGACTGAGACTCGATATCCTCATCGTACGTATTTGGCCAAAAGCGATACCCGGCGAAACCGTCCACATAACGACCGGCAATTCTATTCACGACCTTAAATCCAGGACTGATATTCATTTTCTTACAGTATTCAGAATCAATGTCTTCAAAAATAGTGACCAGAAAGAACATTCTCGTTTCCGAATCTAAGACTTCTACTATTCTTGAAATCATCAGGAATCAATCCCAAAATAATGATTTTTTAGGATAGGGACTACATGGTCATCTATTTTCAACTCGGTTGACTCCATATCCCTGTGCTTTATAGATATAATATGGGGAACCAGATCAAGCAGAAGCTCTCTTAGCTTTAATACATCAAGATTAAACTGTGTGGCTAATTCCGTATCAGAAAGATGTCCTGACGAGATCAATTGCAATATGATAGGTTTTGATTTATTACCATCAAGAATATATTGGTACTTTTTCAACATACGCCGCGCGAGAACCTCTTGTAAATCAGTATCTATTTCATCCTGTTTCAATTTAATATCATTCCTTGCACGCTGAATTGCGTTATCAGCCAATTCAAGCAGCTGACAGAGGATGGCAATCACCTTATTCCAAATTCCTTGGAAATCAGAAAGCGGCAAGGACAATTGAAAATAGTCTAATCCCTTCTTGATGTTCGAGTTTCTCCGATGTACTAAGTAGCCCCGCAAAAGAAAAATCATACCCAAGGGCTTTTCTATTTCTTGCGAAATCAACACATGGTCGTTTTTACATATGTGTTTCATAAGATTAATAAACGTTGTTTTCGACCCCTTCGAGCTTACACTCAAATACTGGTCGATATTTTTTTTGTTTATTCGGTCGAATATATTGCATGCGTCAGTAATTCTGACTCTTAGCGAATCTTCGTTATCAACATCTGATGACATTGATCTAATTTCAGACAGGGGGATTTCTTTAAACAGATTGAGTCCGGTTTGCTCATGAACTTTAATTGATAGTGATTCAAAGAGCGCTTCTAGTTTTGATGTCATTACCTAGAATTCCTTTAGCTAAAGCCGAATTCAGCGGCTTGTCCGCTGCAATGCTTTGTTAAGCTTTGTCGGACTTAGATTTTTCATCGCGGGCCTCCGCACTTTTTCTAGGCCCCTCTGGAGTCATTGTGTAAAGAGCTTTTAGCTCTTTAGGCTCCGAAATGCCTTTTTTGACAATGAAATTCAAAAGATCAAACATCTTTGAAGCAATATGATCAAAATCTTCATCCGACATCTCGCCTGGATGAACTGCGTTATTACCAGTTATTCGCACAGTATCTGCGACCTTAACCACTAGCGGCGGGAGTGTATTCTTAGTCGCAAGATTCCTGATGTCCTCGTTAATATTCTTTCCGTCTTCTCCCAGATGCTTGCATAGTTTTTGCAGTCCCAGCCTTAATAATGCGGCAGCACCCCTGGGGGACTTTGAAAAGATACTGGCCGCTTCCTGATAGTCCTTCATCACATCTTCCGGCATATCACTTTCTGGAAGCGGCGCCGAACCGAAATCTGGAAAGATCATTTCGCCAGATGCTGGCTTAATGTAGCCATTAACAGTGCTTTTTTCTCTCGACAACCAAAGGCTAGAATCTCTACACCTTGAACATTCAGCTTCTAGGTAGTCAATGGTTTGGCCGCTTCGAGTATTCGCCAGCCACGCCCAATTCATATGCGCATATGTTCCACAAAATGGACAATGGAAAGAATCTAGTGTTATTTCAGGGGCCACATAGCTCATTAATTATCCCTTTTCCATGCCGGCTGAAGTGCTTAACAGTGATTATACACACACCTCTGAATAACCTGAATGAACCCTTCGGCGCGTTCATTGAGGTTATTCAGCCCATCATTCACGGCCTATCCTATTCAAACTAAAATAAATTAATATAAGTAGGCAGCATAATATAGATTATCGTGCCTGCTGCATAAGACAGCTGAATCAGCATGCCGCTTTCGCCGGAAGGGCCGCTTTGGGTCGAAATCAGCCATCAAATAATGTCTCATGACAACATCGGGCATCATACGCCGTCACACATTGACCACTTCATCCACCAAATTCACTTAGCATCAAACCTATCAGACATTGTTTACCACCGTCACTAGCCATTAGTCCCCTTTGCTCGGCTTTTTTCACCTTCGCGACCCTAAACCAAACGCGGTAAGCTTGGCGGCAACGCCACTGCTGAGTACATGCTTGATATGACTACCCACTGGATACTCGGCCCGGGCGCCATTGGCCGCCTGCTGGCCCATTCACTGTCTCCAATAGCGACTACCACGCTGCTTGGTCGCCGTTCGCTGCCTGTGAGTCAGATACTGGCCACACCGGAAGGCGAACAGCGCGTGCGGTCATTAAATTCGTTGACGATAGCTCAACTGGCATCAAACACGCCTGAACCGCCCACCTTTGTACATATCACTACTAAAGCGATGGTGGCTGAGTCGGCGCTGGCTGGCATTACTGACTGTATTCCCCCTTCTACTCCTCTGGTGCTGTGGCAAAACGGTTTTTTGGCGCAGCCACGTATTACCCAGGCGTGGCCAGGGCCGGTGTTGTGCGCCACAACAACTGAAGGCGCTTATCTAACCGGTGATGATGGCGTGGTGCATGCGGGGCGTGGGCATACCTTTGTGGGTGATTTGCATAACCACCACGGTGCGCTGGCGGAAGAACTGGCCCAAACATTAACCCAGGCACGGCTTGCCGCCACAAAGGTGTGTGATATTCGCCAGCGCTTATGGCAGAAGTTGGCGGTGAACGCGGCGATTAATCCGTTGGTGGCATTAAATGGTGTGCGTAATGGTGAATTGCGCGGTGAAGCTTATGCGGGCCGTGTGGCGGCGGTGGTAAAGGAAGTCGCGGCGATTATGCTGGCCGAGGGCATTGCGCCGCCCAATGATGACAACGGTGAAGGTGCGTGGTTGGCGTTGGTGTGGCAGGTGGTGGAGAACACGGCAAACAATAAGGCTTCGATGTTGCAGGATGTGGAGGCCAAACGCCCCACCGAGCGCGGGGCGATATTGGGGCCGTTAATTGAGAGTGCCCAGCGCCATGGGTTGGAGTGTGAGGTATTGCAGGCGCTGGATGATAAGTTGGCGGAGGTTGAGGCGAGCTTTTAGGCATTACCTGGGGCAGCTTCGCTGCCCTCCCGCGGGTGCCTCGTTTCTCGCTGCGCTCGCTACTCGTTACCACACGCTACAATTGCGCTTACCTCATTTAGATTCAAGCATCACGTTACAGGAATCACCACCACTTTTTGGTAGGCGGGGCGTTCAGCGATTTGTTGGTACCAGCGTTCTAGATTGGGGCGCGGCTGCCAGGTTAAGCCGATATGCCATAGGTTGTAGATAAAGGGTGCAACGGCAATATCGCCCAGGCCAAACTCATTACCCGAGAAAAACGCTTGCTTGGCCAGCACGTTATCCATCAACTCAAACAGCTCTTCACACGCCTGCATACCCGCTTCAATGGCAGCGTTATCGCGTTTTTCGGGTGGGGTTCTGACATAACCCATCAGGATTGTGCGGTGCCTGGGTGATAGGGTGCTGTTCGACCAATCCATCCACTTTTCTGCCTGCGCCCGTTCGGCGGGGGCTTCGATCCATAGCTTGCTTTGCCCGTACTGCGCGGCAAGGTAGCGAATAATCGTATTGGATTCCCACAGCACGCTGTTGGTAGCGTCATCTTTGAGTAGCGGCACTAGCCCGGTGGGGTTCATGGCCAGGTATTCCGGAGTGTTGTTTACCCCGTGCTCCAAGCCAGCCTGGATCTGTTCGAACGGTAGTTCCAGCTCTTCTAGCACCCAGCGCACTTTCTTGACGTTGGTGGAGTTGTTGCGGCCCCAAAGCGTGATCATGGTAGTCCTTGTATATGAGCAGTTTCTTTAAGTTTGCCCGCCCTTGAGGCCGGAGACAAGCTGTGGCTTCGGTGGGATAGCTGGGGCGGCTTCGCCGCCCTCTCGCGGGTGCCTCGTTTCTCGCTGCGCTCGCTACTCGTTACCACGCGCTACAAAACCTATTCACTCCTCTCCATTTACCATTTACTCCTCACGATTCACCTTCTTTATCCTGATAAAACTGCATCAAGCTTGAGAAGTCGAGTTTACCGTTGCCTTTGGCTTTATGCAGGGTGAACAGTGAGCGTGCGGCGGAGCCCATGGGGACTGCGGAGGCGCTTTGCTGACTGACATCCATGGCGAGGCCTAAGTCTTTGATCATTAGGTCGACTTGGAAGCCACCCTGGTAGTTATTGGAGGCCGGTGCGTTTTCCATGACGCCTGGGTAGGGATTGTAAACATTGAGCGCCCAGTTACCGCCGGAGCTCTGCTTCATGATCTCTGAAAGCACCGCGGGATCCAGGCCGTTTTTGACGCCCATATTGATCGCTTCGCAGGTGCCCGCCATCAGGATAGAGAGCAGCATATTGTTGCAGGCTTTGGCCACCTGCCCTGCGCCGTGATCTCCGGCGTGGAAGATGTTTTTGCCCATGGCTTCCAGCACCGGCTTGGCCAGCCTGAACTCGACCTCGCTGCCGCCCACAATAAAGGTCAAGGTGCCCGCTTGCGCGCCGCCCACGCCACCGGAAACCGGCGCATCGATAAAGCCGATACCCAGCTTCTCGCCCTCTTCAGCAACGCCTCGGGCAGTGGCACCGTCAATGGTAGAGCAGTCGATGACCAGCGCTCCACGTTTGATCACTTCAAACAGCGGCGCATCGTCTTCAATATATAGCCCGCGTACATGCTTTCCGGCGGGCAGCATTGAAATGATAAAGTCGGCGTCGGTGGCAGCTTCCTGAGCAGAGAAAGCCACTTCACAGCCATTCCCTTTGGCGGTCTCTTGCGCCTCTTGAGAAAGATCAAAGGCGCGCACGTCAAAGCCAGCTTTTACTAGGTTGGCAGCCATGGGGCCGCCCATATTGCCCAGGCCGATAAATGCGATGGTGTTCATTTTATTATCCTTATTAGCCGGTAATGGGAAGATTATATTAGCGTAGATCCGCCAGCGGATTTTGCGACCATGCGGAAGATAGTAGCTCGTTGATAAAGCTCTCCTCTACCGAGGCCACATCGGGATACGTCCAGTTCGGTTGCCCGTCTTTATCGACCAGCAGTGCGCGAACGCCCTCGGGGAACTCACGGTGGCGGCAGCACTGCACTGATAGCGACATTTCGGATTGGAACACCTCTGCCAGCGACATATGTTTAGCCCGCTTTAGCTGCTCATCAATCAATTTCACTGACACCGGGCTACCGTGGGCCAGCGTTTTCTGTGCCTTGCCAAACCACTGATTGTCGCTTTTTACCGCCGCAATAGCGGCGACAATTTGCTCCACGCTGTCGTGATCCATCAACTCGCGAATCAGCGGCGAGTGCTGGTATACGGGCGCTTCCATCTCAGCAAATACAGGCTGCGATGTTTGCTCAAGCTCACGCATGATGCGGTTAACCACCCCGTTGGCATCGGTATTCTCACCGGCTCCCCACTGTGCGTCGGTCAGTTGCTGCAGCATGGCATCACGGTGGTGGCTGGCGATACAGCGGTCAGCCAAACCTAGATGAACGGCATCTGGCGCATTGATCTGGCAGCCGGTCATGGCTAGAAAGTGCCCTGCGCCGTTGGGAAGCCGGTTTAAAAACCAGCTGGCGCCAACATCCGGGTAGAGGCCGATGGTGACTTCCGGCATAGCCAAACGCGAGGTCTCGGTCACGACACGGTGGCTACTGGCGCTTAACAGCCCCATGCCGCCGCCCATCACAATGCCATTGCCCCAGCAAATCACCGGTTTGGGGTAGGTATGGAGTAGAAAATCGAGTCGATACTCGGTCTCGAAAAAGCGCTCGGGGAAGCTGGGGTCGCCCTCGCCGGTAATCGTTTTATACAAATTCACAACGTCGCCACCGGCGCAAAAGGCTTTTTCGCCTGCGCTATCCAGCAGCACCGCTACCACCCGCTCGTCGGTGGCCCAGTCGCGAAGGCGCGGCAGCATCTCTTCACACATCTCAAGCGTTAAAGCGTTCAGCGAACGCTCGGCATTGAGCTTAACCTCAGCAATTACGTGGCCGTCTTGGGTGGCGTGTTCAGTAAACAGTACGCTGCTCATTGGCATTCCTTATCCGTCGCTATCGTATCCACCGTAATCTTATTCATCGTCATTTACAGCTCGGTGGCGCCGTCTGCCAGCACCCGACGGGAGATGATCAGCCGCATGATTTCGTTGGTACCTTCAAGAATCCGGTGTACCCGGGTATCACGCACGTAGCGCTCCATGGGGTACTCCTTGATATAGCCATTGCCGCCGTAAAGCTGAAGCGCTTCGTCGCACACTTTGAAGCCCACATCGGTAGCAAAGCGTTTAGCCATGGCACAGTAGGTCGGTGCGTCGGCGTGGCCAGCGTCCAGCTTGGTAGCGGCCATGCGCACCAGCTGCCGTGCAGCGACCAGCTCAGTGACCATATCGGCTAAGCGGAACTGCAGCGCCTGGAACTCGGCTAAGCGCTTACCGAACTGTTTGCGCTCCAGCATATACTCCCGCGCTTTGTTGATCGCCTGCTGGGCGGTGCCGATAGAGCAGGTAGCAATATTGATACGCCCGCCGTCGAGGCCCTTCATGGCGATTTTAAAACCGTCGCCTTCATTGCCGAGCAGATGATTGGCGGGTACCCGCACCTCTTCAAAGGTAATCATGCGGGTGGGCTGGCTGTTCCAGCCCATTTTCTCTTCCTTGCGCCCATAGCTAATGCCGTCACTCTTGGCATCAACCGCAAACGCCGAAACGCCGCTGGCGCCCTCACCGCCGGTGCGCGCCATCACCACGAGAAAATCGGTGCTTCCGGCGCCGGAAATAAACATCTTGCTGCCGGTCAACACGTAATGGTCGCCGTCGCGCTTGGCAGTGGTTTTCAGCGAGGCGGCGTCGGAGCCTGAGTTAGGCTCGGTTAAACAGTAAGAACCCAACAGCTCGCCTGTGGCCAGCCTTGCGCCCCACTGCTCTACCGCTTCCGGCGTACCGAAATCTGCCAGCATCCAGGTGACCATATTGTGAATGGTTAGGTAGGCCGTGGTAGAGGTGCAGCCCATGGAGAGCTGTTCGAAAATGATGCTGGCATCCAAACGCGAGAGGCCTAGCCCACCCACGCTTTCCGGTGCATAAAGAGAGCAGAAGCCCAGCTCGCCGGCTTTACGAATCACATCGACGGGGAAGAAGGAGGTTTGATCCCACTCGGCGGCGTGGGGCTCTAGCTCGTTTTGGGCAAACGCCCGTGCCATATCGGCAAAGGCGACCTGGTCTTCGTTGAGTTCAAAATTCATGGCGTATCTCCGCAAATGCGCGTGCGCACTGCTGTTGTCGTTATAATTGACGTTAACGTTAACTTATCCATTTACTCGGCTACAAGCAACCTGCCAACGCTTGCTACCTTAGGCGTAGGCCTTATAAAAGAATCAAAAAAAGGGCGCCCAACGGCGCCCAAAATCGGACAGAGAGAGTGCTATTTAAAAAAAACGCTTACTTAAAGTTTTTGCGATACATCTTGTCCAGTTCACCGATTATTCCGCTACGGAAACTGAGCACACAGACCACAAAGATGATACCGAGAATAACGCTAACCCAATTCCCCAGCGGTGACTGCGCCAGGATATGCTGCAAGCTGACCACAATACCTGCGCCCATTAACGGCCCCAGCAAGGTGCCCACACCGCCCAGCAGGGTCATCAAAATCACCTCACCGGACATATGCCAGTGCGCATCGGTCAGCGAAGCCAGCTGGAAAACCACGGTTTTGGTCGAACCCGCCAAGCCCGCTAAACCTGCAGAGATCACGAACGCCACTAGCTTATAGGCATCGGCGTTGTAGCCCAGCGATACCGCGCGGGGCTCGTTTTCACGAATCGCTTTTAGCACCTGGCCAAACGGCGAGTGCACCGTGCGTTGAATCAGCGCGAAGCCGAAGATGAAAATCGCGAACACAAAGTAGTACATCGCCAGGTTGCTGCTCAGGCTGATAAACCCAAACAGTTCGCCACGGGGCACGCCGTGCAAGCCATCCTCACCGCCGGTAAACGGTGCCTGTACAAACATGAAGTAGACCAGCTGGGCGATCGCTAAAGTCACCATGGCAAAATAGATACCCTGACGCCTGATGGAGAGCACCCCAAACACCACCCCAAGCAGGGTGGACAGAACAGTCCCCGCGATAATACCCAGCTCCGGGGTTAATCCAGGGTAGCTCGCCAACAGGTAGCCGGTTACGTAACCACCAGTGGCCAAGAATGCCGCATGGCCGAAAGACAACAGCCCCGCATAGCCAAGCAACAGGTTGAACGCACAGGCAAACAGCGCAAAACAGAGCACTTTCATCAAGAACACGGGATAGGCCAAGAATGGCGCTACCAGCCCCACCACGATTAGCGCCAGATAGAACATATTGCGGCGAAACTTGGCCCGCTTCTGACGTTCCAGCACCGCGGATGGCGCCGCCATTGATTGAGATTCTGCCATGTTCATGCCTCCTTACCGAACAGCCCAACGGGGCGCAACATGAGCACTAGGATCATGACAAGAAAGATCACCGTATTAGAGGCTTCGGGGTAGTACACCTTGGTCAGCCCTTCGATGATGCCCATGGAGAGACCGGTAATAATGGCACCTAGAATCGAACCCATCCCGCCGATGACCACCACCGCAAACACCACGATTAACAAACTCGACCCCATGGTCGGCGATACCGGATAGAGCGGCGCTGCCAACACGCCGGCAAACGCAGCAAGACCAACCCCAAATCCATAGGTGAGCGTGATCAGCAGCGGCACATTAACGCCAAATGCCTGCATCAGCTGCGAGTTCTCAGTACCTGCGCGAAGGTAAGCACCCAACCGCGTACGCTCGATCATAAACCAGGTAAACAGGCACATCGCCAGCGCTGCCACCAGTACCCAGGCGCGATATGTCGGTAGGAACATAAAGCCCAGGTTCAAGCCGCCCTGGAGGATCTCCGGTGTAGCGTAACGCGCCCCGGAAACACCGAAGAAGTTGACCAGCGTGCCCTCAAAAATCAACGCCAAACCAAAGGTCAGCAGCAGCCCATAGAGGTGATCCAGATGGGCGATCCTGCGCAGCAAAAAGCGCTCTAGCAGCACACCGAAAGCGCCGACCACTAACGGCACCAATATGAGCGCCAGCCAGTAATTAATGCCCAAATAGCGAAAGCCCAACAGTGCGGCGAAGGCCCCCAGCATGTATTGCGCCCCATGGGCAAAGTTGACGATCTTCAACAGGCCGAAGATGACCGCCAGGCCCAGGCTAAGCAGTGCGTAAAAGGCGCCATTCACAAGACCCAGCGTTAGCTGGCCCATGAAGACGGCCATTGGCACGCCGAATATCATCGTCATAACGCGACTCTCCTCGCCCTCAAACAGTTGGCGGCAACTTGCCGCCAACCGGTTCTACACATCACTTGCGATGGCTATCTGGCTCAAGCTCAGCCGGGAAATTAGTTTTGCACCAATTTGCACTGGCTTTCAGATAGCGGGCGGTAGGCTTCTTCGGCGGGAATGGTGCTGAGGATTTCGTAAAGATCCCACTCACCGGTGGACTCATCCGGCGTTTTAACCTGGGCCAGGTACATGTCGTGGATCATGCGGCCATCTTCACGAATGCTGCCGTTGCGGGCAAAGAAGTCCTCAATAGGCATCTCGGCCATTTGTGCACGTACGGTTTCAGGGTCGTCGGTACCCGCGGCTTCAACGGCTTTCAGGTAGTGCATGGTGCTGGAGTAGATACCCGCTTGAACCATGGTCGGCATGCGGCCTACTTCATCGAAATAGCGCTGTGCCCATTCGCGGGACTGCTCATCCATATCCCAGTACCAGCCTGTAGTTAGCAGCAGGTTCTGAGTGGCTTCCAGGCCAAGGGCGTGAACGTCATTCAAGAAAATCAACAGGCCTGCTAGCTGCTGCCCAGATTGAGTCAAGCCAAACTGGCTGGCCGTAGTGATCGCGTTAACGGTATCGGCACCGGCGTTGGCCAAGCCAATAATTTTCGCGCCAGAGCCCTGAGCCTGAAGAATGTACGAAGAGAAGTCGTTAGTCGGGAAGGGATGACGAACGCCGCCCACAATTTCACCGCCGCTCTCTTCCACTACTTTGGTTACGTCGGACTCAAGTGCATGACCGAAGGCGTAGTCTGCGGTCAGCATAAACCAGCTGTCGCCGCCCTGCTCTACGACGGCTTTGGCGGTACCGTTAGCGAGCGGATAGGTGTCGTACACCCAGTGGATGTGGTTAGGAGTACAGTGTTCGTTGGTAATGCTAGAAGCCGCCGAGCCGGACACGATACCCAGGCCATTGTTCTCTTCCAGCACTTTGGTCACCGCAATGGACACAGAAGACGCTACCAAACCGCCCACCATATCGACGTTATCCTGATCGATCCAACCACGCACGGTATTAGCACCGACGTCAGCGCTATTGCGATCATCTGCACTGGAAATAACGATGGACGCGCCATTTACACTGCCGCCAAAATCGGCCACTGCCATCTCCATGGCGGTTAAGCCGCCGGGGCCTGCGAGGTCTCGATAAGTGCCTGACATATCGGCAAGGTAACCAATACGGACTTCACCATCGCTCATATCAGCCTGGGCGGTAGACATAGCGAGGCTTGAAGCGGCCGCGACGGCGATGCTGGCGGCCAGCGTTTTTTTCATAAAGGTCATATTCGTCTCCTGGCCCGGAGGCCTTTGTTGTTGTGTTGTTTTTGAGCTGTCGTGGAAGTGCGTACTGCAAATTACTGATTAATATTGTTGTTTTGTGATCAGCGAAACTGTTGGCGTAATGAACTTTTAAGTGTCTATAAACTGTGCGTTATACCCCCAGCATTGAGTTGAGGTGTTCCCGACGCGATGGCAGCTGCGCGGCGCTGATTTCTTCAACAATCTGACCGTGATCCATCACGAAGTGGCGATCCGCAAGCGGCGCCGCAAAGCGAAAGTTCTGCTCCACAAGCACAATGGTCATACCGCGCTCTTTCAACTGAACCAGCACTTCGGCAAGTTTCTGCACTATCACCGGGGCCAACCCCTCGGTAATTTCATCGAGCAGCAGCATGCGCGCGCCGGTGCGCAAGATGCGCGCCATGGCTAACATCTGCTGTTCCCCCCCGGAAAGCCGCGTCCCCTGGCTTCTACGCCGTTCATAAAGGTTCGGAAACATGGCGTAGATTTCGTCCAGGCTCATACCGCCGGAACGCACAGTGGGTGGAAGCAATAGGTTCTCGTGCACATCCAAGCTTGCAAAAATACCGCGCTCTTCCGGGCAGTAACCCACCCCGAGACGCGGGATATGGTGCGGCTTCATATGCAGCGTTTCATTACCGTTAATCACAATAGAGCCCGTTCTGCGCCCCACCATGTTCATGATCGATTTCAACGTGGTACTTCGCCCGGCGCCGTTGCGGCCCAGCAGCGTTACCAGCTCGCCACGCTTCACATCAAAATTGACGCCGTGCAGGATGTGCGACTCGCCATAAAAGGCGTGTAGATCCTGCACCCGCAGCATTTCCAGGCTTTGCGTGTTTTCAACCGGCGCTTCGGCCTCAGCGATATTCATACGGCAGCTCCCTCTTTTTCAGAACCATCCTCTTCCGCGGCATCGCTGCCCATATAGGCTTCGCGTACCAATGGATTCCGAGAGACAGCGTCGTAATCGCCCTCAGCCAAAACAGCGCCTCGCGCCAACACGGTGATGCGGTCACATAGGCGGCTAACCACGCTCAGGTTGTGCTCCACCATTAATACGGTGCGCCCCTGGGAGACACGCTTAATCAGCGCCACGATGCGGTCGACGTCTTCTGCGCCCATGCCTTGGGTAGGTTCATCAAGCAGCATCATGGTGGGGTCAAGCGCAAGGGTAGTGGCCAGTTCAAGTGCTCGTTTACGACCGTAGGGCATTTCTACCGTTAGCGTATCGGCATACTCCCGCAGACCCACTTCTTCCAGTAGTTCAAGCGCGCGCTCATTAAGGTGATCCAGGGATTTCTCAGATTTCCAGAAATGAAACGAGGTACCCAGCTTGCGCTGTAGGGCCACTCGCACATTCTCCAACGCGGTCATATGGGCGAATACCGCGGAGATCTGAAATGAGCGCACCAACCCTAACTGAGCTATTTCGTTGGATTTTTTACTGGTGATTGAGTTGCCGCGATACAAAATATCGCCGCGGGTAGGCGGCAGAAATTTGGTCAATAAGTTAAATACGGTGGTTTTACCAGCCCCATTGGGGCCAATCAGTGCGTGAATATGCCCTTCCTGTACCTGGAGATTGACATCGTCCACGGCGGTGAAGCCGCGAAACTCTTTGGTCAGCCCTCGGGTTTCGAGGACAGGTCCCTGAAGGACATCGTTTGCACTCATAGAGTGGCAAGCCTCTTATTGTTGTTGTGCTAATTCTTTACAGGCATGGCAAAAGCGGCTGCTACTGCCTTACCTGAACGTAAGGTGTATGTGCAAACTAGCAACTGTCGCTATAGCAATACAATTACAACTTTGGTCTATCGACGACATTATCCTAAATTAATAGCTGCCTTCAAAACATAAATATCAACAACTTACCTAATTTCAACGCTTTTCAACTGCTAGCAACAATTGCTTTACGTTAACGTAAACTTGTTTTAGCCTCGGTGGCAGTGTTCCATAGGCGTCATATATTGGGAACAACGACTTTGTGAGAGAACGTCACCATGAGCAAAACTTACTCGATCAGTGAACTAGCCAACGAGTTTGATTTAACCACCCGTAGCATTCGCTTCTATGAAGATCAGGAACTGCTCCACCCTACGCGCCGCGGGCAAACCAGGGTTTACAGCAGCAAAGACCGTGTACGGCTGAAGCTCACCATTCGCGGTAAGCGGCTAGGGTTTTCATTGGCAGAGATACGCGAACTGTTCGAGCTTTGGGACGAAACCCGCAGCGGCAGTAAAAAGCAGCTGCATCTAATGCTAAGCAAAATAGGCGAGCGCCGTGCGGCGCTGGATCAACAAATGAAAGACATCACCATGGTTCAGCTAGAGCTTGAAAGCGCTGAGATCCGCTGCCGCCAAGCGCTCGAAGAACTACTCGAAAAAGAGCCTCAAGAAACACAAAACGAAGAAGAGCACGCGAGTTCGGCCGATAAAGCCTCAGCCCCCTCTTCCGCCACTATGCACTGACGCGTCCGCCAGCTCGATTAGCCGACACAGCTACGCCAGCCCAGATGGCTAATTACAGATAGCAAACACAAATAATCAGCACAGGTGATTGACCATGTTTTCACACTACTCAGAACTCAATTTTGGCCTCGAAGACGAACTGAACATGTTACGCGAGCAGGTCAACGCCTTTGCTGCCAGCGAGATAGCCCCCCGTGCGGCCGAAATCGACCGCAACAACGAGTTCCCTAACGACCTGTGGAAGAAGTTTGGCGATATGGGGCTATTGGGGATTACCGTCTCGGAAGAGGATGGCGGCAGCGGCATGGGCTATCTGGCCCACTGCATTGCCATGGAAGAGATTTCCCGGGCCAGCGCATCGGTAGCCCTCTCTTACGGCGCCCACTCCAACTTGTGCGTTAACCAGATCAAGATCAACGCCTCCCCCGAACAGAAAGCCAAGTACCTCCCCAAACTGATCAGCGGCGACCACGTGGGCGCTTTGGCCATGTCGGAACCCGGCGCAGGCTCGGATGTGGTGTCGATGCAGCTACGTGCCAAGCAGAATGGCGATCACTACATCCTTAACGGCAATAAAATGTGGATCACCAACGGCCCCGATGCCGATGTGCTAGTGGTGTACGCCAAAACCGACCCAGACGCCGGTTCCAAAGGCATCACCGCGTTTATTATCGAAAAGGGCATACCCGGTTTCTCCACCGCCCAGAAGCTCGACAAGCTGGGTATGCGCGGTTCCAACACCTGTGAACTGGTATTCCAGGACTGCGCCGTTCCCGCTGAGAACATTCTCGGTGAAGAAGGCAAAGGCGTACGCGTACTGATGAGCGGGCTGGACTATGAGCGTACCGTACTGGCCGCTGGCCCGATTGGCATTATGCAGGCCGCCATGGATGTGGTGATGCCCTATATCCACGAGCGCAAGCAGTTCAACCAGTCAATCGGTGAGTTCCAGCTGGTGCAGGGCAAAGTGGCGGATATGTACACCACCCTGAACGCCTGCCGCGCCTATTTATACGCCGTAGCCGGTGCCTGTGACCGTGGCCAAACGTCCCGCAAAGACGCTGCCGGGGTGATTCTCTACTGCGCCGAAAAAGCCACTCAGGTCGCACTGGACTCCATTCAGCTACTCGGCGGCAACGGCTATATCAACGAATACCCCACCGGGCGCCTGCTGCGCGACGCCAAGCTGTATGAGATCGGCGCAGGCACCAGCGAGATTCGGCGGATGCTAATTGGTCGCGAACTCTTCACCGAAAGTCTTTAATTAAATTCAGCAGGGTCCTGTCATGAGCTCCATTTCCACTCAGATCAACCCGCGCAGCGATGTGTTTCAAACCAACGCAGCCTCAATGCTCGGTGAAGTGAACAAACTGCGTGAACTGACCGCCGCCGTCGCTCAAGGCGGCGGCAGCAAAGCCCGCGAGCGTCACGAAAGCCGGGGCAAACTGTTTGTCCGCGACCGCATTGATCACTTGATTGATGAAGGTTCGCCATTTCTAGAGTTTTCCGCCCTTGCGGCGCACAACATATACGATAGCGAGATCCCTGCCGCTGGTGTGGTCACTGGTATTGGCCGTGTTTCCGGCGTGGAGTGCGTGATCGTCGCTAACGATGCCACGGTGAAAGGCGGCACCTACTTTCCGCTCACGGTGAAAAAGCATATTCGCGCCCAGGAGATTGCCCGCAAGCATCGCCTGCCGTGTATCTATTTAGTCGATTCCGGCGGCGCCTTTCTGCCCCGCCAGGATGAAGTCTTCCCCGACCGCGATCACTTCGGGCGCATCTTCTATAACCAGGCGACCATGTCGGCTGAAGGCATCCCGCAAATCGCCGTGGTGATGGGGTCCTGCACCGCGGGCGGCGCTTACGTACCCGCCATGGCGGATGAGTCGATTATCGTTAAAGAGCAGGGCACGATTTTCCTGGGTGGCCCGCCCTTGGTGAAAGCCGCCACCGGTGAAAGCATTAGCGCCGAAGACCTGGGCGGGGCAGATGTTCACGCCAAGATCAGCGGCGTCGCCGACCACTACGCGGAAAACGATGCCCATGCGCTGCAGCTTGCCCGCGCCTGTGTGTCGCGGTTGAACTGGCAAAAGCGCGGCAAGCTGGCCATGCAGGCACCCAAGCCACCCAAACTTGATCCTTCCGAGCTGTATGGGATTGTCGGCACCGACCTGAAAAAGCCCTACGACGTACGCGAAGTCATTGGCCGCA
This sequence comes from Vreelandella sp. 2A-K22, assembly GCF_054065485.1. NCBI lineage: Bacteria > Pseudomonadati > Pseudomonadota > Gammaproteobacteria > Oceanospirillales > Halomonadaceae > Vreelandella > Vreelandella sp. 2A-K22. The sequence goes on along the minus strand of NZ_JBSUGC010000003.1, from coordinate 8,133 downwards.
TCGTCGATGACTCCGACTTTGACGAGTTCAAGCGCTACTACGGTGAAACCCTGGTCACCGGCTTTGCGCATATTCACGGCTACCCGGTGGGTATTGTGGCCAATAACGGCGTGCTGTTTTCCGAAAGCGCGGTGAAAGGCGCGCACTTTATCGAGCTCTGCGCTCAGCGCAAGATTCCGCTGATCTTCCTGCAGAACATCACCGGCTTTATGGTCGGCTCCAAGTACGAGCACGAGGGCATCGCCAAGCACGGCGCCAAGCTGGTCACTGCCGTGGCCTGCGCCAAGGTGCCCAAATACACCGTTCTGATTGGCGGCAGCTTCGGCGCCGGTAACTATGGTATGTGTGGCCGCGCTTACGACCCCAACCTGCTGTTTATGTGGCCCAACGCGCGCATTTCAGTGATGGGCGGCGAGCAGGCGGCGGGCGTATTGGCCCAGGTTAAGCGCGAGCAGCATGAGCGCGAAGGCCGCGAGTGGAGCAAAGAGGAGGAAGAAGCCTTTAAGCAGCCCACCCGCGACCAGTACGAGCATCAGGGCCACCCCTACTACGCCAGCGCCCGCTTATGGGACGACGGCGTGATTGATCCGCTGCAAACCCGCGATGTGTTAGGGCTTTCTTTAGCTGCCGCGATGAACGCAGAAATCGAAGAGACACGCTTCGGCGTGTTCCGGATGTAAGGGGGTCTTACCATGGCTTACTCAACGCTGACTATAGAAGAGGGTGTGGCGCGCCTGACCTTAAACCGCCCCGAAGTGCATAACGCTTTTGATGACAGCCTGATCGCTGAGCTAAACGCGCACCTTGACCAATTGCATACGTTGGCCGATTCAGGCGATGTGCGCGCGGTAGTGCTGGGTTCAGAAGGCAAAAGCTTCTCCGCGGGTGCCGATCTGAACTGGATGAAGCGCATGGTCGATTACGACCTGGAAGATAACGTCGCCGATTCCCGCAAGCTCGCCGCGCTCATGCACGGCCTGGATACGCTGCCCTGCCCTACCGTCTGCCGTGTGCAAGGCGCCGCCTTTGGCGGCGCGGTGGGTTTGGCCGCTTGCTGCGATGTGGTAATCGCCTCGGGTAAAGCCAAATTCTGCCTTTCGGAAGTCAAAATAGGCCTATCGCCCGCAGTCATCAGCCCTTACGTGCAGCGGGCTCTAGGCGAGCGACAGATGCGCCGCTATGCGTTAACCGCAGAAGTCATGGACGCCGAAATAGCGCTCGCGCTGGGTTTAGTCCATCTGGTGGTGGAGCACGATAAGCTAGACGACGAAGTGGATGCCATGCTGGCCACCCTATTAGCCGGCTCGCCCCAAGCCCAGCGCGCCACCAAAGCGCTGATGGCCTCGGTCGCTCAAGCACCTGACAGTGACGCCACCCGCGAACATACCTGTCAGGTGATCGCCAAACTGCGGGTAAGCCACGAGGGCCAAGAGGGCTTATCCAGTTTCTTTGAAAAGCGCCGCCCCGCCTGGGCCGATTCTAATAACACACCCCACGCTTCGGAGCGTCGCTCATGAGTCATTCACCCCCTATTGAAAAAAACGAAAGAGCCGAAAAAGCCGCTCGCACGACGCCTTTTGACACCCTGCTGGTCGCCAACCGCGGTGAAATCGCCTGCCGCGTGATGCGCACTGCGCGCCGTATGGGCCTGAAAACCGTCGCGGTTTACTCTGACGCCGATGCCAGCGCACGCCACGTGCGTGAAGCCGACGAGGCCGTTCGTCTGGGGCCTGCCGCCGCCCGGGAAAGCTATCTCAATATTGATGCGGTGATCGAAGCTGCCAAGCGCACCGGCACCGGCGCGATTCACCCCGGTTACGGCTTTCTTTCCGAAAACGGTACCTTCGTCAAAGCCCTTGAAGAAGCGGGCATTACCTTCGTCGGCCCGCCCGCCTCAGCAATTGCCGCCATGGGCGATAAATCTGCTGCTAAAGCGCGTATGGCCAATGCGGGCGTGCCGCTGGTGCCGGGCTACCATGGTGACGATCAGGACGACGCCTTGCTGCGCAGTGAAGCCGACAAAATTGGCTACCCAGTAATGCTCAAAGCCAGCGCGGGCGGCGGTGGTAAAGGCATGCGTGTTGTCGAATCGGGTGATGGTTTCCAGGCAGCGTTAGATGGCTGCCGTCGTGAGTCAAAAGCCGCCTTCGGCGATGACCGCATGCTAATCGAGAAGTACCTGGTGCAGCCCCGCCATGTGGAAGTGCAGGTATTTTGCGACCGCCACGGCAACGGCGTTTACCTATTCGAGCGGGACTGTAGCGTTCAGCGGCGCCACCAAAAAGTCATTGAAGAAGCCCCGGCCCCCGGCATGACGGCAGAGCTGCGCAGCGCTATGGGCGATGCCGCGGTGCGCGCCGCCCAGGAGATCGGCTATGTGGGCGCAGGTACCGTCGAATTTTTACTAGACATTGATGGTTCGTTCTACTTTATGGAGATGAACACTCGCCTCCAGGTCGAACACCCCGTCACTGAGATGATCACCGGCCAGGATTTGGTCGAGTGGCAGCTGCGCGTCGCCATGGGCGAACCGCTGCCCTGCTCTCAAGATGAGCTGACGATCACCGGCCATAGCTTTGAAGCGCGTATCTACGCCGAAGACCCGGATCAGGATTTCCTGCCCGCTACCGGCCTGCTCACTCGCTTTGCACTGGATTTAGAAGGCGCTGGTCTAAGCGGCGACCAGGTACGTTTAGATAGCGGTGTAGAGAGCGGCGATGCGGTGTCGATGCACTACGACCCCATGCTCGCCAAGCTGATCGTTCACGGTGCCGACCGAGATGCGGCGTTGGCCACGCTTAACCGCGCACTAGCAGCGCTGGACGTTCAAGGGGTTGTCACTAATCGCGCCTTCTTAATGCGCCTGGCAACGCATCCGGGCTTTAAGAACGTGGAGCTGGATACCCGCTTTATCGAGCGCAACGAAGCGACGCTGTTTGCTCCCCGCACTTACAGTATGGAGGCCTACGCCAGCGCGGCGCTGATTGGCCTGAATCAACTGGCTCAGGAGTGCGAAAGCGACTCGCCCTGGGATCGCCACGACGGCTTCCGCCTCAACGCACCGCACACCATTCGCATTGCCCTGTGTGACCCGGCAAGTGCACAAGCGCCGGATAGCGATGAAGCGGTAGTGATCGTCGAAGGTAAACGCAGCCCTGGCGAGTCGCTGTGGAATCTCACTATTGGTGATGAAACCCTTACCGCGAGTTTGCAGCCGCTCACCGGCGATGCGGTAGCGGTTACCTTGAATGGCCACCGCCGCCGCCTGCAGGCCCGCCGCGACGGTCATGTGGTGGTCATGGCCGACCCCAGCGGTGAAACCCGCCTGTTCTGGCGGCGCATCGATGCCATTGATCACGGTCACCACGAGGCAGAATCCACGCTAACCGCACCCATGAACGGCACGGTCGTTGCATTGCTGGTGGAGCCCGGTGTTAATGTTGAGAAAGGCATGCCACTGATGGTGATGGAAGCGATGAAAATGGAGCACACCATGACCGCTCCGGCGGACGGCAGCGTGGAAACCTTCCACTTCCAAGCCGGTGACACCGTGAGCCAAGGCGCCGTGCTGCTCGACTTTGCGGCCAACGAATAAGGAGCTCTCCATGACACTGCGCCAATCTACCTTACCTCAGCACGTTCGCCTGTTTGAAATGGCCCCCCGGGACGGCCTACAAAACGAGCCAGGGGGGATTGTACCCACGGCGACCAAAATTGCCCTGATCGAGCGGCTTGCCAAGGCGGGTATGACGCATATTGAAGCCGCCAGTTTTGTGTCACCCAAATGGGTGCCGCAAATGGGTGACGCCATCGAAGTGATGGCTGGTATTAAGCGCCAACCCGGCGTGGTTTACTCAGCGCTCACGCCTAACCTGAAAGGGCTTGAAAACGCCTTATCCGTTGGCGTTGAAGAGGTGGCAGTATTTGGTGCTGCATCTGAAGCTTTCTCGCAAAAGAACATCAACTGCTCAATTGCCGAATCGCTGGCACGCTTTGAACCGGTGCTCAAGCGCGCAGGCGATGCGGGCGTACGTGTACGCGGCTACGTCTCCTGCGTATTGGGCTGCCCTTATGAGGGCGAAATCGCGCCTGGCAAAGTAGCCGAAGTCACCAAGGCACTTTATGAGATGGGCTGCTACGAAGTGTCGCTAGGGGACACCATTGGCGTCGGTACACCGCTGGCTGCCAAGCGCATGATTGAAGCCGTTCAGCAGCAGGTGCCCATTGAGTTCCTGGCGGCCCACTTTCACGATACCTACGGCATGGCGCTGGCCAATCTGTACGCGGTAATGGAAGAAGGCGTCAGCGTTATTGACGCTGCCACGGCAGGCCTCGGCGGCTGCCCCTACGCCAAGGGCGCCTCCGGCAATGTGGCCACCGAAGACGTGCTCTACATGCTTGAAGGGCTGGGGATTGAAACGGGTATCGACCTGCAGGCAGTGATCGATACCGGCTTTTGGATCACCGGCGAGCTAGGCCGCAAGCCCAGTTCCAAAGTCGCCCTGGCAAAAGGCCCTAGCCGTTGAGATGAGAAGTGAATAATAAAAATTAAAAGCAGCTAACTATCCTCTGCCTTCCCGTTCGGACAAAAAAAATATCGGAGAGATACACCATGGCATCATCTACCCTTACCCAACCCAGCTACTCCAGCAGCATGGCAGACAAGCCGCTTCTAGGTATGACGATTGGCGATAAATTTGATCAAATCGCGACACAGCATGCTGATAACGACGCCCTGATTGTGCTGCACCAGAATATTCACTGGAGCTATCGCCAGCTTCACGAAGAGGTTAACCGCTGTGCCCGCGCGCTGCTCTCCATTGGCGTTAATAAGGGTGACCGCGTTGCCATGTGGGCGCCTAACTGCAGCGAGTGGACGTTAACCCAGTTTGCCACCGCCAAAATTGGCGCCATCCTGGTCAACATTAATCCCTCTTACCGTACCCATGAGCTGGAATACGCACTGAACCAGTCTGGCGCGCGCTTTCTGGTCACTGCCAACAGCTTTAAAAGCTCTGACTACAGCGCCATGCTGTATGAGCTGGCACCCGAATTAAAAGCCAGTAACGATGGCGAGCTGAAGTCACAAAAGCTGCCCGACCTTGAGTGCATTATTAATTTAAGCAGCGAAAAGCTCAGCGGCATGTGGCGCTGGTCTGACCTGATGAAAGAAGCCAACAAAGTTAGCCAAACTGACGTTGACGACCTGCAGGCGACGCTGCAGTTTGATGATGCGATCAATATCCAGTACACCTCGGGCACCACGGGCTTTCCTAAAGGCGCAACGCTTTCCCACCACAACATTCTCAATAACGGCTTCTTCGTGGCAGAGAGCATGGGCTTTACCAGCGAAGATCGCCTGGTGATTCCGGTGCCGCTTTACCACTGCTTTGGCATGGTGATGGGCAACCTGGGGTGTATGACCCACGGCGCCACCATGATCTACCCGGATGAGGGCTTCGATCCCGGCAAGGTGCTCAAGGCAGTGCACGATCAAAAAGCCACCGCGCTCTACGGCGTGCCCACCATGTTTATCGCCGAGCTTGAACACGAGGGTTTTGCTAGCACTGACTTCTCCACACTGCGCACCGGGATTATGGCGGGCTCGATCTGCCCTGCGGAAATCATGAAGCAGGTAATCAGCAAGATGAATATGAAGGGCGTGCAGATCGCCTACGGTATGACCGAAACCAGCCCGGTCTCCACTCAAACGGGTGCCAACGACAGCATTGAGAAACGCGTTTCCACCGTGGGCCGTACCCAGCCTCACTTAGAGAACAAAATTGTCGACCCTGGCAACGACGGCATTCTGCCTCGGGGCGAAATCGGCGAGCTGTGTACCCGCGGCTATAGCGTAATGCTGAAGTACTGGAACAACGATAAAGCCACCGCCGAGGCCATCGACGAAGCAGGCTGGATGCACACAGGTGATCTGGCCACCATGGATGAAGAGGGTTACATCCAGATCGTCGGCCGCATCAAAGATATGGTCATTCGCGGCGGCGAGAACGTCTATCCCAAAGAGATCGAAGAGTTTCTCTACGCCCACCCGGCGATCTCAGAAGTACAGGTCACCGGCGTGCCCGACAAGAAGTATGGTGAAGAGCTGATTGCCTGGGTGAAACTCAACAGCACCGCGGGTGACGTCACCGGTGAAGAGCTACGCGAGTACTGCAAAGGCAAGATCACCCACTTCAAAATTCCGCGCTACTTTAAGTTCGTTGACGAGTTCCCGATGACCGTCACCGGCAAGATTCAGAAATTTAAAATGCGTGAAATTTCCATTCAAGAGTTGGGCTTGGATCAAGAATCGTAAGCGATGACCCCTTCCAACCCTTTAGCCAACCACTATCAGCGCGCCCTGCGCGCTGATGAGATATTGGCGCAGATCAATGCTCACTACCCTGCTGGCCCTACGCTGCACCAATTGGCGCCTTTGGATCAGCTGCATATTGGCGGTGTGGCAGCCTCTACACGGCTGCTGGAACGGCTCAACCCTGACACCCACGGTAAGGTGCTGGATATTGGCGCTGGGCTGGGCGGGCTAATGCGCCAGGGTGCTTCACTCGGTTTTCAAATGATGGGGCTGGATATCACCCACGGTTTTAGTGCGCTCAATAAATCGCTGAGCTTACGGGTACAGCCAGACGCCCCACCGCTTGCCTGGGTAACGGGCGATGCTAGCGCTCTGCCCTTTGCGGATAACAGCTTTGATGCCGTGCTGTTTCAGCACAGCCTACTCAATATGCCCGATGCCACCAAGGTAATCGCAGAAAGCCGTCGTGTTCTGCGCCCTGGCGGGCAGATAGTGATGCACGAAGTGGTCAGCGGCCCCAACGTGGCGCAACTTCGCTACCCAGTGCCTTGGGCAGCCTCCTCCAAGCACTCCCATCTACTTACCTTGGTTGAACTAACTCGACTGCTTGAAGTGGGCGGCTTTCAACTTGAACACGTGGACGACTGGAGCGAAATGGCTTTGGCGTGGCGCCAGCGGCAACGTCAAAAAGAGCAGACACCCCGGCAAGCGGTGCTGTCCCCCCAGTGGGTATTTGGTGAGCGCTTTATCACTATGGGTAAAAATTTAGTCGATAACCTAGCCCAGGGCGCAATTAAAGTGGTGGAAATCCAAGCCAGTTGCTAATCTGAATAGAATTGCTTTTTCCTCTCTACCCATGGCTATACGACAACACTTGGGTATGTACCGATAGGTGTAAGAGAAATGCCAATCAAACGCTTGGCAAGCACCCTGCTCTGCTGCTCCGTTCCCTGGTTTAGCAGCTACGCCGACGACACTCCGCCGGTGATGGCCTATACCGCCCCTAATAGCGAACTCATGCAGCTGGATAACGGCGTTATCTTAGAAGGCAGTGACCTTCAAAGCCTTGATAACTATACCAGCGGTTTTCGGGTCACCGCAGGCTACAGCCCCTGGCGCCTCCCCCAAATCGATATTGGCGCTGAAATTGCCTACCGGGAAAGCGAAGAGATCTCCACCTCCTCCGGTGTTAACCCGCTCATCATGGATACACTCAGTTTAGGTGGCGCCATTGTTGCCGGAGTTCGCATGGGTGCTTTCAGCATCTATGCGAAGTCCGGCATCACAGAATGGCGTGGGGAAAGCGACCTGGAAGGCGCCGATGAAAGCGGTACTGCATTGCTGCAAGGTTTCGGCGCCACGGTGACGATCAATCGACTCGTCAGCCGCCTAGAGTACGAACGCATCGACGCCCCAACCCTCAGCCACCTCAATATGCTAAGCGCCTCGTTGCATCTTCCCTTCTAACGCTCAACCTCAATTAATTTAAATTCGCTTTTATCTGATTACCCATCGATTTGTAAGATATGGCTTAAAATTTTGTAAGCCATTTCTTACAAGCGTGTAAGCCATTAACGCTTCGTGCCCTCAAGGGGTTGCCCTCTGCCACTGGCTCGCTATCCTAACTCGTTCTCATTTAACAGATAACGATCCAAGGAGCGGCGCGATGGCAGACGGCACAGGCCTACAGTTTACCCTGACCCTACCCGGGGCCGATGACACCGCCGTGGTGCGCTTTACCCATCGTGAGGCGCTGTCTGAGCCGTTTTCGCTCTCGGTTGAGTTTGCCAGCCGCACCCACGACCTGTCGCCCAGCG